>NZ_JBHZCI010000048.1:0-52535 GCF_042755185.1 Streptomyces sp. NPDC059166 | reverse complement strand
CGCGCCCCCCCCGGCCCACGCTGGGGGCCGCTATCCGCCGGCGGTCCCGGGGCGCCCGTTCCTGCCACACGGGGCGGGCCCCCCCCGGGGGTGGGGGGGGGGGGGGGGGGGCGCCCCGCCCCCCCCCCCCCCACCGCGCGTCCCTCGAACCGGCCGCCGTACCGGCACCGGCCGAGCACCGGTAGCCTTCGGCTCCATGACACGCGCCTGGATCCTGCCGCTCCTGCTCATGGCATGCGGAGCACTCGTCGCGACGGCTCAGTTCGTCAGAGGGAGCGCGGTCGGCGCCGTACCCTTCCTGCTCCTGTTCGCGCTGCTCGCGGGGATGAACTCCCCGCTGGTGTTCCCGAAGTCGGTCACCGAGGCGGAGGCGCGGCGCCGGAGCCAGGCCGACGGGAGGCCGGTCGTCTACTGGCGGGCGGGGTGCAAGTACTGCCTGCGCCTCCGCTTCCGCCTCGGTCCCTCCGCGCGACAGGCGTACTGGGTGGACATCTGGCGTGACCCGGCCGGGGCGGCGGCGGTTCGGGCGGTCAACGACGGCGACGAGACCGTACCCACCGTGGTGGTGGCCGGCCGGCCACACGTGAACCCGGACCCCGCATGGGTACGCGCCCGACTGCGTGAGAGCCGCTCGGCCGAGGCGGGTTGAGGCCGCCCCGGCCCCCGCCCGCCGGTGTCTTCGCCGGCCGGTCCCAGCAGACAGAACCGCATCGGAACGACGTGCTGCGCCGTCGAGGCCGTCCATGGACACGAGTTGCCGGTGACCGGACGCCACTCGGTCTGCGGCACCTCGGCGATCGGGATGAAGCCGGCGGTGGAGGATTGTCCGGTGCAGGCCGGACAGCCCGACCGGGTGCGCCGCTTCAGGTGACGGTACGTCCGCGACCGGCTGGTGCCACCCTCCCCGGGTCCACGCCCCGTGCCGGAACGGTGGACCCGGGGAGCTCGTGGTCTCAGGCTCCCGCGACGGGGTCGCCCAACGTCCCCCGGGGCGACGGGACATCGTCGTCCCCTTCGGCCTCCGGCTCGCTGAGCTGTTCGCGCAGGTAGTTCCAGACCACCGCGATCAGCGCGGCGACGGGTACGGCGAGGAGGCTGCCCACGATGCCGGCCAGGCTGCCCCCGAGCGTGACGGCGAGCAGGACCACCGCGGCGTGCAGGCCGAGCCCACGGCTCTGGATCATGGGCTGGAAGACGTTGCCCTCCAGCTGCTGCACCACGACGATGACCGCCAGCACGACCAGGGCGTCGGTGGGGCCGTTCGAAACCAGCGCGATGAGCACCGCCACGAATCCCGCGAACAGGGCTCCCACGATCGGCACGAACGCGGACACGAACGTCAGCACGGCGAGGGGGAGCACCAGCGGGACCCCGACGACCCAGAGGCCGATTCCGATGAGCACGGCGTCGAGCAGGCCGACGTACGCCTGGGAGCGGACGAATTCGCCGAGCGTCGACCAGGCGCGCTCCGCGACGACGGGGATGTCGGTGGCGAGGCGGCCGGGCAGCTGGCGTCCGAGCCACGGCAGGAAGCGGGTGCCGTCCTTGAGCATGAAGAACATGAGGAAGACCGCGAGTACCGCGGTCACCACCCCGTTGACCACCGTGCTCACCCCTGTGACGACGGTGGTGACCATGCTGCCCACGCTGTCCTGGATCCGGGCGGTCGCCGAGTCGAAGGCGCCGGTGATCTGGTCGTCGCCGATGTTGAGGGGCGGTCCGGACGCCCACTCGCGCACCCGCTGGATGCCCTCGACCACCCCGTCCGCCAGCTCACCCGACTGTGAGGCGACCGGAACGGCGATCAGTGCCGCCACCCCCACCGCGAGCAGCAGGAACAGCACCGTCACCGCCGACGCCGCCAGAGCGGGGGGCCATCCCCACTGGCGCAGCCGTCGTGCGGCGGGCCAGGTCAGCGTGGTGAGCAGCAGTCCGACGACGAGGGGCCAGACGACCGACCACATCCGTCCCAGTAGCCAGAGGAAGGCTGCGGTCATGACAAGTACGAGGAGCAGTTCGACGGAGACACGCGCCGATGTGCGCAGAGCCGCGCGCGTCCTGGTGGAGCTCAGCGTGACAGACATGCGGGACACCCTATTGGCCTACGCCACCGGATACCCGCGCGGCGCCGGGGCACGCCACCCGCCGAGCGCTTCACTCCCCGTCGGTGATCGAAGCGCGCCCGAGGCGCGGTGCGCGCTCGCATCCGCAATTCGAACAGACGTACCCTTCCGGTGTGAGCACCTGCACCTTTCCCCAGGACCGGCGCGACGCCCGGCCCTTCCCGCGACGCCGCCCCGCTGCCGCCCGAAGCACGGCACCCGCCCGGCCGCACCAGGGCGCGCCGGAGAGTCACGGGCACACCACGGGGTGTACGGGGTGGGCCGGCTCCGGTCGCACCCGCGAGGCGGTCCGAGCCCTATGACCGGACACGACGGGCTCTCCCGTCTGGACAAATGGCGGACCACGCGTGAGTACCTCGCTTGGCAGCTGCGATGCGCCGACCAGAAGGTCCGGGAGCTGGAGGCCGAGGAGAGGCAGTCCAGGCTCAGGCGGGAGAAGGCGCACGCCGAGCGCTCGTGGAAGATCCAGCCGCAGCGCTCCAGCGACAGCGCGTTGCTGCACCGGGGTTCGTGCACCTTGTACAAGAGCGACTTCGGCTACATCAGCCGCCAGGAGGCCCTGGTCGCCCTGGCGGAGCCGGACATCGAGGCGTGCCAGATCTGCCGGCCCGAGACGGGTCTGACGGGTCCGGAGTAGTGGGGCCCGCCGCCTGGTCCCGGCGGGCCGGGCCCCCGCGTGCCACCGCAGAGCCGACGGGCCGCACCCGCCCTCGTGGACGCGTGTCCGGCCCGGGGCGGGCTCACGGCCGCACACCGGATCGGTGCCGCCCGACGCGCGCCGGCGGGGGCCCGCACCGCGGGCGCGCACGCGTCGCCTACCGCCTCGCGGCACCGTTCGTCCTGTCGGACCAGCCCCGGTAGTGCGCTCGCCGCAGGCGGGTGAGGGTGGCAGCGACCGTGTACGCCGTCGGGCTCCGGCCACGGCGTGCCCGACTGCGAAGGAGTGCCGAGATGTCCCGATCCACGGATGCCGGGCCCGCGGAACCGACGACCGTGCCGGGGCGGCGGCCGGGGCTCGTGCGCCGCCTCGGCGCTCCCGGCCCCGGCCTCACCGCCCTCGCTCCGTGACCCGGCACCGCGGCGGCACCTCATGAGCCACCCGGGCACGCTCGTCCTCATCCTGGCCGCCGCCGTACTGGCCCCCCTTCTGGTGTACGCGACCCGGCGCAGGTTCCCCGTCCCGCTGGTCATCTTCGAGATCGCCCTGGGCATCCTCATCGGCCCCGACGTGCTGGGCTGGGCCGAGCCCGACCAGGTCGTCGACACGCTCGCCGACCTCGGGCTGTCGATGCTGATCTTCCTCGCCGGGTACGAGATCGACTTCGCGGCGGTCCGCGGCGACACCCTGCGCCGTTCGCTCTGGGCCTGGCTGATCTCGCTCGCCGCCGGTATCGGACTCGGCTTCCTGATCAGCGGCGGGGCGACGTTCAAGGCGTTCGTCATCGGGACGGCACTGACGAGTACGGCGCTCGGTACGGTGCTGCCGATGCTGCGGGACCGAGGTGAGCTGAAGGGCCGGTTCGGCACCGTCATGACAGCGGTCGGCGCGGTGGGGGAGTTCGGTCCGGTCGTCGCCATCGCGCTGCTGCTCAGCGGACGCCGCCCTGCGGAGTCGGCCGCACTCCTCGCGGCCTTCGCGGTCATCGCGGCAGCCGCCGTCTTCTGGGCTCTTCGCCCTCGGCCCCCTTGGTTCAGCCGGCTGACGGAGCGGACCCTGCGCAGCAGCGGACAGTTCGCGGTCCGCTTCGTGATGCTCCTGCTGGCCTGCATGCTGGGCCTGGCCGAAGCGTTCGGCCTGGACGTGCTGCTGGGCGCCTTCGCCGCGGGTGTCGTCACCCGGCTCGTCCTGCACCGGGCTGCCCCCACGAGCAGCGACGAGGTGCTGGGCAAGGTCGAGGCGATGGGCTTCGGCTTCCTGGTGCCGCTGTTCTACGTGGTCACCGGCATCGAGTTCGATCTGGACGCGTTGCTGGACAACCTGGCGGACCTGATGGTGGTGCCTCTGTTCCTGCTCCTGTTCCTTCTCGTCCGGGGCGCCCCGGTGTTCGTGTTCGCGCCGAGGGATCTCGACCGCGCCGACCGGGCCGGCCTCGCCCTGTTCGCCTCGACGTGTCTTCCCCTGGTCGTCGCGATCACCACGATCGGCGTGGACCAGAAGATCCTCGCTTCCAACGAGGCCGCGTCGATGGTGGGTGCCGCGATGCTGTCGGTGCTGGTCCTGCCGTGGATGGCGGGCCGGGTGCGTTCGGCGTCCGCCCGGCCGGACACGGCCGACCGGGCGGATTCCCCGTCGGCCGCGGCGGACTCCGAGGCCTGGTGACCGCCTCGGGGCGCGTCCGGGTCACCGGGCCCGCGGTCCGCGCGTGAGCACGGTGCCGTTCAGGCCGGGAGCCGCTCCAGCAGTGCGGCGAAGTCCGTGCCCGGTTCCAGGGTCCCGAAGGCGAGTCCGTGGTCACCCGCGAGACGCGACGCGCAGAAGGCGTCGGCGACGGCGGGGGGCGCGTGGCGTACGAGGAGCGACCCCTGCAACACGAGTGCCGCGCGTTCGATCAGCCGACGGGCCCGCAACGGGGCGTCCTCGGTGAGGGTCAGCTCGCCGCTGAGCTCCCGCCAGGCGGCGTCCAGCCGCCGGTCGGCCCCCGCGGCCTGCTCGATCTCCGCACGGAAGGCTTCCAGGCACTCCGGCTCGCGTGACAGCGCCCGCAGCAGGTCGAGGGCGTTGACGTTGCCGGACCCCTCCCAGATGCCGTTGAGCGGAGCCTCACGGTAGAGACGCGGCATGCCGGACGCCTCGTCGTACCCGTTGCCGCCCAGGCACTCCAGCGCCTCGGCGACCGCGACGGGCTGCCGCTTGCACACCCAGTACTTGGCGACCGCCGTGGCCACCCGGAGGAAGGCGCGCTCCCGGGTGTCACCGCGCTGCGCCCGGTCCGTGGCGCCCGCGAGCCGGAGGGCGAGCGAGGTGGCGGCCTCGGACTCCAGCGAGAGGTCGCCGAGGACGTTGCGCATCAGCGGCTGGCCGATCAGTTCGGTGCCGAAGACCGAGCGGTGCCTGGCGTGGTGCGCCGCCTGCGCGAGGGCGGCCCGGGTGCCGGCCGCGGAGCCCAGCACGCAGTCGAGCCGCGTCATCGTCACCATGCCGATGATGGTCCGTACGCCCTTGCCCTCCTCCCCCACGAGCCAGGCGACGGTTCCGTCGAACTCGGGCTCACTGCTGGCGTTGGAGCGGTTGCCCAGCTTGTCCTTCAGGCGCTGGATGCGGAAGTTGTTGCGGGTGCCGTCCGGCAGGACGCGAGGGACGAGGAAGCAGGACAGCCCGCCCGGTGCCTGGGCGAGCACGAGGAAGAGGTCGTTCATCGGGGCGCTGGTGAACCACTTGTGTCCACGCAGATGCCAGGTGCCGTCGGACTGTTCGGCCGCGGTGGTGGTGTTGGCCCTGACATCGGTGCCGCCCTGCTTCTCCGTCATGCCCATCCCGGCGAGCAGCCCGGCCTTCGCCGCCGGGGTGCGCAGCCCGGGTTCGTAGACACGGCTGGTGAGCAGGGGCTCGTAGGTCCCGGCCAGGTCGGGTGCGTGGCGCAGCGCGGGCACGACGGCATACGTCATGGAGACCGGGCACAGGTGTCCCGGCTCCACGGTCCCGGCCAGCATGAGCCCCGCCGCCCTGGCCACGTGCGCGCCCGGCCGTTCGTCCGCCCAGGCGGCGCCGGCGAGCCCCGCGCCGACCGACATGTCCATCAGGCGGTGGTAGGCGGGGTGGAACTCGACCTCGTCGATCCGGTGCCCGTAGCGGTCGTGGGTCCGCAATTCGGGCTCGTGACGGTTGGCCTGGTCCGCCCAGTGCTGCGCCTCCTCGGAGCCGACGACCCGGCCGAGCCGGTGCAGTTCGTCCAGGTGCCAGGCGGCTCCCTCCCGCCGGACGGCCTCGACGAGGACCGGGTCGTCCGCGACGTCGTGGCCGGTGAGGGGCGGGGCCTGGTTGGTCACCTCGTGGGTGGACGGGCCGCTGGTCGTCATGGGGGCTTCCTCCGGGGGTGTTCGTGGTCAGTCGGTCGGGGCGCCGGCGCACCTCAGTGCTGTGGCGACGAGATCGTCGAGCAGTTCTTCGGTGGCACCCTCGTCCGGGGCTCCCAGCGGGTCGACGAGCACCTCGCCGATCGCGCCGGTCAGTGCGGCGGCGGTGATCCCGGCGTTCTGGGGCGGGAGTTGCCCGGACGTCACGCCCTGGTGGACGATCTCGGCGAACAGGGCCCGGTAGCGGCGCCGGAACTCGAGTCGCTCCGCGCCCACGGCGGGCTCGGCGGGCGCGGCGAGCAGGGCGTAGGCGAGGCCCCTGTTCTCCAGGGCGCGACGGGCGAAGACCTCTGCGCCACGGCGCAGCCGCTCGACCGGGTCGCCCACGCCGTGCAGCACTTCGCCGAGCACCTCCACCTCGCGCCCGGCGGCGCGCCGGAACACCTCGACGGCGAGCGCCGCCTTCGACGAGAAGTGCTGGTACACCGAGCCGGCGGCGATGCCCGCCGCGTCCGCGACGGCCGCCACGGACGCCTGTGACCAGCCCACATCGGCGACGACCTGGGTGGCGCAGGTGACGAGGTGCTCCCGTGCGGCTTCGAGCCGGCCGATCTCGGCCGGGGTCTTGCGGTAGGCCATCCAAGAAGTGAACCATCATTCAAAGTTTCCCGCCACGGTCGCCCGGTACAGGATCCCGCGCGAGGTGGTGCCGCGATGGATCTTCCCCGCACCCCGTCGGGGAGATCGCCGAGCACTCGCCGAGGGCCCGTCCGACGGCCCGTGAGAAGCCCGCCGCGGCCGGCCGACAGCCGCATACCCGCGCACCCCGGGGGCACCCTCCCGACCCCCGGAGACCTCGCGTGCACAGCCGGCCGCATCCCCGCTCACGCCGGGGCGCCGATGCCGCGTAGGGTCGTGCCATGACGGAGGAGCGGGCGCAGGGCACACGGAGGGGGCCGGGACGGCCCCGCCAGGCGCATGTCACGCGCGCCGTCCTCGACGCCGTCGTCGAACTGGTGGCGGAGAGCGGCATGGGCGCGCTGACCATGGATGCGGTCGCCGCCCGAGCCGGCGTCAGCAAGCCCGCCATGTACCGCCGCTGGCCCACCAAACAGGATCTCGTCATCGCCGCGGCAGAGTCACGGATCGGCCCTCTGGCCGTCCCCGACATGGGGGACTTCCGCACCGAACTGAGGGCGGTACTGACCGCGCGGATGGAGGCCTACCGCCGGCCGGGCGTCGACCGGTTGCTGGCCGGTGTGATCGGCTCCGCCGCGGAGGCCGGAGCCGAGACGGGCGCCTACCGGGACTACACCTCGCGCGTCATGAGCGAGACCCGGCACCTGCTGGAGCGCGGGGTCGCTCGTGGCGACGTCCGGCCGGACGTCGACGTGGCTGACGCGGCCACGCTCGTGGCGGCCGCTCTGGTCTTCCGCATGGTCGGCGAGCAGCGGATGCCCGACGCGTCGCTGGTGGAGTCCGTGGTGGACATGGTCGGCCGCGCGGTGAGCACGCAGCCCTGAGGGCCGCCCCGGCGCCCCCCCTCGCAGCGGCCCCCTGCGTGCGTCCAAGAGCAGGTGAACCCGTCGCGCACGCGGGGCGGTCGCCCGCGTGCGCCGCCTCGCCACGCCCGGCGGCGACCTCGTTCGCGCCTCGGGGAATCCACCGGAATCAAGTCCTCCCGACCCCTTGACCCGCCTCGGCGCAGATATCGATACTGCCGGTTACGTAATACGAATCCGTAGCCGGGAGGCACCCATGCAGTCCGTCGCTTCGACCTCTGTGACGAATCCCAGGCCCGTGCTCGACAAGCCCCTCATGCACTACGGGAGCCGCGTCCTGGACCGGGTGGCGCCCGGTGCCACCCCGTTCGAGTACCGGCTGCTCGACGTCGCCCCGCTCACCCCGCACTTCGGCGCGGTGCTCGGCGGCGTCGATCTGACCCGGCCCGTGAGCGAGGAACTGGCGGAGGAGCTGCGGCAGGCCCTGCTCGAGTGGAAGGTGATCTTCTTCCGCGGGCAGACCGGTTTCAACGCCGAGCACCAGCTGGCCCTGTCCGGCCTGTGGGGCCCTCCGGAGGCCAACCCGTTCTTCGCGCAGACCGGGACGCCGGGCATCTCCCGCCTCGCCAAGGACGCGAAGGCGGCGGGGAACAAGAACATCTGGCACAGCGACCACTCGTTCATGGCCAACCCGTCGCTCGGCGCGGTCCTGCGGGCCGTCGAGGTGCCCGCCGCCGGTGGCGACACGATGTGGGCGGACATGGCGGCCGCCTACGACAACCTGCCCGCCGACCTCAAGGCGCGGATCGAGGAGCTCACCGCAGTACACGACTGGGAGGCGAGCTGGGGGGCTCTCATGGACGAGGAGCAGAAGGCCTCGTTCCGTGAGAGCTGGCCGCAGGTCGAGCACCCGGTCGTCGTACGCCACCCGCGCAGCGGCCGGAAGACCCTGTACGTGAACGAGCCGTTCACCCGGTACATCAAGGGCCTGTCCGAGGCGGAGAACCGTGAACTCCTGGACGTCCTGGTGCTCCAGGCGCGTATCCCCGAGTTCCAGATCCGCTTCCGCTGGGAGGCCGACTCCATCGCGATCTGGGACAACATCGCCACCCAGCACTACGCGGTCAACGACTACTTCCCGCAGCGCCGCGTGATGGAGCGCATCGCCATCGCCGGTGTCCCGCTGTCCTGACCGCCCATCACTCCCCCTCCTCACTCCCCAGGAGCACCCATGACCGCGGTACCCACCGTGCCCCAGCCGTCGACGGGGGCCGCAGAGCCCACCGGTGACGGCGGACGGCGCGCCTGGACGGTGACCGTCCTGCTCGTGGTCTTCATGATGGTCAACTTCGCGGACAAGTCGGTGCTCGGCCTCGCCGCCGACGAGATCCGTGCGGACCTCCATCTGAGCGCCACCCACTTCGGTCTCGCCAACAGCGCGTTCTTCCTGCTCTTCTCCGTGGCCGCCGTCGTCGTCGGCCTGGCCGCCGACCGGATGTCGCCGAAGCTGCTGCTGCTGGTCATGGCGGTCCTGTGGTCCGTGGCCCAGGTCCCGGCCGCCGTCGGCGGGGGCCTGGCCGTGCTCGTCACCTCGCGCGTCTTCCTCGGCGCCGCCGAAGGCCCCGCCTTCCCGGTCGCGCAACAGGCCACGCTGGCGTGGTTCCCGGACCACCGGCGCAACCTGCCCGGCGCGCTGATCACCCTGGGGGTCACCCTCGGAGTGATCGTCTCGGCTCCTGGACTGTCCTGGGTGATCCAGAACCACGGCTGGCGGGCGGCCCTGTGGGTGCTCGCCGCGGCGGGGGTGCTCTGGGCCGCCGCCTGGGCGGCGCTCGGCGCGGACGGGCGCCACAGCACGGCGACGACCGCCGTGACCGGCCGGCGGGAGGAGCGGCCGGCGGTCCCCTACCGGAGGATCTTCACCAGCCGCACCTGGATCGGTGCCACCCTCGCCTACTTCACCAGCTACTGGACCGTCGCCCTCATGCTGGTCTGGCTGCCCTCCTACCTGCGCAACGCGCTCGGCTACGCGGCCGGACAGGCCGGCGTCGTCGTGGTCGCGCCCTGGGCGGTCGGCGCGGTCGTACTCCTCGCTCAGGCCGGCATCACGGGGCGGCTGATGCGGCGGGGCGTCAGCAGCCGCCACGCCCGGGGCCGGGTCGGCGGCTGGATCCTGGCGATCGGCGCGGCCTGCTGTGCGGCGCTGCCGTTCGTGGACGGCACGGCCGCGAAGACCGTGCTGGTGGCCCTCGGCTTCGGGTTCGGCGGCTCGTACGCCACGGTCGCGGCGACCACCGTCGCCGAACTGGCCCCGCCGGCCCGGGGCGGCGGCGCTCTGGGCACCATGAACGCGGTCGTGACCGCGGCGGGTCTGGCCGCCCCCGCGATCGTCGGAGCACTCGTCGACGCCCAGGGCAACGACGGGTACGGCAGTGCCGTCCTGCTGTCCGGTGCGCTGCTCGCCGTGGGCGCGGCGGCGTCCTTCCTCCTCGTCGATCCGGCCCGCGACATCGCGCGGCTGAGCGGCTGACGCGGCCTCACCACCCCAACCCGACACACCCAACGGAGTTCACCTGTGACTGCCGCACCCCCGCTCGACACCGCCTCCCTCGACGCCGCGCTCTGCGACCTGCGCGACCACGCGGAGTCCTGGACGGTCCTGCCGCTCGCCGGGCGCATCGGCCTGCTGGAGCGGCTCCTTCCCCGCATCGGTGACGAGGCCGCCGCCATGGCCGCCGGCTCCGCGAGTGCCAAGGGCTACGACCCCTCCTCCGGCTGGGCCGCCGAGGACTGGGTCACCGCCCCCTGGGCACTGGCCCAGACGGTGAGCGCGTATCTGCACGTACTGCGCCGCCTGGCGGCCGGGAAGGAGCCCGTCCCCTCCCGTGCCGTCCGTACCCGGAACGGCCGTACGGTCGTCGACGTCTTCCCCGCCACGGCCACCGACCGGCTGCTGCTCAACGGATTCACCGCCGAGGTCCGGACACGGCCGGGCACGACCCGGGAGCAGGTCCTGGCACGCGCCGCGGGCGAGTACCGCGGCCGCCCCGGCGCGACGGCCGTCGCGCTGGTGCTGGGCGCCGGAAACGTCCCGTCCATCACCCCGCTCGACATACTGCACAAGCTGTACGCCGAGGGTCAGGTCGTCCTCGCCAAGATGAACCCGGTCAACGCCCATCTGCGACCGCACTTCGAGAAGGTCTTCGCGGAGTTCGTCGAGGCGGGCTGGGTGCGCTTCGTGGACGGCGGCGCCGCCGAGGGTGCCTATCTCACCACCCACGACACGGTCGACTCCATACACGTCACCGGCAGTGAGCGAACCCACGACGCCATCGTGTGGGGCACCGGCGACAGCGGTGAGGAACGCCGGCGGTCCGACACCCCCGTCAACGACAAGCCGTTCACCAGTGAACTGGGTGGGGTCAGTCCCTGCATCGTCACCCCCGGCCCGTGGAGCGCGGCGGACTTCCGCTTCCAGGCGGAGCACATCGTCACCAGCAAGCTGAACAACTCCGGCCACAACTGCGTCGCCACGCAGATCCTGCTCGTGCCCCGGCACTGGGACGGCACCGAACGACTGCTCAACGAGATACGCCGGGTGCTGCGCGAACTGCCGCAGCGCGGCGACTACTACCCCGGCGCGGCCGGCCGCCTGGGCGCCGTGACCGGCGCCCACCCGGAGGCCGAGGTGTACGGCGACGGAGCCTGCCGTGTCCTCGTACCGGACATCACCGGCGACGACGACACGATGCTCACGGACGAGGTGTTCGCCAGCGCCCTCGGTGTGGTGCGGCTGCCGGGCGAGGACGCGCCCGGATTCCTCCGCGCCGCGACGGAGTTCGCCAACGACAGGCTGCCCGGCACCCTCGGCGCCACCCTGCTGGTCCATCCCAGGACCGAGCGCGCGCATCGGGCCGCCGTGGACGAGGCGGTCGACGCACTGCGGTACGGCACGCTCGGCGTCAACTGCTGGTCGGCGTTCGGGTTCCTCATCGGATACACACCCTGGGGGGCCTTCCCGGGCCACACCCGTCAGGACATCGGAAGCGGCACCGGGTTCGTGCACAACGCGTTCATGCTGGAGGACGTGGAGAAGACGGTCCTGCGGGCACCGTTCGCGCCCGCTCCGCGCGGGCTGTTCACCGGCTCGCCCTCCCTGTCGCCCCGGCCGCCGTACTACGTCACCAACCGGACCGGGCTCACGACGATGTCCCGCCTCACCGCCTACACCGCCGATCCGCGCGTGTCCCGCCTGCCTGCCGTGTTCGCGTCCGCGCTGCGGGGCTGAGCCCGCCGGGGCGTGGGGCCTGGGGCGGTCACCTGCCCGGGCACGCGGAGTCCGGACGCCGGGGACGGCTCGCGGTGGTCAGAGGTGGCCGAGTACGTTGACGACCGTGCCGCCGGGGTCGCGGACGAGGAAGCGCCGCACGCCCCACTCCTCGTCCTGGAGGGGGTGGAGGATCTCGGCACCGGCGTCCCGCACGGCCGCGTACGCCGCGTCCACGTCGTCCACCTCGATGCTCAGATCAGGGGTGACCGGGGCGGTTCTGTCACCGGTCATGATGCTGACATGTGCCGCCGGGGCGCCCGGGGAGGCGAGCGTCATGATCCAGCCGTGGTTCATGACCTCCTCCAGTCCCAGCAGGCCGTAGAACTCGCTGCTCCGCGAGAGCTCCCGCGACCGGATGTTGGGTACGACACGGCGGACGGACACGGGCTGCTCCTCAGCATCGCTGGATTCCGGGACGCTCCACGAGTATTCCCGCGCGTCCCCTGCCACGCGGGATCTCGCGAGGAACGGCGCGCCCGGATCGGCCTCTCAGGTCAGGTCTCGTCGGCCACGGCGTACGTCGCCTGGAGCGCCTCGGCGCAGGTGTACGAGGACGTGAAGGTGAACGCTCTCGGGGACGGGCCGTTCACCCGCAGCTCCGCCAGTCGCTCCAGGGCCTCGGCGACGGTCGGGAGGTGTCCGGCCGGCACCCACCACAGAACCAGGTGCGCCTCGACGTTCTTCTCGAAGAACTCGCGGCGCCGCCGCAGCAGGTCCAGGTGCCCGCTCCGGTATGTGAAGTCCCACAGGGCTTGTCGTGTCTCCCACACCGAGAGGTTGACGATGACGTGCTCACCGGCCGGTCGCAGGCCGGTGGCGTCACTCTCCCCGTCCCCCACCAGTCGCCAGACGAACCCGGGTGTGCCGTCGGCGACGGCGTTCAGCGGCTCGAGCATCTCGACGAAGGGCGCCATCCGCGGGTCGTCGAGCGGGTGACGGAGTGTCGAGACATTGAGCTGGGCGAGGTGCGCGGCAGCGTGCCGGGAGGCGGTCATGGCCCCATCCCAGCACCCCTCGGATTTCTATGTCAACGAATTTACATTTTAGAGTCCTGGACCGTCACACAGCACTCCCCCGCCCTGGCGTCCATCCGGGCACGCATCGGGCTCCCCCTCCCCAGCAGCCCTTCGACGAGGGCGAGGTTCATCCCGCACACCAGCGGCGGGTAGCGCTCCGCGACGGCGTGAAAGGGGCAGTTGCGCATCCGGACGGCCCGGCCCTCCGAGCCCGTCGCGCCCCCTGCCGCCTCCAGGTGCGGTTCGTAACCACGCGCGGCCAGCAGGTCCACGACCGCTTCGAGATCACCGCAGGGTTCCGCCGTACCACGCAGGGCTTCACCCCGCCGGCGCGCGGACACGCAGAGTTCCGCGTCCAGACCGGCGCCCTCGGCGGCCTCCGCGAGCAGTTCGGCGGCGGTGCGGTAGTCGCGGGCGGGCAGCGAGAAGGTCCGCTCACCGCCGGCGCGGGTGTAGACCTTGGCAGGACGGCCCGCCCCGGGACCCGAGCGGCCGGTCAGGCGGCGGCTGCCGCTGTCCAGCAACCCGACGGCCGTCAGCTTGTCCAGATGGTGCGCGGCAAGGGTGCGCGCCACACCGGCGGCCTCGGCGGCCTCGTTCCGGCCGACTTCGCGTCCTTGTGCGGCCACGTACTCGTACAGGCGGCGGCGCACGGGATCCTGCAGCGCCGCGATCGCGTCGATGTCCTCCACCGGGCCATTCTAGGAACAACGCAACTTGTCGACAGAGCTGCGCTCCCGGGCCCGCAGCCGCCCCGGCACCCCGGCGGTCGCGGGCCCTGGAGCCCACGTGGCGGTCAGCCGTCGGCCGCGCCCGTTGCCGCGGCGTACTGCTCGTCGGTCACCGGCTCCAGCCAGGTGGTGCCGTCGCCCTCACCGTCGCCGACGACCATGGCGATGTGGGCCATGAACGTGGTGTCGGTAGCTCCGTGCCAGTGCTCCTCACCGGGCGGGCACTTGACCGTCTGCCCCGCGCCGACACGTACGACGTCGCCGTCACGGGTGCCGACGAGGCCGGTGCCGTCGGTGATGTGGAGGGTCTGCCCGTTGGCGTGGGAGTGCCAGTTGGTCCGTGCCCCCGGGGGTGAAGCGCACCAGTGCGGCGGCCAGCCTGGCGGGGTCGGCGGGGGTCTCGATCATGTCGAGGTGGACGTCGCCGGTGAAGCGCTCGGCGGGGCCCTTGACGGTGGGTGTCCGGGTGATGTGTTCCACGGTGCTGTTCCTCTCGCGGGTTCAGATGACGGAGGGTCGGTTCCGGCGATGGTTCCCACCGGGGCGCGACGGCGCGGCGCGCCCCGGGGCGGCCGGACGGCCGGGGCGCGGCCCGGGGCGGGCGTACGGCCGGGGCGCGGCCCGGGGCGGCCGGACGGTCAGGGCTTGAGGAGGGCCTTGACCGCGCGGCGTTCGTCCATCGCCTTGTAGCCCTCGGCGACCTGGTCCAGGGGCAGGGTCAGGTCGAAGACCTTGCCCGGTTCGATACGGCCCGTCAGGACCAGGTCGACCAGTTCGGGAAGATAGCGCCGCACGGGTGCGGGGCCACCACGCAGGCCGACGTGGGAGAAGAAGAGCTCCTGGCCGTCGACCGCGACCTCGTGGGGGACGCCGACGAATCCGACGTTGCCGCCGGGACGGGCGGACCGGAGAGCCTGCCGCACGGCCTGGGCGGTGCCCACGCACTCGAGCACGCTGTCCGCGCCGATGCCGCCGGTGAGGTCCTTGATCCGAGCGATGCCCTCGTCGCCGCGCTCGGAGACGATGTCGGTGGCACCGAACTCCCGCGCGAGCTTCTGCCGGGTCTCGTGCCGGCTCATCGCGATGATCCGCTCCGCGCCCATCTCCTTGGCGGCGATCACCGCGGACAGGCCCACCGCGCCGTCTCCGACCACCACCGCGGTCGAGCCGGGCCTGACCTCGGCTGCGTCGGCGGCCCACCAGCCGGTCCCCATGACGTCGGAGACGGCGAGCAGGCCGGGCCAGAAGGCCTCGTCAGGCACCTGCTCGGTGGCGACCAGGGTGCCCTGGGCGTTGGGGATGCGGACGTAGTCGGCCTGGCAGGTGCTCATGAACTCACGGTGCAGGCAGTTCGACTGGAATCCGTTGCGGCAGTTCGCACAGGTGTTGTCCGACGTCGCGAACGAACCGACGACGAACTGCCCGGGCCGGACGGAGGTGACCTCGCTTCCCACCTCCTCGACGAAACCGACGTACTCGTGGCCCATGGGGTGCGGGTCGCCGATCGGCTCCAGGCCCCGCCACTGCCACAGGTCGGATCCGCAGACGCAGGTGACGGCCGTGCGGATGATCGCGTCGGTGGGCGTGAGGATCTTCGGGTCGTCGAGCGTCTCGAGACGGACGTCGCCGGGGGCGTGGATCACTGCGCCGCGCATGATGGTGCTTCCTTACGTACGGGGGTCGGGCCCGCCCGTGGCGGCCCTCGTGCTGCCGGATCCGGCCGGGGGCGCCGTGACGCCCCCGCTGCTGCCGGAATCCCGGTGGCCTCCGTCCTGCCCGCGCCTGTGAGGGAACGGGGGGAGCGCCACGTCATCCAGGAAACCGCTGTTCGGCGGACGCAGCCAGTCACCGTCGATGGGTGTACCGGCAGTACACCTCTCCGACGGCCCGATGCACGTACCGTCGAAGGGTGGACAACCAGCAAGAGGTCCGCGAGTTCCTCACCTCGCGAAGGGCCAGGATCACCCCCGAACAGGCAGGGCTGCCCTCGGGCACCAGGCGTCGCGTCCCCGGGCTGCGCCGCAGTGAGGTCGCCGCCCTCGCCGACATGAGTGTGGAGTACTACGCCAAGCTCGAACGAGGCAGTCTGGCGGGCGTCTCCCCCGCCGTCCTGGAAGCGGTGGCCCGAGCCCTCCGGCTCGACGACGCCGAGCGCGCCCACCTGCTGCACCTGGCGCAGGCGGCCGACGGCTCCGACTCGCTGAGCCGCCCCAGGCGCCGGCGCACCGCCCGGCAGTGGACCCCGCACCCGAGCCTCAGGTGGACCCTGGACGCCATCACCGCGGGACCCGCCTTCGTCCGCAACGGGCGCATGGACATCCTGGCCGTGAACCCGCTGGCCCGGGCCTTCTACAGCGATGTCTACGCCACGCCGCACAACCAGGAGAACCTCGCCCGCTTCACGTTCCTGGACCCCGCCTCGCGCCGCTTCTACCCCGACTGGGACCTCGCCGCCGATGTCACCGTGGCGATCCTGCGGACCGAGGCCGGCCGCAACCCGCACGACAAGGACCTGCACGACCTCGTGGGAGAGCTCTCCACGCGCGACGACGCCTTCCGCACGCGCTGGGGCGCGCACGACGTCCGCAACCACGGAACCGGCACCAAGCGCTTCCGTCACAGCGCCGTGGGTGCGCTCACCCTCGCCTACGAAGGGCTGGAGATGGCCGCCGAGCCCGGCCTCACCCTCACCATCTACGCCGCGGAGCCGGGCTCACCGTCCGAAGAGGGCCTGCGCCTCCTGGCCTCCTGGGCCGCCACACGGGAAGTGCCCTCGGGGAGCGCCCCGGCCCCGGGGTGACACGTTGCGTTCGCGCGGACCCGCGCTGCTCCGGCGACCTGTTCCGCCCGGCCGGTCACCGCCCGCGACGTCTGCCGGGTGCCCCGGTCGGCGGGTTCACGCCCTGGGTGCCCCGTCGACGGGCGAAGCCCCTTCGTCCCGTCGATCGAGTCGGGTCCTGACCAGCGCCGCAGCGAGCCGGGGTAGGTCCTCGTCATCGACGAGGAGAGCGAGCTCGTCCGGGGCGTGCGGCAGCCCCAGGGCGTCGGCGGCGTCCCTGGCCCGCTCGTCGAAGGCGGGGCGCAGCTCCGGCCAGACGCCCTGGGCCTCGCGGCTGAAGATGTCCGCCCCCACCGGACCGATTCTCGGGAACTCCCGCAGCAGCTCACGCACCTGTCCGGGTTCTCCCGCGGCGTCCTCGCGCAGGCGGCGCAGATCTCCGCGGTACCGGTCGAGGGCGAGCCGGGCGGCTTCGCCGAGTGCGGTGGCGGTGCTCTCGTCGTACCGGCGGTAGTGGGCGCGCCCCAGCGCGTCCACCCGGTCCTGCCAGGAGGCCTCGGCCATCGCCGCGGGCGTGCGCATCCCGGCGTCGAAGAGTTCCCTGGCCGCGGCCACCGCGATTCCGGCCTTGATCCGGGCCGAGAGGAGCACGCAGAGAGTCAGCAACTGGAACAGCGGCATGGGAGTGTCCCGCAGCCGGATGCCCGCTTCCTCGGCATACGTCCGCCCGTGGGCCTCCAGCAGGCGCTGCACGGTGGTCGATCCGGACATGAGACCTCCTCTCGGGCCGACTCGGCGCGCGGCGTGGCGTGCGGGACGCCGGAGCCTTCCGGACGTCCCGGGGCGGGTGGATTCAGCCCCGCGGGCGCCGCTTTGTCAGTGGCGGCCGTGGGCGCCGGCCGAGGCGCCCCCAAGGAGCCGGGCGAGTGCCCGGAAGGGCAGGGTGACGACGGTGGCGACGGCGCCACCGATCGAGCGCAGTACGTCGGCGATGGCTGTGAGCATCTGCCTTCCCTCCTCGGCCGGGGATGAGTCCCCGTGGTGGTGGCGCCTGTCTGCGGCGCCGGTGCGGGGACCACTCGGCGGGCCGTCCCCGCACCGGCGCCGGCGGTTCGGTCAGGTGCCTCCGAGAGTCCTGCCGACGGCGCCGATGAAGTGGTCGAGGTCCTTGGGTGTGCGTGAGGTGACCAGCGGATACCCCTCGGTGTCCGTGACCACCGGTTCGTCGACCCAGGACGCGGCTCCCGCGTTGCGGATGTCGGTGCGCAGGGACGGGTACGACGTCAGGGTCCTGCCCCGGACGACATCGGCCTCCACCAGGGCCCAGGGACCGTGGCAGATGGCGGCGATCGGCCTGCCCGAGGACGCGAAGGCCCTCACCAGTGACATGGCCGCGTCGTCGAGACGGAGCTGGTCGGCGTTGAGGGTGCCGCCCGGCAGCAACAGGAGCTGGTGGTCTCCCGGGTCGACCGCGTCGATCGTCGTGTCGGGCTGCACCGTCCGTCCGATGTCCTTGTCACCCACGAGTGTCTGGATCGGCTGCGAGCCGGTGGCGGCCACGATCACGTCCGCGCCGTCCTCACGCAACCGCTCCAGCGGCATCAGCAGTTCGTCCTGTTCGACTCCGTAGTTCGTGACGAGCACCAGCACACGGTGTCCGTCCAAGGGCAGGTCGGTCATGGTGGTTGCGCCTTTCGTCCGTCCTGAGGCCGCGCGGCGGACGTACGCGGTCATTGCGCGCGTACGTCCGCACCAGCCGCTTCGCGTGTACCGCGGGCTGTCCGGCACCCGGACCCGCCCGGGCGGCGCGTCGCAACGCGCGCTCCTCGATGGGCCGGGCAACCGCGGTTCTCCTGTCACGTGTGCTCAGCGCGGCACGCTTCGACACCACATTCCTCCAGTTCACTCCGTCCTTCGGCGCCCCGCGACCCGTGGGACGACGGCGTTCCGCCCCGCTCCCCGGGGCAGAGCGTGTCTTCGAGCGGTGCCGGCGAGTGGGCCGGCGACGCTCCTGCGGAATCGCGGGGTTCAGCACGCCTTCACCCGAGCGCACGGCCCGGCGGGCGTGCTCGACCGGAGGGTGCCAGGTTTCGGACGAGGCCGGCCCGGCAAGCCGGGTACGGGACAGCCATCAGGCGGCAGCCGGCATCGGTCCGGCCGCACGGGCGCCGTCCCGGGACCCGGCCCCCCGAATCGACGACCGGCACGAACACGAGGAGGACGTCGCCATGCCGGCAGGATCCAGCCCCAAGCGCGAGCGTCAGTACGAGCACGTGAAGGAGAGCGCGGAGAGACGCGGCACTTCCGAGAAGCGCGCCGAGGAGATCGCGGCCCGTACCGTCAACAAGGAACGCGCCCGGTCCGGTGAGTCGCGGACGGCGAGCAGGACGTCCACGCACGACCCCAAGTCGGCCTCCCAGCGGGGCGGTGAACGCTCCCACAAGGGCGCTCAGGGCCGCACGAAGGACCAGTTGTACGAAGAGGCGAAGAGGAAGAACGTCAAGGGCCGTTCCACGATGAACAAGGAGCAGCTCCTGAGGGCCGTCAGTCGTTGAGTGACGGAGGACGGACGGTCTCCCGCAGTGCGTGTCGTCATCCTGTCCGCGGGCACGACACGCACACCGCCCCCGTCCGCTCGCCTCGCGGGGGCGGCACGTCGGCCTCCGCGCCGCCTGCGACGACATGAAGCTACGGCCGCCGTGGGCCGGTGACGCCCGACCGTGGACGCCCCTGGCCCCGGCCACCGCCCGGTCGGCGACGCCCGGCGCCGCGTCCGCGAGTACGTACCGACGGGCCGGCGTCGCCCATGAGGGCAGCCCGCACGACTGCGGGACCGCATCCCGATGGCCTCCCCCGCCCCTCCGGGCCGTCGGGGCGGGGTCCGGAACCGCTCGAAGCGGAACCCCGGGTCCCCGGCGCGTCACACCAGGACGTGGTCCAGGAAGGCCCGGGCGGCCGGCGTGCACCGGTCGAGGGAGGGCAGCGCCAGCGCGAGATTCCTGCGGATCGCCGCGTCCAGGGGGCGGGTCACGACCTCACCGAGGTCGGCTGGCAGACCGAGGGTCGGCACGATGCTCACTCCGAGGCCGGCCTCCACCATGGCGATGATGGCCGAGAGTTCACCCGCCTCGTAGGCGATGTCCAGGGCGGCACCGGCCTGGCGGACGCCTTCCAGGATGACCGGCCTGCACCCTCCGGTCGTGAGGATGAACGGATCCCGCGCCAGCTCACGCACGGCCACCGTCTCCGCGGCTGCGAGGGCATGCCCCCGTGGCAGCAGCGCGACCATGGCGTCCGTGCCCAATTGCACGGTGTGCATGCCGGGTTCCGGGAGGATCACGACTCCGATCTCGGCGGCTCCGTTCTCGAGCCACCTGCGGATCTCCGGGCTGTAGCCCTCCAGCAGGCGCACGTTGACCAGCGGATAGCGGTCGCTGAACGTACGCAGCCGCTCGGCGATCAGGGTGCCCGTGGTGCTCGGCAGACTCGCGAGGCGCAGGGGTCCCGTCACCTGCCCTCCGGCACCCGCCACATCGGGGCGGATCAGGTCGAAGTGCCGCACCGTCTCCCTCGCCCGGGACACCGCCCGATGTCCCGCCTCGGTGAGTGTGACACCGTCCCTCCGGCGCACCAGAAGAGGTGCGCCCAGTTCGGTCTCCAGCGCAGCGATGGAACGGCTGACGTGCGGCTGGGACATGCCCGTCCGTTCCGCGGCGGCGGTGAAGCCCCCGGACTCGGCGACCGCCAGCAAGACCCGCAACTGTGACAGCTGCAACCCGCCCCACCCCCCTTGCCCCCGGCCATCAGCGGCTATGCGGATGGCCTATACCTACATGCCGTCGATGGTATTTGACGGCAGCGTCTCCAGGCCAGAAGGTCATGTCCTCCCCTTGAGGACACGACTCCGGAGGCGACATGCCGTCGAATTCCGTCATCCGCAAGGCCGTCGACGTGGACGGCCTGCCCGCCAGTTACCTCACCGCGGCCGGAGCGGACGGGCACACGGACGGTCCGCCCGTCCTGCTGCTCCACGGCACCTACTGGAGCCGCGTATGGCTGCCGGTGATGGCGGAGCTGGCTTCTGCCGGGCTGCGGCCCATCGCCGTCGACCTGCCCGGCCTCGGACAGTCCGCCGGCGAACTCGACGCGCGGTCGGCCACCGTGCCGGCGCTCGCCGACTGGGTGCGACGCTTCGCCGCGGCTTCGGGTATCGACGAGCCGCTGCACGTGGCGGGCCACGACATCGGCGGAGCGATCGCCCAGCACCTCGCGGTCGGCGGGAGCGGCGAGGTCGCCCGGCTGGCCCTCGTCAACTCGGTCACCTACGACTCGTGGCCGGTGCCGGGCGTCCAGCGGTTCCGGAACCCTGAGGTGGTGGACTCCACGAGCGTGGAGGAACTGCTCGCCGCCCGCCGTGCGGCCGTCACCGCCGCACTGGCCCGGCCGGCCACCGAGGCGGAGATCTCCGAGTACCTCGATCCCTGGCGCAGCCGCAGGGTGGGCCGCTCGTGGATGGCCCTGGCAGGTGCGGCCGACAGCCGGTACACCCTCGACCTGGTCCCGGCCATGCGCGCTTCGGACACGCCGAAGCTGCTGGTGTGGGGGGAGGACGACACCTTCCAGGGCATCACGTACGCCGAGCGATTCGCCGAGGAGATGCCGCACACCGCGCTGGTCCGCGTCCCGGACGCGGGCCACATCCCGATGGAGAACGACGCCAAGGCGGTCGCGACGGCCCTCTCCGCCTTCTTCTCGCCGGAGGGCGCGTGACCGCCGGCGAGGCCCCCCGCTGAAGTTCGTTCCGTGGCAGTCGGCCCCCGCAACGGCACATACGGAATTCAGCCACCGCCGACAGAAATGGAATGGATCGTTCCTGACGTCTCAGGACCGACCCGCAATCCGCGACGGGTCGGCGCGCGGCGTCGGGTGCGGCGCATCGCAGAGCGAAGGGGTGCCCGGGCAACGGATACGTCCGGGCATTCCGACAAAGCGCCGCGGCCGGCGGCGCTCGCCCGCAAGGGGTCACGGACAGACCAATGGCCTCACCCGGAGACGCGCCTTCACCGTTCCACCCGGTGGCGAAAAACAGCCTCTCCGGGCGGCTGTGCGGGAGTTCCGGCCTGACGGCACGCGCCACCGGACGGGCCGCCATTCGACCCGGTGGCATCGGGGGCGCCCTACGGAAAGAACGGCAGGTGAACACGAACCGGGCACGGCCAAAGGCAGAGGAAGAGATCCCCTTGCAGGCACCCTTCGGCCAACCATCTCGAGAAGTGGCCACCTCTTGACCGCCGTCCGTCAACAGGTTTAGATTCTGGACATCGCCGAGAGCATATTGCATCGATTCTTCCGGCCTTCTCACCACGCAATGAAGCTGGTTGGAAATGGCCACCGGCACCCCCGCCCTTTGCCAGTTCAACGGCGATCGCGCGTGGGCGCCGGCTCCGGAAGGAACGATTCTTTAGCCCCGGTGAGGCTTTGACGCCGGGCCCGCCGCGACGCGTGCCCGTGCGCCAAGGGTGCTACGCCGAATTCAGTTATGTGCTTGCATCTCAAAAATCCCCAGACCCCGGGTCACTACACTCATGCCCCGGGTGCGAGGGCGGCCGACCGGGCCCGCCGTGAACGATCAGGACCACTGCGGCCCGGTTAAGTTACCGGCGTCTCGGCAGACTCGGGGGGCGTCACGGCATGAATAGGTATTTCCATATGCACGCGAATGAAGTCGCCAGAGCACCAATCACTTTCGGGCAGCTGTCGCTTCTGCGCTCGATCCAGAACATCGACCCATTGGCGGCCAATCTTCCCCAGGTGTGGAAACTGCCCGCAGGAACCACCTCCCAGCAGGTCGACGAGGCCCTGACCGCGCTGCAGGAGCGCCACGAGGCCCTGCGCACGCGCTACCAGGATCTCGAGAGCGCGCGCCCGACGCAGCACGTCCTCCCTCCGGAGCCGGTCGTGGTCGCCGGCCCCGCCCTGGAGACCGACCCGCTGGAAGCGGCTGACCGTCTCGGCCTCGAGCCCTTCGACCTCGTCACGGATCCACCCTGGCGGATGGCTCTCGTGACCGAGAACGGCGAACTCCGCTGGCTGGCCATCTGCCTGCACCACATGGCGACGGACGGCTGGTCGGTCAACCAGTTGCACAAGGAGTTCCTGACGCTTCTGACCGTGGGCGACCTCCCCGGCGGTGAGATACCCACCTGCCGGTCGCTGGCGGAGGAGCAGTGGTCCGAGGCCGGCGAGACACGGCGAAGGTCGGCACGCAGGCACTGGCAGAAGCTTTTCGGCAAGGCGCCGGCGATGGTCCGGGACGAGGCTCCCGAATCCGTGAACGGCCGTTGGGGCCGATACGGCACCCCGGAGCTCACCGAAGCCGTGAGCCTGATCGCCCGGACGCACCAGCTCTCGCTGCCCTCGGTTCTCCTCAGCGCCTACTGCCGGGCTGCCGCTCAGTACGACGGCCTGGAGGAGATCATGGTCGCGGTCTTCACCAACAACCGCGCCGATCCGCGCTGGGAGAAGCTGCTCACGACCCAGGACCAGCTGATTCCCCTGGTCGTACGCGCCGAACCGAACGAGCCGTTCGGCACATTCGCCACCAGGGTCCACTGGGAGCTGTTCAAGTCCTACCGGCACGGTGAGCACAACGTGGACGAGTTGCTGGAGATCGCGGCCGAGCACGGTTTCACCGGCACGGTGAACGGGTGCTTCGACGGATCGGTGAGCGGGCTCTTCACCTACTTCTTCAACTTCATGGGCGAGTACCAGAAGGACCAGCTCTCCATCCCCGAAAATCTGGAGACCGGCACCACCGGACGCAACATCGGTGCGCCGCTCTATCTCCAGGTACAGGAGGGCGAATCTCTCGTGTCGACGCTCCAGGAGAATTCTTCCGCCACGGATTACAAGAGGATCACCGAAATCATCCGAATGATCGAGGAGATCCTCCTGACCGCCGCACGTGCCACGGAGTCCCCAGCCGATTAGCAGGCCTCCTGCTCCGTCCCCGGGAAAAGACCCGTAGGCGGAGCGGGTCCGTGACGCAGGCTCGCGGGGACCGTGGAAAGCGACGGCCCGCCACCACTCGAGACCTGAGCCGACCCATTCCCACCTGAAAGCAGAATTCCACCAGGAGCCATCCCGGACTCGCTTCCCACGGGCGGCTGCGAACGCAGCACCCGTGCGATTGCCCGGGCGGGGACGGATGGAATTCGACCACAACCTCTGGCAGTGACTGTTCCCTTCGCACACGAAGACATGGAACAGACGCAACGGCCACCGAAGGTCCGGGCCAGCCGGACACCTCTCGCACATGAACCGCCGGCTGGTCAGGCCACCAGTTGCGCATTGCATCCGCCCTCTGCACTGTCCTGGAGGAATAGTGTCGAAGCACGTCATGATCCTGCATCAGTGGACCGACCGTTTCGCGGATTACGAGTCCTACATCGACCACGCCGCCCACACGGTCACCTACGTCGCCGCACCGTGGTCGCTCGGTTCGATTCCCACCACGGCGACCGCGGTGAAGCAGATCGCCAGCACGGAGGACGAGTCCCTGCTCAGGGGCGCCGTCGACGAGCTCATCGCCCGGCACGGTGTTCCCCACCGCATCGTCGCGCTCAACGAATCGGACCTCGACCTCGCCGCCGTCCTCCGGGAGGAGCACGGCGTCCCCGGGCAGAGCCCGGCGGAGCTCGCCCCCTTCCGCGACAAGTTGATCATGGCGGAGCGCCTGACCGAGGCCGGTGTCGCCGTGCCCGCGACCCGGCACGCCCCCGACCACGAGGCCGTACGCTCGTTCGCCGGCGAACACGGCTGGCCCGTTCTGCTCAAACCGGCCTGCGGCACGTCCAGCATCGGCGTCACACGCCTGGACTCCGCCGACGAACTGGCGGCGTTCGCCTTCCCGCCGGACGAGGTCCTGCTGGTCCAGCCCTACCTTCCGCACGAGATCCTGCACGTCGACGGGATCAGCCTGGGCGAAGGGCTCGGACTCGGGGCCTGGCGGGCGTCGCGGTACGTCAACACCTGCTTCGGCTACACCAAGGGCGAGCCGCTGGGGTCCGTCGAGATCGACGACCCGGTGCTGCTCGCCCGCGTCGAGGACTTCACCACCAGGACGACCGCCGCTCTCGGCACCGGTCCCGCCGTCTTCCATCTCGAGCTCTTCGTCTCCGGCCCCGGGGACGCTCCACAGCTGCAGTTCCTGGAGATCGGGGCCAGGCCGGGAGGTGCCGAGATCCCCTTCCTCTGGCGGGAGATCCACGGCATCGACCTCATGAAGGCCACCTTCGCCCTGCAGATGGGGGACCCCGTACCGGACGAGGCGCGGTCGCTGCCGCCCGTCGAGGAGACCGAGCGCGTCGGCTGGCTGCTGGTCAGGACCCCGGAGGTCCGGCCCTGCCGGGTCCTCGCCTCCGACCTCGCGCTGTCCGCCCAGGACGGACCGTACGAGAGCGTCCGGCCGGTGCGGGGGCAGACCATGGTCGCCACCCCCGGGTACGAACACGGTTACGAGAACTCCGGTGCGCGCTTCCGCTTCCGCGGCCGCTCCACCGCCGAGGTGCTGGCGAAGGTCGAACGCACCGTCGCCGCCTACGACTTCCGTTGCCGTCCGGTGGACGAGGCCGCTCCCGAACTGGTCGTCTTCGTCGGCTCCGGTGAGCGCGTCTACCGGGAGTACGCGTACAAGGCGGTCGCGGGCGGGGCACGGATCGCGCTCGTCAGCACCGTGGAGGCGTCCTGGGAACACGAGTACATCACCACATGTCGTCAGGTTCCCGACACCACTCCTGACTCGCTGGTGGAGGCGATCGGTGACATCTTCGCCGAGCACGAGGGCAACGTCGGTGTCATGACGTGGGCCGAGACCCTGCTGGAGGACACCGCTGCCGCCGCCGCGCGCCTGGGCATGCGTCACATGTCGCCGGCCGCCGCGGCGAACTGCCGCGACAAGCTCACCACCCGCTCCCTGCAGACGACCGGCCTCGTCCGGTTCGCGCGCGTCGACACCGAGGACGAGGCTCTGGAGGCCGCTGCGTCCTTCGGCTTCCCGGTCGTCGTCAAGCCCCGCTCGCTCGCGGGCAGCGTGGGCGTGGCCCAGGCGAACACCCCGGACGAGCTCCGCGAACACTTCGCCATGACCTCGGCGAGCAGCTTCCCCGGTCTGACCCCCCTCGGCGGCTCGATCGTCGAGGAGTACGTCGACGGGCCCGAGATCAGCGTCGACTCGGTGGTCCACGAAGGGCGTGTGCAACCGGTGAACGTGGCACGCAAGCGCCTCGGATTCGAGCCCTACTGCCAGGAGGTGGGGCACCTCGTGGCACCGTGGCGGGACGAGGACTGGGCGGACGAGGTACGGGACATGCTCGTCCGGGTCCACCACGACCTGGGAGTGACCGACGGCGTGACGCACGCCGAGGTCAGGCTGTCGTCGTCGGGGCCGAAGCTGATCGAGCTGAACGGGCGTCTCGGCGGCGACTTCATACCCCTTCTCGGCCACCTCGCGACCGGCGTCGACCTGACCTCCGCCGCCGTGTCGATCGCACTGGGACACCCGCCCCGCACCGAGCAGGTGCGTGACCGCTGTGTCGAGATCAGGTTCCTCTTCCCGGCCGAGGACGGAACCGTCGAGTCCATCGACACCTCTGCCGCCGAGCAGCTCGAGGGAGTCGTGGAGGTGGTGCGCCTGGTCGAACCGCCCATCGCGCTCCGGCTGCCGCCGCGCGGCCTGGAGCCGCGCGTGCTCGCCGTCATCGTGACCGGCGACAGCCCCGAGGAGTGCCTCGGCATCCTGGACAAGGCGGAGTCACTCATCGACATCCGGCTGACGCCGCTCTCGTCCCCGGCGGCCCAGCGATGATCAAGGGCAGCCTCAGGAAACTGG
The DNA here is from genome assembly GCF_042755185.1 of Streptomyces sp. NPDC059166. Lineage (NCBI taxonomy): Bacteria > Bacillati > Actinomycetota > Actinomycetes > Kitasatosporales > Streptomycetaceae > Streptomyces > Streptomyces sp. NPDC059166. Next base: position 26,151 of record NZ_JBHZCI010000048.1, on the reverse strand, counting down.
TCAGCGACTACTCTCTACCCGGGCGGAACCACCGCATCATCGCCCTCGGCGTCGTCGTCAACGCGTCGGGCAGCGGGTTCTACCTGACGGGCAGCACCCTGTACTTCCTCAAGGGCATAGGTCTGACGGCCGCACAGGTCGGGCTCGGCCTGACCATCGCCGGACTGTTCGGCTTCCTGACCACGATCCCCGTCACGCTCCTGGCCAAGCGCCTCGGCCCCCTCACCCTGCTGAGGTCCCTCCAGTTGTGGCGCGCGGCCTGGCTGGTGGCGCTGGCCTTCTCGGACGGGATGGTCGGCTTCACCCTGTGCGCCTCCATGGTCATGGTGTCGCAGGGGCCGATCTTCCCCATGGTGCAGATCCTCGTCAACACGACCGCCGGGAGCGCGGACCGCACCCGGATGCTCGGTGTGATCAGCTCCGTCATCAACGTCGGGATGTCGTTCGGCACCCTGGCGGCGGCGCCGCTGATCTCGATGCACGGTCTGCCCTGGCTGCGGTCGGTCATCCTGGCCGGAGCGGCCTGCAGCGTGCTCTCGTCGCTGGTCTTCCGCATGCTGGACGTCGACACCTCCTCGGCCGAGCCCGCCCCGCAGAAGTGGTACGCCGGCCTCATGGATGTGGCCAGGGACCGCCCCTACCTGGCCCTGTCCGCCGTCAACGGCATCCTCTTCCTGCATCCCGTCCTCCTGGGCGTCGCCATCCCGCTCTGGCTCGTCGAGGCGACGAACGCCCCCCAGGGCCTGCTCAGCGCGCTGCTCTTCCTCAACACCGTCCTGGCGATCGTCTTCCAGGTGCACTTCGCGAAGAACATCAGGAGCACCGCGGACGGGACCCGCTCCCTGCTGCGGTCCGGTCTGGCCCTCGGTCTCTTCAGCCTCGTGCTGATCCCGACGCTGTACACCGACGTCTGGCTGAGCGTCGTGATCCTGGTGACGGCCACGATCCTGCTCACCTGCGGAGAGCTCTACCAGGGGGCGGGGGCGTGGGAACTCTCGATACGCCACGCGCCCGACTCGAAGAAGGCCGAGTACCTGGCCGTGTTCAGCCTCGGAGGCTCCGTCGCGAACATCGTGGGGCCCGCACTGGTCGCCGTCTTCATCACCTGGGGTGCGCCCGGCATGGTCGTCCTCGCCGCGCTGTTCGCCGTGGCGTCCGGCCTGGTCGTGGTGGTCGGCGGCCGGCTCGCCCGCTCCGGTCCTGCGGGGGAGGCCGGCCCCCTCGCCGCGGGGGCGCCCTCGGCGGACCCCGCCTCCGCAGAAGCGGCCTCCTGAAGGCCGTCCCACGTCCGCAGCCTCCGACCCTTCCGTCCAGAAATGGAGAACACCCATGCAGGAGCGCCTGCTCGCCCTCATCCTCGGCGTCATCGAGGAACTGAACGAGAGACGGGACGAGAAGATCCCGACGGACAACCCCATGGAGGTGAGCTTCTACGGGAACTCGGCCGTCTTCGACTCCATGCAACTGGTGAACTTCCTGGCGCGCATCGAGGAGGCCATCGAGGACGAGTACGACGTGGAGATATCCCTGACCTCGGAGAAGGCCGTCTCCCAGCGGATCAGCCCCTTCAGCAGCGCCCGCCGCCTCATCGAGTTCGCCATGGGTGAGCTCGAGGAGGCCGGCGTCACCGAGAACGCCTGAGCGGCCGCGAGACCATGGCGACGATGCTGATCACCGGTACCCGCACCGGGATCGGAAAGTCCTTGGCTGAGCACTTCCTGGGACGCGGGGACACGGTGATCGGCTGCAGCAGGCGCCCGTCCACGATCGACCGTCCCGGGTACCGCCACTTCGCGTCGGACCTGACCGACTCCCAGCAGCTGAAGCGCATGTTCCGCACCATCCGGCAGGAGTTCGGCCACCTGGACTGCGTGGTCAACAACGCCGGGACCGCGGTCATGAACCACTTCATGCTGACCCCGGAGGAGACGACGCGGAAGATCTTCGACATCAACTTCTTCGCGGTGCTTGCCTGCAGCCGGGAGGCGGCCAAGCTGCTGCAGCGGAGCGAACGTGCGACCACGTCCATCCTCAACATCTCCACGGTCGCCGTCCCGTGGGCACTCGACGGCCAGCTCGCCTACTCGGCGAGCAAAGGCGCCGTCGAACAGGCGACGCGGGTCATGAGCAAGGAACTGGCGTCCTTCGGCATCCGGGTGAACGCCCTGGGGCTGCCGGTCGTCAGGACGGTCCTGACACGGACTCTTCCGGAGGAGACGAGGGTGAAGGTCCTCGCCCGACAGGCCATCGACCGCATGTGCGAGTTCGAGGACCTGGTCGGCCCCGTCGAGTTCCTGACTTCGGAGCGGTCCGGATTCGTCACCGGAGAGACGCTCTATCTGGGAGGAGTGCACTAGTGCGCGACACACTGACGGACCGGCTGAGGAGTCTGGGCGACCGCGTCGCCGTCATCGACCGCGGAACCACCCGCTCCTACGCGGAACTGGCGGACGAGACCGACCGGCTGGGGGCGTTGCTGGAGGACTCAGGCGTACGGGCGGGGGCGACCGTCGTCCTCCACGGCGACTTCTCCTTCTCGCAGATCGCCGCGTTCTACGCGCTCTACGTACACCGCAGCATCGTCGTTCCCATCGTGTCCTTCACCGAAGCCGGGTACGACACCGTCCGGAGCAGCTGCGGTGCCGAGTACGTCGTCCGGGTGGGCGACGAGGTGACGGTGGAGAGGTACGAACCGGCCGGCGGCGAGGCGCCGGAGCGTGTCGGGGCCCTGCGGTCGCGTGGGGAGTCCGGTCTCATCCTGCTCTCCAGCGGTTCGACGGGGAGTCCCAAGGCGATCCTCCACAACCTCGACGCGATCTTCGCGGAGAAGGCCGATGCGGGGGCGCACGTCAGCCGGACCCCGCGCAACGTACTGCTGTTCCTGCTGGCGGACCACATCGGCGGCATCAACTCGCTGCTCGGGGTGCTGCGATCGCGGGCCAGCGCGGTGATCCCCGCCGAGCGGACCCCCGCCGAGATCTGCTCCCTCATCGAGAAGTACGGCATCCGGCTGCTGCCGACCAGTCCCACCTTCCTCAACCTCATCCTCATCGGCGGGTTCCACGAGAAGCACGACCTGTCGAGTCTGAAGCTGATCACCTACGGGACCGAATCGATGCCCGAGCAGCTTCTCCAGCGGGTGCACACCGCGATTCCCGGGGCCCGCCTGCTCCAGACCTTCGGGACGAGCGAGACCGGCATCTCGACCACCAGCAGCAAGTCGTCCTCCAGCACCGCCTTCCGGATCGAGGACGGCGGCTCCGAGTACCGGATCGTCGACGGTGAACTCCAGCTGCGGACGAAGACTCAGTTCCTCGGCTACCTGAACTACGACGACGACGCCGTGACCGAGGACGGCTGGTTCCGCACCGGCGACCTGGTCGAGGAGACCGGCGACGGCTTCATCAGGGTCAAGGGCCGGGCCGCCGAGGTCATCAACGTCGGCGGCGAGAAGGTGCTCCCGCTGGAACTGGAATCCGTCCTCCTCGGCAGCCCCGAGATCTCCGACTGTGTGGTCTTCGGCGCGCCGAACTCCATCACAGGCCAAGCGGTCCATGTCGAAGTGGTACCGGCCGGGAATCTCGGCAGGGCTGAACTCCGGCGCCACATAAGGGAGTTCCTTGACGGCAAGGTGGAGCCGTTCAAGATCCCGTCCAAGGTCACCGTCGTCGCGCAGACGGCCGTCTCAGCCCGATTCAAGAAGGACAGGAAGCTGAACCGTGGGTGATGTCGTACTGCTCGGGGCGTCCAAGTTCGCCGCCGAGGTGGCCCGTTACGTGCAGGGCGCGGGGCACCGGGTCGACCGCTACCTCGCCCTCCCGGGCGAGGTGGTCACCGTCCCCGAAGGCCGGTGGGAGGACATCTCCCGCGAGGCGCTGCCCGACGGCACACCGGTCGTGCTCGCGGTCGCCGACACGGAGCTCCGGGCGTCGGCCGTACGGGACTACATCGAGGCGTGGAACCTCGACGCGGTCAACGTCGTCGACACCAGCTCGACCGTCGAGGACGGTGCCCTGCTGGGGGTCGGCAACATCATCGGGCCCGAGAACTACATCGGGGTCAACACCACGCTCGGCAGCTTCAACGTCCTGCACTACAAGTCGAGCATCGGCAACCACTCGCGCGTGGGCTCGCTGAACTTCATCTCCCCCAACTTCCACACCGGAAACACGGTCACGATCGGCTCCGGGAACTTCATCGGGATCGGCTGCCAGCTGGCACCGGGCGTGACGGTCGGGGACGGCTGCCGCATCCAGGCCGGGCTCACCCTCTTCGAGGACGCCGTGGACGCCCGCTCCTACATCGTGCCGAGCCGCGTCAAGTCCCTTCCCATCCAGCAGACCTCCTAAGGACATCGCCATGAACCAGCAGCGTGTGGCCATCATCGGTGCCGGCCCGACCGGCTGTGCTGCGGCCCTCACCCTGAACAAGCTCGGTCACGAGGCCGTGGTCTTCGAGCGCGGCTCCTTCCCGCGCTACCGGGTCGGGGAATCCTTCCTGCCTGGTTCGCTCTCGATCTACAACCGCCTCGGCCTGGAGGAGAAGATCAAGGACGCCGGCTTCCTCAAGAAGCCGTCGGCGACCTTCCTCTGGGGCAAGGGCGAGGTGCCCTGGACCTTCTCCTTCTCCACCCCGAGGACCGCCCCGTGGGTCCTCGACCACGCCATCCAGGTCGACCGAGGCGAATTCGACCTGATGCTCGTCGACGAGGTGCGCGAGCGCGGCATCCCGATCCACATGGACACGCCCGTGACCGCCGTGGACATCTCCGACCCGGATCGCGTGACCGTCTCCTACAAGCAGTCCGGTGAGGTCGCCACCGACCGCTTCGACTACGTCATCGACGCCGGCGGCTCCGGCGGGCCGCTGGCCCGGCAGCTCAGGAAGCGCCGCTACGACGAGTACTTCCGGTCCTTCGCGATCTGGTCGTACTTCAAGAAGGCCGACCCCTTCGAAGGCGACCTGAAGGGCACCACCTTCTCGATCACCTTCGAGGACGGCTGGGTCTGGATGATCCCGCTCAAGGGTGACGTCTACAGCGTCGGCCTCGTCGTGGACCGCTCCAAGGCCGACGAGGTCAAGGAGCGCGGCTACGAGGAGTTCTACACGTCGACGCTGGCGAAGGCCGACCGTGCGATGGCGATCCTCGACGGGGCCGAGCGCTGCGACCAGGTGCGCATCGTCCACGACTGGTCCTACGACTCGGAGGAGTACTCCGGAGGACGCTGGTTCCTCAGCGGCGACGCGGCCGCCTTCACCGACCCGCTGTTCTCTCAGGGCGTCCAGATGGCCGCCCAGTCCGCGGTGTCCGCCGCGGCCGCCATCGACCGCCTCGGCGCGCACCCGGATGAGGCCGCGACCGTGCACGCCTGGTACACCCGCGCCTACCAGGAGACCTACGAGAAGTACCACGAGTTCCTGGCAGCCTTCTACACGATGGCCTCGTTCAGCGAGCCCGACTCCGAGTTCTGGTCGAAGCGCCGCATCCGGGAGTCCGACGACGACCGGGTCCAGCGCCGGAACTGGTTCGGCAACCTGGTCAACGCCGAGGACGGCTCCGGATGGTCGGCCGAGGTGTTCCGGGAGCGCGCCACGACGATGATGAGCATCGGACGCCATCAGCGGGACGGCCTGAGCTCGGAGTTCTCCGACGACGAACTGGTCCCGGCCCGCGTGCGGTGGGTGGCGAACCTGCACAAGGCGCTGCGGAGGATCACTCGGCTGGAGTGGGTGGGCGAGGAGGTTCTGCTCAAGCCCTACTACAAGGTCGACCCGGTCGACTTCCGCCTCGTGCCCAAGCAGGTGGTGGCGAACGAGTCCGGGCGCGAGATGGTCAAGTGGCGCCTCGACGAACGGCACCAGAAGATCCTCCAGCGCATGCAGCAGGAGAACTTCGGGTTCAAGGAGCTGGAGAGCGAGCTGGCCGACGCCGACGGCGCGGACGTCAGTTCCCAGATCGTGATCCGCCTCTTCGAGGCCGGCCTGCTGCGCGGCTTCGACAAGAAGGGCGACCGCGTGGTCATCCAGGACCGTCTGCGGTTCGACGGAGTCGGCACCGAGTACGAGGTCTGAGTACGGTCCTGCCTCCCCGCCGCCCGGGTCGCGCCCCGGGCGGCTCCCGCCCCGGCCCGGCCTGACACCGAGGTTCCGCCGGTGCCCGGCGGCCGGCACCCGGCCCGCTCGCACCAGGGTCACCGCACCTTACGCACGCAAGGCCCATCCGACAGGGGGAACCCCAGCATGTCCAGCTCGCTCCAGATCGCGGCTGCCGTCACGGACAAGAACCTCGAACTGGTTCTGAAGGTCCTTCCGGCCATGATCCTCATCATGGCCGCCTCATGGGTCTGCGGACGCCTCGCCCTCATGGTGAAGCAACCCCGCGTACTCGGTGAGATGGTCGCCGGCGTACTGCTCGGCCCTACGCTCTTCGGCGCGGTCTGGCCCGACGGACAGGCGTTCGTCTTCCCGCCCGAGGTCAAGCCGATCCTCTACGTACTCAGCACCATCGGCCTCACCCTGTTCATGTTCCTGGTGGGTGTGGGCTTCGACCACAGCGGCAGCACCAACGGCAAGCAGGAGGCCAAGCGGGCGGGCCTGCTCGCGCTGTCCGGCATGATCCCGTCGCTCCTGCTCGGCGGTGCCGTCGGCTGGCTCCTTTACGACCACCTGTCCAGACCCGGTGTGGGCACCGTCGAGTTCGTCCTCTTCATCGGCGGCGCCCTGTCCATCACCGCCTTCCCGATGCTGGCCCGGATCCTGTACGAGCGGAACCTGCAGAACACCTCGCTCGGCAGGATGACCCTGCTCGGCGCCTCCTTCGACGACGCGGCCGCCTGGTGCTTCCTCGCCGTGATCTCTGCCATGCACGCCAACGCCGGCGGCGCGGCCGCCCTGGTGACGATCGGTCTCTCCGTCGCCTTCGTGGCGTTCATGCTCCTCGTGGCGCGCCCGCTCCTGAAGCCGCTCGGCGACCGTGTCGAGCGGACCGGCAAGTTCGGCCTCGACGAGATGTACCTGGTGCTCGGCGTCGTCGTCGCCGCCGGGTACTTCACGGACTACATAGGCATCTACTCGGTCTTCGGCGGATTCGTCGCGGGCCTGGCCATGCCGAAGAACCCCGCGTTCCGCGAGGCCGTGATCCAGCGCATGATGGAGGTCGTCAATGTCCTCCTGCTCCCGATCTTCTTCACCTTCTCGGGCCTGAACACCCAGCTGAACGGCCTCGGCGGATGGGCCATGATCGGCCCCTTCCTGCTGATCCTCGTGGCCGGCTTCATCGGAAAGTACTTCGGCTGCGGTCTCGCCCTGCGCGGGGTGGGGCTCTCGTGGCGTGAGTCCCTTGCCATCGGCGGTCTGATGAACGCCCGTGGCCTGATGATCCTGATCTTCGTCAACATCGGGCTGGCGCAAGGGATCATCAACCAGGAAGTCTTCTCGATGCTGGTGCTCGTCGCCGTCATCACCACCGCTCTCGCGGTGCCTCTCTACCGCTGGGCCATGCCCGAACGGCTGGAGAAGGAGATGCTGGTCAACGAGGGCATGACCGGTGACCTGGACACGGAGGCCGACGAGGGCCGGCGCGAACTGGCGGCCTCCGTGGGGTGACCAGCTGTCCATGGGCCGCCGGGACCGGCGGCCCGTGGCCCGGCGCGCGCGTCCCAGGGCATCGATGCCGGAGACACACAGCGGTACGCCCGCTCGCGGCGCGCTCGAACTGCCGGCTTCCGCACGGCCCGCAACACCCGCTCCGCTTCCACGAGTGCAGACCCGGCAGAGCCTGTCGAGGAGGGACGGAGACGGCACGCCCCTGAGGGCTGTCCCGCACTTCGCGGGACAGCCCTTGTCATCCGTCAAGACCCCGGCCCCTCGGGCCACTTCGTCGGTGCTGTCGGAAGGATCCCCCGTTGATTTACCAGAATGCGACCGAGATCGTCCATGACGACGTGTTCCTGGCGCTTCCCGGCTTTCTGCCCGGATCGGACGTCTACCTGAAGATCGAGGGGCTGAATCCCGCGAGCTCCATCAAGTTCAAGGCGGCCATCAGACTTGTCGAACAGGCCGAGAGAGCGGGGACCCTGGTACCCGGTGTGAGCCGGGTCGTCGAGTCCTCCTCGGGCAACCTCGGGATCGCACTCAGCATCGTGTGCGCGATCAAGGGCTACCCGCTGACCGTCGTGGCGGACCTCAACACGGTCGAGTCGGCGGTGCTGGCGATGGAGGCGCTCGGGGCGGAGGTCGCCGTCATCACCGAACCGGACGAGAACGGCGGGTTCCTCCACAGACGCCTGGTCCTCGTCGACGACATGCTGAAGGCCGACCCGAACCTCGTGTGGCTGAACCAGTACAGGAGCCGGGCCAACGTGGAGGCGCACCGCGACACCACGGCCCGGTCGATCCACCGGGAGTTCGGGCCAATCGACTACCTGTTCGTCGGCGTCGGTACGTCGGGGACGCTCATGGGCTGCCTGGAGTACCGACGGGAACAGAAGCTGACGCACCGCGTCGTCGCCGTCGACGCCGAGGGATCGATCACCTTCGGCGGCAGTCCCCGACGCCGCTACATCCCCGGGCTCGGCTCCAGCCGGATGCCCGAGATCTTCCTCGACGACGGCAGCTTCCACAAGGTACTCGTGCCGGAGAACGAGAGCATCGCCCAGTGCCGCCACGTCGCCCGCTCGTACGGACTCCTCGTCGGGGGATCGACCGGCACGGTGCTCGCCGGTGTCCGGAGGATGCGGGACGAGATCCCTCCGGGCTCCCGCATCGTCGTCATCTCCCCCGACCTGGGGGACAAGTACCTGTCCACCCTCTATTCGGAGCGGTGGCTGAACGACCACCCGACCCTGATCAAGGAGCCCACCCATGTCTGACTTCATCGTCGTCGCCGGCCCCGACATCGCCGGAATCCTCGACGGCGACAAGGAGAAGGTCCGAGAGATCGTCGCCTCGGCCTACCGCCTCCACGACGCGGGCCACACGATCAACCCGGACAGCTACTTCCTCCGCTTCCCGCACAAGCCGAACTCCCGGGTCATCGCTCTGCCCGCCTACATCGGAGCAGATGTCAACCGGATGGGCATCAAGTGGATATCCAGCTTCCCTGACAACCTCTCGCGCGGGATCCCGCGTGCCTCGGCCGTGCTGATCCTCAACGACTTCGAGACGGGCCGCCCGCTGGCGTGCCTGGAGTCCGCACACATCAGCGCAGCGCGTACGGCGGCGTCGGCCGCGGTCGCGGCGGAGCAGTTGTGCACGGGCTCCGGCCTCACCGTGGGCGTGGTCGGAACCGGGGTCATCGCGTCCACGATCCTCGACCACCTGCACAGTTCCACCGTCGACATCGTCGGCGTGGTCGCCCACGATCTCGACCACGGCCGGGCCGCCGCATTCGCGGAGCGGGTGCACACGAAGATCGGCACAGACGTCGACCCCGTCGGTCTGGACGCCGCCCTCAAGGCAGACCTGGTGGTCTTCGCCACCACGGCGGGCGAACCCTATGTGGACGCGGCGTACCGGTTCACGCCGGACCAGGTCGTCCTCAACGTGTCGCTGCGTGATCTTCCGCCGGAGGTCATTCTGGCCTCGACCAACCTGGTGGACGACGTCGAGCACTGCCTCAAGGCGAACACCTCACCGCATCTGGCCGAACAGGTCGTCGGCCACAGGGACTTCATCCAGGGAACGCTGGGTGGTCTGCTGAACGGGAAGGTCGAGGTGGAGCGCGGCAAGCCGGTGATCTTCTCGCCGTTCGGGCTCGGAGTCCTCGACATCGCCGTCGGCGACTACGTCATGGGCCGGGCCCTCGAAGCGGGTACGGCCACCGTGGTCAACGGGTTCATCGGATGATCGCCGAGGTCGCCATGTGACTCCTGGAAGGAGTGCCCCGCCCGGTGCCCATCCGCCGGATGGAGCGGAGGCGTGGGCAGGTCTCCTGAAACGCGGGTGCGTGAGGCTGTGTCGGTCCTGAAGGATGCGCGGTGTGACTCCTGAGACTGATACAGCCCTGCCACCGCCGTCCGTCCTGCAGGCCTTCCAGCTCACCGGACGGCCTGAGCCGCTCGAAGGAGGCCAGGGCCGGAGTGTCCGTGCTGAAGCCGGCCGGTGACAGCGCGGACGTCGAGTGGACAGCGAGGCTGATGGAGGGGCTGCAGGGGCGGCAGGGCTTTCGTGTCCCGCGATTCCTGCGCTCCCCGAGTGGCTGTTTCGTCGTCGAGATGGTGTCCCGTTGTGAGGTCCTTGGCACCTGGGTTGTGGTGGCGCAGTTCGCTGGGTACGCGCTCGTCGACAGCCCTGACGTCCCAGGATGAGCTGCCGAACTCGGTCTACCAGGGTGAGCGGGTGTCGCGGCGTGCTTCCGGGGTCTGCTCGGGCAGAGCTGTGTGCTGGTCGGTGCGCAGCAGCATGCCCGGGTAGGGTTCGAAGTCCTCATCGGGCGGTGCCGGCTGGTGGAAACGCTCGGTACGCGGAATGGTGACTTCCACCAGTCGGCCCTCCTGGAACATCCACAGCCCGAAGCAGTCGTCGTCCTGGTCGCGAAGCAGAACCTGCACCGTGTGCGGATGCGGCCACGGCAGCGACTCGAGGTGCTTGAGCAGGCCCTTGCGGCCACGCAGTTTCTCGAACTCCAGGGCCCACCCGAACTCGTAGCCCCACTGCCCCGCTATCGGGACGAAGCGACCTCGCCACGTGCGTTCCGGGTCGTCCCGGGTCAGCGGTTCCATCACCTCGTCCGACCAGCGGGCCAGCACGATCACCTCGGCGTCTCTGCTCATGCCGGAGTATGACCGCATGCGCCTGATCCACCGCAACCGAATTCCTCAACCGGCCGACACAGGCAAGGACGGCCGGATCGGCGACGAGCTCTCCGTGCCGGCGAGCCCGACGACAGCGCCTCGGGAGAAGCTCATCTGCGCCTGTGCCACAGACCTGATCAGCTCACACGGCCCATCGGACGGCCCTTGGACCTGCACACACGGCGACGCCTCCGCCTGACAGCCGGCCCCGGACGGCATCGCGGGGCGAACTTGCAGCAGCAGGTCACACCTGACACCGCATCGCAGGTGAGCCAAGGCGAGCAGGGCCTGCCGGTCTGCGGGCAGAAGCCGCCGGCGCGTCCCGGCCTCCCTCCGCCGGGCATGCAGCCGAGCGGCTGAAGTCGCCCGCCACCGCGCCGCGAAGTCGCTGCCGTGGGGGGCGGTCCTCGGCAAGGCGCCTACCCGGCCGTCCTGGGGCTGACCAGTCCGGTTTCGTAGGCGGTGACCACGGCCTGGACGCGGTCCCGGAGTTGGAGCTTGGCGAGGATGCGGCCGACGTGGGTCTTCACGGTCGTCTCGGACAGGAAAAGACGCTCGGCCAGTTCGGCGTTGCTCAGGCCCTGGGCCAGGAGGCGCAGGACTTCCAGTTCGCGTGGAGTGAGGGTTTCCAGGTCGCGGTGCAGGGCGCTGTCCGGAGCGGGCGCGGCGGCGGTGTGGGCATAGCGCTCGACGAGGCGGCGGGTGATGGCCGGCGCGAGCAGGGCGTCACCGGTGCGGACCAAGCGGACGGCGGCGACCAGATGCTCGGGGGTGACGTCCTTGAGCAGGAAGCCGCTGGCTCCGGCGGCGAGCGCGGCATAGACCAGGTCGTCGAGGTCAAAGGTGGTCAGCATGATCACGCGGGGCTCGTCGGGGGCGCCGGTGAGGATGTGGCGGGTGGCCTCCAGGCCGTCCAGCTCGGGCATGCGGATGTCCATCAGGACGACGTCGGGCCGGGTGCGGGCCACCGCCTCGACCGCCTCCTCGCCGTCTGCGGCCTCGGCGACCACGTCGATGCCGTCGGCCATGAGTATCAGTCGGAAGCCGGAGCGTACGAGTGCCTGGTCGTCGGCGACCACCACACGCAGGGGCGCATTCACACGGTCTCCACAGGAGGCAAGGGGATGTGGGCCCTGACGCGGTAGCCGCCGGTCAGGCGGCGCCCGGTGTGCAGGGTGCCGTCGTAAACGGACAGGCGCTCGCGCAGGCCGAGCAGGCCGCGGCCGTTGCCGGTGGCCGCAGTGACGGAGGGGGCGCCGCCGGTGTCGGTGATCTCGACCTCCAGGTGGTCGTCAGCATAGTCGACGCTGACGTTCGCCAGCGCTCCGGCGGCGTGCTTGACGGTGTTCGTCAGAGCCTCCTGGACGACGCGGTAGGCGGCAAGCCCGACGCCGGAGGGTACGTCGCGCGGGGTGCCGGACGTGGTGAGGGTGACGGGCACTCCGGTGTGGCGCACGCGGTCGACGAGGGAGTCCAGCTGGTCGAGGCCCGGCTGTGGGGCGAGGTCGGGGGCGGTCGGCTGGTCGGGGTCCTGTGGGTCGTTCATGGTGAGCAGGCCCATGGTGTGGCGCAGTTCGGTCAGCGCCGAGCGGCCAGCCGCCTCGACGGCGAGGAGGGCCTCGCGGGCATCGTCGGGAGCGAGGTCCATGACCTTCCGGGCGGCGCCCGCCTGGATGGTCATCATGCTCACGTTGTGCGTGACGACGTCGTGCAACTCGCGAGCGATGCGGGCTCGCTCCTGCTCTGTGGCGCGGCGCAGGTCTTCGGCGCGTTCGCGTTCCAGGGCCGACACCCGGTCCTGGCTTGCGGCGGTACGCAGCTTCCATGTGCGCATGCCGTTTGCCGCGAAGATCAGCGGGATGAGGATGAGCAACGGGACGTACTGGGTGGGGACGATGGGCGGCGAGGTCATCGCGCCCATGATGCGGGTGTGCTCATCCGTGCCGATGGTGAATACGGTCACCGGCAGGCTGAGCAGGGTGGCGGCCCGGTAGGGGCTGTAGACGGCCGCCGTGTAGGCGGCGATGACGATCGCGTAGAAGGTGATCCGCTGGGCGCCGGCCGGCGTCATCACTGCCGCGGCCGTCACGGTCCACAGCACTGCCAGAGGGTATCGGCGGCGGAGCACCAAGGGCCCCCAGGCGAGAGCTGTCAGCACCACCACGGTGATCTCGATGCCCACCTCCGAGCCGAGCACGAGTGTGGCGATGCCGTCGGGCGAGTTGCGCAGTTGTTCCGCGCCGTTGTTCACGGCCCAGTGGAGTACGACACAGCCGATGACCAGGACGAGCAGCACGTCGAAGACCAGGTTGCGCCGGGCAGGGCAGGGCGGCGGGCCTGTCGGTCGCCGCAGCAGGGCGATGCCGTCGCTCAGCCTGGCTGCCACGGGCGCTGTGTTCATCGGGCCATTGTCGCCGAGCAGCCCTGCGCCTCGCATCGTTCCCGCAGATCACCCGCGTACGCCGCACGACTACTCCCCAAGGAGGACCCCCGCCGGGATGTCGTCCTCGCGTTCCGCCGATGTAGGTCCGGTTGCCGACGCGGCGCGGCCCTCCTCGCTCCTAGCGTCGGTCGGGCCAGCCGGGTGAAACGTACGGACCAGAGGAGAACCCCATGCCCACCACGCCAGTGGTCGAACTGTGCGACGTGAGCCGCCGCTACGACGCAGCCTCCGAGGGGCCGCCCGCCCTGCAGGGTGCCTCCCTGACCGTGCAGGCCGGTGAGGCCGTCGCGATTCTCGGGCCGTCGGGCAGCGGCAAGTCCACACTGCTCAATCTGATCGCGGGCCTGGACCGGCCGGACGCGGGGACGGTCACTGTGGACGGCGTACGGGTCGACGAGCTCGGTGAAGCGGCGGCGTCCCGCTTCCGGAGGGCCAAGATCGGGATGGTGTTCCAGTTCTTCCATCTGCTCGACGATCTGACCGTCGCCGACAACGTGGTGCTGCCCGCCCAGCTGGCCGGCATGGCGCGCGGCGCGGCGTACCGGCGGGCGGCGGAGCTCCTGGAGAGCCTGGGCGTCGACCGGCATGCCCGCGCCTATCCCGGCCGGCTCTCGGGTGGTGAGCGGCAGCGCGTCGCGGTGGCAAGGGCGTTGATGAACCGGCCGCCGCTGCTGCTGGCCGACGAGCCGACCGGGGCCCTGGACTCGGCGTCCGGCGAAGAAGTCAGCGAGCTGCTGCGCGAGCTGCATGCCGACGGCCAGACCGTTGTCCTGGTCACCCACGATGTGGCCCTGGCTCAGGCGTGCACGACCCGCACGATCCGCCTTTCCGACGGTCGGATCACCGCCGACTCCCTTTTGAAGGCGACCCGTTGAGCGCCCGACGCCGAGGGTCACTGCGCGGTCGCGCGGGCGCTCTGAGCCGTGTCGTCCGCTCCGGAGTGGGGCGCCGGCGCGTGCAGACCGTGGTGATCGCGCTCGCCGCCCTGATGGCCGTGGCCTCTTCAGTGCTCGCCGGGTCGCTGCTCGTGGCCTCCAGCGGGCCGTTCGACACTGCCTTCGCGCGGCAGGACGGTGCGCATCTGTCCGTGCAGTACGCGGCGGGCACCAGCGACGCCGAGCTGCGGGCCACTGGCGACGCTGCCGGGGTGAGCGCCGCGGCGGGTCCTTTCCGTACGGCTACGCTCACCCCGCGCTTCTCCGACGGCTTCCCCGAGCCGCCGATGACCGTGGTCGGACGGGCCGAGCCGGGCGGAACCGTCGACCGCCTCGCACTGACCGCGGGCCGATGGGCCACCGGCCGGAGCGAGATCGTGCTGCCGGCCGGCGGCTGGAGCCCTTCGGTCATCGGCCGGCAGCTCACCTTCCCCGATCTGCCTGGCAGTCCGGCCCTCAAGGTGGTGGGCTCGGCCCGCTCCGCGACCGGCACCGCCGAGGCCTGGGTCACCCCGGCCCAGCTCACCGCCCTCACCCCGCACGGGCAGGCGAACGGACGCCAGATGCTGTACCGCTTCGCCGCAGCGGACACCGCCAACCAGGTCGCGGCCGGCCGCAGGGCGGTGACCGCGCAGCTTCCCGCGAAGGCGGTCGCCGGGTCCCAGTCGTGGCTCACCGTGAAGAAGAACGCCGAGCGGGACACCGCGCTCTACGTCCCCTTCCTGGTGGCGTTCGGGGTCCTCGGCTTGGTCATGTCGGTGCTCATCGTGGGCAACGTGGTCGCGACCACGGTCGGCTCCGGGATCCGCCGGATCGGCATCCTCAAGGCGATCGGATTCACTCCCTCCCAGGTCGTACGCGCATACCTGGGCCAGGCCCTGCTGCCGACGCTCGCTGGCACGGCGCTCGGCGTGGTGACGGGCCACCTGCTTGCCGTCCCGATCCTTTCCGACGCGGAAGAGGCCTACGGCACCAGCGGGTTGGGGGTGGAGCCGTGGGTCGACGCGGCCGTGATCTCCGGGGTGCTCGGTCTTGTGACCGCGACCGCGTGCGCCAGCGCCTGGCGGGCGGGCCGACTGCGTACCGTCGACGCGCTCGCCACAGGCCCTGCTCAGCAGGCAGGCCGCGGCCGGTGGGCGGCACGCCTGGCGGTTCGGCTGCCCGTGTCCCGTCCGGTCGCGCTCGGCCTGACACGGCCCTTCGCCCGGCCCGCCCGCACTCTGGCCATGGGCACGGCGATCGTGTTCGGTGCCATCGCCGTCACCTTCACGGTGGGCCTGGGCTCCTCTCTCGGAGAGGTGATGGCGGCCCGGGACCATGACGCCGCGGATGTCACCATCGGCGTCCTCCACCCACCGTTCCCGGGGACGGAGGAGCCACAGGCCGATCCGAGCAAGGCGATCGAGGAACAGCCCGGCACCCGGGCATACTTCGGCACGGCCACCACGTCGGTGACGGTGGCCGGTGTGTCCGGCTCGACCCGAGTCACCGCGTTCACCGGTGATGCCTCGTGGGCCGGGTACGCGATGGTCGACGGACGCTGGCTCGACAAGCCCGGCGAGGCCGTCGTACCGACCGGATTCCTCACCGCGACAGGACGGCAGGTGGGCGACGTCATCACCCTCAACGGCCGCCGGGCGCCCGTCACGGTGCGGATCGTGGGCGAGATCCTCGACCCCCGCTACGACGGCATGCAGGTGCTCACAGACGCCACGACGCTCAAGTCCGCCGAACCGGGTCTCGCGCCCACGGCCCACCACATCGCGATCACATCCGATACGGATGCGGGCAGTTACGCGGACGCCCTGAACAAGGATCTGAGCCCGCTGGGTCTGACCGCCGACGTAGGCGGCTCCGAGGGCGGAAGCGAGATGGTCGTCACCCTCAACTCTCTGTCCGCGCTGCTAACCCTGATGCTCGTCGCGGTCGCCGCGCTCGGTGTCCTGAGCGGTGCACTCCTCGACACCCGTGAGCGGGTCCGCGAGCTGGGCATCCACAAGGCGCTCGGCATGACACCGCGCCAGACCACCAGCATGGTCCTCACCTCGGTCGTGCTGACCGGCCTGGCCGGCGGCGCCCTCGGAGTGCCCCTCGGGATGGCCCTGCACGGCTGGGTGCTACCCGCGATGGGCGACAGCGCGGGGCTGCGCCTGCCGGATACGGTGATCGCCGTGTATCAGGCGCCGGAGCTGGTGCTGTTGTGTCTGGGCGGGCTGGTCATCGCCGTCGTCGGGGCGCTGCCGCCAGCCCGGTGGGCGGCCCGGATGCGGACGGCTGCCGCCTTGCGCACGGAGTAGACCCACCACGGACAACCGCCCTGCATGCTAATGAGCGAGCCCTCCGCCGCCGAATAGGCGGACGCACCCGCCGGAAGTCCTGAACGCCCCGGCCTCCTGGAGACCGGGGCGTTCGTACTGGGCGCGCATCGGGTGGCTGCAGGCCCGTGGCCTGACCCTGAGTGAGCTAGCTCCGCGTTGACGGATACGGAGACAGGGCCTGATCCGGGCGGCAGTTCAGGAGCGGACAGGCGCCCCCTCCATACCCGTTCACGTCCCCGAACCTACCCCCCTTCATCCAGTCCTCGCGCGCACGACTGACATCCGGGCAGGCACTACTCACACGAACTCGTCTCCAAGGGACCGGCGTTGGTGCGCGGCGGCGACTATCTAGCGCTCTGACAGGGTTGGTGGTCGAGGCAGTTGGATGTGCGGTGGCGTCCGATCCGACCGGTGGCGGTGCGGTGGCCGAGCCTGTCGTGTGCTCAGATTGACCAACCAGGAAGGGCAGAAGCTGCAGCAGATCGTGCGCCGGGGCAGCACCAGTTCGGTACGCTACCGGCGCGCGATGATGCTGCTGGCCTCGGCTGGCGGGAACCGGGTCCCGGTCATCGCCCAGCTGGTACAGGCGGACGAGGACACGGTCCGCGACGTGATCCACCGGTTCAACGAGATCGGCCTGGCCTGCCTGGACCCTCCCTGGGCGGGAGGCCGTCCCCGCCTCTCAGTCCTGACGACGAGGACTTCGTCGTCGCAACGGCCGTCGCTCGCCCGACCAAGCTCGGCCAGCCTTTCACGCTCTGGTCGATCCGCAAACTCACCAGACGTCGCCTTCGCCGACCACCCGCAGCTCGGCATCATCGCAGCCCTCGACGACCGTGTCTCCGGCCTCAGCGGGCTCGCGCTGGTGAAGGACGGCTGGCGGCACAACTCGAGCCTGGACATCTACACGCTCCCCGCGACCACCGATCGCGTCGAGGCGCTGGGGAAAGTCGCCGACGCCACGGTGGCCCTGCACCGTTCAGGGCTCCAGGTCGCAGTGCAGCCCCGCCTCGCCCAAGAGGTGACGGCTCGGCCCCGCCCTGCTGCCACGCCGGCCGCCGGCCGTGATCGCGGCCGTGGTCCCGCCCGCGCGTCTCCGTTGAGCGCCGCCGCGCTCGCCGCCAGCCCGGCCCGTGCCGGTATCCCGGGCAGGGCGCCGGTCCCCGCCGCCGTCGCCACACCGGCGGTCCGGCCGGATGACCTCCACATCGCGTACTCCCGCGACCGCTGATCCAACTCCTCAAGGAGGCCCTTCCAAGGCCGTTGTTGGTAAGCCCGGCTACCAGAACCTGCGGAATGGTCGTCGTACGCGGAGCTCGCTTGGCCCTGTGGCTCGTGCAAGCCGATCCCTTACCGGGTCGTGGCCGGGAGGCGCAGGCGCCCGTCGTGGACTTCGGCGATCTGGTCGACGGCGGTGAGGTGGGTGCGGTCGTGGGTGACCAAGATCGTGGCGGTGGCCAGTTGGTGGGTGAGGCGGGTGATGAGGTCGAGGACGGCACCGCCGCGTTCGTGGTCGAGGGCGCTGGTGGGTTCGTCGACCAGCAGGACGGTGGGGTTGTTCATCAGGGCGCGGGCGATGTTGACGCGCTGGCGCTGGCCGCCGGAGAGCTGGTGGGGGCGGCGGCCAGCCTGGTCGGCGAGACCGACGGCGTCGAGGAGTCCCATCGCGCGGTCACAAGCGGTGCGGGGTTTGCGGCCGTCGATCTGGGCCATGACCTGGAGTTGTTCGGCGGCGGTGAGGGAGGGCAGCAGGTTGGGCTGCTGGAAGACGATGCCGATCCTGTGCCGGCGTAGTTCCGTCAGTTCGCCGCGGGTGAGGCCGGTGGTGCTCTGGCCGTCGATGGTGACGGTGCCGGTGTCGGGGGTGATCAGAGTGGCGGCGACCGCGAGGAGGCTGGACTTGCCGGAGCCGGAGGGGCCCACCACGGCGGTCAGGCTGCCCTTGGGAACCTCCAGACTGACCTGGTCGAGAGCGGTCAGGCGGGTGTCGCCGTCGGGGTAGGTGAGGGTGATGTCGGTCAGGTTCAGGCTCATCGGGCGCTCCCCAGGGCGGTCAGCGGGTCGACGGAGGTGATGCGGCGGATGGACAGGGCGGCGCCGAGCGCGCCGAGGAGGATGATCACGACGGCCGGGATCAGGACGGTGGCGGGGGTGAGGAGGAACGGCACAGCGGAGCCGGATACGAGTGCGCCGAGGGCGGCAGCGATGCCGGTGCCGATCAGGGTGCCGCCGACGAGCAGGACGACTGCCTGGCCGGGGTCTGTACGGTGAGTGGTGTAACTCCCGAGCTGGAAGCGACAGTTGATGACTGACGTGACGAGTGACACCGAGGCCGGGAAGGCCGTTGTGAGTGGGGCGGGCGCCGTGGATGACGGGCTGGTCGCCGAGCTGGTTGCCCGGGCTCAGGCCGGTGGTGTGAAGCTCACCGGGGAGGGCTGTCTCCTGCAGCAGCTGACGAAGCGGGTGCTGGAGTCCGCGCTGGAGGGCGAACTCACCGATCATCTCGGCCACGAGCCCGGTGAGCGGGCCGAGGGCAGCCGGGAGAACTACCGAAACGGACACCGCTCCAAGACTGTGATCACCGAATCGGGGCCGGTCGAGATCGCTGTCCCCCGGGACAGGGCCGGGTCGTGCGAGCCGCAGTTGGCCAAGGAAGCGGCAGCGGCGTCTGGGCGGCGTGGACGAGATGGTCCTGTCCCTGTCGGCAAAGGGACTCACGCATGGGGAGATCTCCGCGCATCTCGCCGAGGTCTACGGCGCCGAGATCTCCAAGTCCACGATCTCCACGATCACCGACAGCGTGATGGCCGGCATGAGCGAATGGCAGAACCGTCCGCTGTACAGCGTCTACCCGGTCGTCTTCATCGACTGCGTGAACGTCAAGGTCAGGGACGGGCAGGTCGCCAACCGGCCTGTCTACATGGCGGTGGCGGTCACCGCCGAGGGGCACCGGGACATCCTGGGCCTGTGGATCGGCGACGGCGGTGAGGGCGCGAAGTACTGGCTGCAGGTCCTGACCGAGATCAAGAACCGCGGGGCGGCCGATGTCCTGATGCTGGTCTGCGACGGCCTGAGTGGCCTCCCGGACGCAGTGAACACCGTCTGGCCTGCGACGATCGTCCAGACGTGTGTCGTTCACCTGCTGCGGAACAGCTTCCGTTACGCGGCCCGCCAGGACTGGGAGAACATCGCGAAATCTCTCAGGCCCGTCCACACCGCGCCGACCGAGGAGGCCGCGCTGGAGCGGTTCGTGGAGTTCAGCGACGCATGGGGCGGCACGTATCCGGCGATCGTCCGGCTCTGGGAGGCTGCCTGGGCGGAGTTCGTGCCCTTCCTCCAGTTCGACGTGGAGATCCGCAGGATCGTCTGCACCACCAACGCGATCGAGAGCATCAACGCGCGCATCCGCAAGACCGTCCGGGCACGGGGACACTTCCCCACCGAACAGGCCGCCCTCAAATGCGTCTACCTGGCCGTCATGAGCCTGGACCCGACCGGCACCGGACGCAAACGCTGGACCATGCGCTGGAAAGCCGCACTCCAAGCCTTCGACATCACCTTCGACGGCCGGCTCACCGCCGGACGCCGCTGAACAAATCCGACTGAGTTCCACCGTTCGCTACACAGACCCGTGTTGAGGGCGGGGCTTGGCCTTGGTGGCGTGGCGGGCGGCCTTGTATGTCTCGGGCAGGAAGCGGTGTTCGATAGCGGTGCGTTTGGTGGCGGCGTCGCCGCCGACGACCTCGGCGCGGCCTTCCATCATGGCGACGAAGCCCTGGCGGGCGACTTCCTGGCGGCTGTTCTTCTTCGCGCCGGTGCCGAAGGCGGTGTTGTTCATGCCGGCGCGGGCGTGAAAGTCGCTGTCGGTGGCGCCGGGCATGAGGCAGGTGACGGTGACGCCGTGTTCCTTGAGTTCTTCGCGCAGTCCGAGGGCGAACATGCGGGTGAAGGCGCGGGAGGGCCCGTAGACCGTTTCGTACGGGGTGGGCAGTGTCGCGGACAGCGACGAGGTGATGAGGATCTTCCCGTCATCGTAGGCGGCCATGTGCCGGGCCGCGCGCTTGGCGAGGTGGACGACCGAGGTGACGTTGAGGGAGATCAGGGAGAGTTCGTCATCGAGGTCGGTGTCGAGGAACGCTCCGCCGATGCTGCGCCCGGCGTTGAGGACCGCGGCGGCCAGCGGGCGGCCGGTCTTCTCGACGGCCTTCCACACGGTCTCGACGCCGTCGGGATCGGCGAGGTCGGCGCGCACGGGGATGACGTGGGCGCCGTCGCGGGTGAACTGCTCGGCGGCCTCGTCGATCTTGGCGCTGCGGCCGGTGGCGACGAGGTCGAAGCCGTTGGTGGCGCACAGGCGGGCGATCTCGTAGCCGATGCCGTTGGAGGCGCCGGTGACCAGGGCCAGGGGGCGGGTGGAGGGCGTGCTCACAGGCTGCTCCTGTCGTCGGAAGGGGAAAGGGCGTCGTCGGCCGGTTGGGGATGGTCGGGGGCGTAGGTGTTCCAGTCGGCGAGCAGGCGCCAGGCTTCCTGGGAGGTGCGGTCGTCGGCGGGCATGTAGAGGAAGAGGGTCTGGTCGTCCTCGCCGGGCGGGGTCAGGGCCTGGTAGTCGATGGTGAGCTCGCCGACCAGGGGGTGGTGGAAGCGCTTCTGTCCGTGGGTGCGGGTGAGCACACGGTGGTCGTCCCACCAGCGGCGGAAGTGCTCGCTCTTCATGGTCAGCTCGCCGACCAGTTCGGCGGTGCGGGCGTCATCCGGGTGCCGGCCGGCGTCCAGGCGCAGGATCGCGGTCATCTCCGCCGCGATCCGCTCCCAGTCCGCATACAGGGCGCGGGCCTCGGGGGCCAGGACGATCCAGCGGGTGAGGTTGCGCTCCCGGTAGGGCATGGCGTCGAAGTCGGCGATCAGGACCCGGCACAGGTGGTTGGTGGCCAGGATGTCGCCGCGTCTGCCCAGGATGAACGCGGCGTGGTCGGTGAAGGACTCCAGGAACCGCAGCAGGCCGGGGCGGGCGCGCTGTACTGCGGGGGTGGCGCGGCGGGCACGGCGGCCGGGCCGGGCCTTGACCAGGTCGTGCAGGTGGGTTCGCTCCGCGTCGTCCAGGCGCAGTGCCTCGGCGATGGCGTCCAGGACGCTGTCGGAGGGGGTGATGTTGCGGCCCTGCTCAAGGCGTGTGTAGTAGTCGGTGCTCACTCCGGCGAGCTGGGCGACTTCCTCGCGCCTCAGTCCGGGCACGCGGCGGTAGGCGCCGCGTGCCGGGAGACCGAGCGACTCGGGGTCGATGCGGTCCCGGCAGCGGCGCAGGAACTGGGTGAGGTCCACGTTGCCGGCCATACCTTCATCCTCATGCCCCACTGGGGGCGCCGCGATCGCGGTGGGTGGGTCGCTGCGTCCTAGGAAGTCGCGTCCCTGGGTCGAAGCGGCCCCGGAACCACAGGCTGAAGGCCGGGCCGGCCGCCGGGTGGCGCAGGCGCCGTCTTCCAAAGATCGTTCACGACGCAAGGACTTCCTTTCATGACCACCTGGCTGATCACCGGCTGTTCCACAGGCTTCGGCCGCCAACTCGTCGCCACCGTCCTGGCCCGCGGCGACCAGGCCGTTGTCACCGCTCGCCGCCCCGAGCAGATCAAGGATCTGGTCGACACCGCCCCCGACCGGGCCCTTGCCCTGGCCCTGGACGTCACCGACCCGGCCCAGATCCAGGCCGCCGTCACAGCGGCCGAGGACCGCTTCAGCAGCATCGACGTGCTGGTCAACAACGCGGGCATCGGATACTTCGCCGCGGTGGAGGAGAGCACCGACGACGAGATCCGCCGCATGTTCGAGATCAACGTCTTCGGCCTGTCCGCGATGACGAAGGCCGTGCTGCCCCAGATGCGCGCGCGCCGCAGCGGCACCATCGTCAACTTCTCCTCCATCGGCGGCCTGCGCTCCTTCCCGGCCGTCGGCTACTACAACGCCACCAAGTTCGCCGTCGAAGGACTCTCCGAGGCCCTGTGGCAAGAAGTCGAGCCGCTCGGCATCAAGGTGCTGCTGGCCGAGCCCGGCCCGTTCCGCACCGACTGGGCCGGCCGCTCCGCCAAGGAGACCGTGCCCGAGCACGAGATCGCCGACTACGCCGCCACGGCAGGCGCCGCGCGCGCCTCGTTCCGCGAGAACACCGGCGACGAGCCCGGCGACCCGGCCCGCGCCGCCGCAGCCATCGTCGCCGCGGTCACCGCCGAAAACCCGCCCCACCGGCTCCTGCTCGGCAGCCCCGCCTACGACATGGCGCTGGAAAAGCTCGACGAACTGCGTACTGAGTTCACCGCATGGGAGGACCTCACCCGCAGCGCGGACTACCCCGCCCAGCAGTAACCACCGGCCATCGCCGGCATCTGTCCGGGGCCCGGCCGGACCCCGGACAGATGCGGCCGCACCAGGGCCGACAGAGACTGACCGACGAACGCCAGAGAACGGAGCCTCATGTCCCCGCACAAGCCTCTTCGCGTCGCCGTGACCGGCTGCAACGGCAAGGTCGGCGTGCACGCCGTCGACGCTCTGCTCGCCGCCGGACACGAAGTCGTCGGCATCGACCGGCAGCCGCCCGGCCGCACCGACATCACCTCGATCGTCGCCGACCTCACTGACTATGGGCAGACCTTTGATGCCCTCGGCTCCATCGGCTGGGACATCCTCGGCGACACCACCGACCACGCCTTCGACGTCGTCGTCCACCTCGCCGCCATTCCTCACCCTCGGATGTTCAGCAACGCCGAGACCTTCACCAACAACGTCACGGCCGCCTACAACGTCTTCGAAGCCTGCCGCCGCCTCGGACTGCGCGACATCGTCCTCGCCTCCAGCGAAACCGTTCTCGGCGTCCCCTTCGACGACGCCATCACCTACCTGCCCCTGGACGAGCACTCCCCACGCCGCGGCCGCAACGCCTACGGCCTCAGCAAGCTCCTCATCGAGCAGATCGCCGAGGAGTACGCCAAGAACGACCCCGACCTGCGGGTCACCGCACTGCGCCTGTCCTACGTGCAGAACGTGGAGGAGTACGCGGAGTACCCCGACTTCGCCGACGACCTCGACTACCGCATTTGGGACCTGTGGTCCTACATCGACGGCCGCGACACCGGCACAGCCGTCGAGAAAGCCCTGCACTCCCAGCCGCGCGGCTTCGAGACCTTCCTCATCGTCGCCGACGACACCGCCATGCCCACCCCCGCCCCCGACCTCGTCGAAGCACGCTTCCCCAACGGGCCCGTCAAGGGCGAGCTGGACGACCGCACCCTTTTGCTGTCCAACCAGGCCGCCAAGCAGCGCCTGGGCTTCCACCCCCAGCACAGCTGGTGCGACCACGTTCCCACAGGGCACTGACGCTCACTGCGGGCTGTCATCTTCTTCATCCAGCCCGGCGGCCTCCGGGTCCCGCAGCGGGCGCAGAGCGCCAGCGGGCGGAGTGGAGGCGGCGAAGCTGTAGCGGCTGAGCAGGTTCAGGTTGCGGTACTTGAGCGAGGACAGGCGGGCGATGTCCTCGTCGCGGATTTCGTGACCCTCGGCCCGGAGCTGGGCAACGGCGGCATCGCACTTCGCCACCTGGCACCAGAAGATGCGCCGCCTGCGGGGGCCGCGGCCGAGAAGGGACCGCTGGGACGCTCCCAGACACACCAGGCCAAGCAGGGGGCCACCCAGACCAACGCCTTCCTCACCTGGCTCGCCGACCGAGGCCGCACCGTCGAACACTGCCAGCAGGCCGACCTCGACGCCTGGCGCACCGAGAAACCGGCCACCCGGCGCCCGGCTCAGAGGGACTGGCGAGTAGCCGGGCTCCGCCGAACCGGACACTGCTTGTACTGGCTGTCCAGGTGGGGGCAGACGCTCAGGGAAGTCGAGCGCCGCGACCCGTCAACACCGCAGACAGCAAGAGAGGGCTTGCGCTTGTGGTGGCCACCCGGATGACCGGGCATCTCGGCCATTCGAGTGAAGTGCAGATGAGCACGGACTGCTGGCGCGCCTCGAACGAGGGAGACGAGCAGGACAAGGCCGCCTGGCTCATTTTCGCGGTCCTGCAACGGGACCGCTGGCCTCCGGGCCCGGGAGGTGTCGTATCGGAGACGCTGATCAGAGGTCCGGCCACCGCCCGGTCCGGCGCAACGCCGGACAGCCCTCTGGACGGCAGGTCTGCATAACGTGGATGCGCGCGCACGACACTGACGCCGAGGCCGGCACCGTGAACACCTCTGGGGAGAGGGAAAGTAACGATGTTCGACACCACCGAGGTGGGCGTCTTTCTGGGCCTGGATGTGGGCAAGAGCAACCATCACGGACACGGGCTGACCCTGGCCGGGAAGAAGGTCTTCGACAAGCAGCTGCCCAACAGCGAACCGAAGCTGCGGGTCGTCTTCGAGAAGCTGGCGGCGAAGTTCGGCACCGTGCTGGTGATCGTGGACCAGCCCGCCTCCATCGGTGCCCTGCCCCTGGCCGTCGCCCGGGCCACAGGCTGCAAGGTCGCCTACCTGCCCGGACTCGCGATGCGCCGGATCGCCGATCTGTATCCCGGGGAGGCGAAGACCGACGCCAGGGACGCCGCGGTGATCGCGGACGCCGCCCGCACCCTTCCCCACACCCTGCGCTCGCTGGAACTCACCGACGAGATCACCGCCGAGCTGACCGTCCTGGTCGGCTTCGACCAGGACCTCGCCGCCGAGGCCACCCGCACCTCCAACCGGATACGCGTCCTGGGCCCCCGTCTGGACCACCAGGCCGTCACCTGGCTCCTGGAGCGCTACGGATCCCCGGCCGCGTTGCACAAGGCGGGCCGACGCCGCCTCGTCGAACTCATCCGCCCCAAGGCCCCACGCATGGCCACCCGGCTGATCGACGACGTCTTCGACGCCCTGAACGAACAGACCGTGATCGTGCCCGGGACTGGCACCCTCGACTTCGTCGTGCCCTCCCTGGCCCGGTCCCTGGGCGCCGTCCATGAACAACGCCGAGCTCTGGAAGCCCAGATCACACCCTGCTGGAGGCCCACCCTCTTTCCCAGGTCCTGACCTCGATGCCCGGCGTCGGCGTCAGGACCGCCGCAGTCCTGCTGACCACTGTCCGCGACGGCACCAGCTTCCCCACCGCCGCCCACCTCGCCTCCTACGTCGGCCTGGCCCCGACAACGAAGTCCTCGGGCACCTCGATCCACGGCGAACACGCACCCCGAGGCGGAAACCGGCAACTGAAGCGGGCGATGTTCCTGTCCGCCTTCGCCTGCATGAACGCCGACCCCGCCTCCCGGGCCTACTACGACCGCCAGCGAGCCTGCGGCAAAACCCACACCCAGGCCCTCCTCCGCCTCGCCCGCCAACGCATCAGCGTCCTGTTCGCCATGCTCCGCGACGGCACCTTCTACGAGCCTCGAACCCCCGCCGTCACCCTCGCGGCATGAACAGGACCGACACCCCCAAAACTGACAGTGCGGGATTGACGAACGACATAGAGGCCCCCCTGAAGCCGGTGCTCAAGCCCCTCATCAGCGGTCCGTCGATGCCTCCGGGCCCGGTGACACCCCCCCCGGTTCATGAACAACAAGGGGGGTGCCTCTATGTCGTTCGTCAAGGCATCCCTGTCGGGTTTGGGGTGGTTCGGATGGTGGGGTTATGCGGCGAGTTCGACGTCCTTCGGTG
>NZ_JBHZCI010000047.1:0-53659 GCF_042755185.1 Streptomyces sp. NPDC059166 | reverse complement strand
TTACCACGGCGCCGCGTCACCTCCCCCCCGGTTGGGGGGGGGGGGGGGGGGTCGGCGCGGGGGGGGGGGGGGGGGGCGCCCCCCCCCCCCCCCCCCCCCGACCGGTCGGCGACACCGCCCCCGTCCCCACGGTGCGGCGCGCGGGTGGGCTGTCGTCATCCGCTCGGACGGCAGCCCACGTTCTTCAGTCCTCGCCGCCCGAAGGGGCCGGCGGGGAGGGAGGGAGGCCGAGGGCGGGCAGAACGGCGCACTCGATGAAGCGGGTCAGGAACTGGCCGTCGGTGTAGCGCTCCTCCAGCAGCGGGCGTGCGCGCATGACGCCCATCACCTGTGCGGCCACGAACTCCAGTGCGGGATTGCCGGCCTCGACCTCGCCGCGCTCGACGGCGCGTTCGACCATCGTGTCGATGGCGGCGATGGCGGGCGTGATCAGGGTGGAGCGCATGGCGCAGAGCAGGTCGGGGTTCTGGAGCGCCGCGTGGCTGAGGGCGTGCATGAGGGCGGTGTCCTGGCCGGACGCGGACTCGACGGCCCGCGCCGCCTCGCGGAGGTCGCCGCGGAGGGTGCCCGTGTCGATGCCGGAGAACAGCGGCCGGCGGGTGCTGTGCAGGGCGGCCACCACCAGTTCCGGCTTGTTCCCCCACTGCCGGTAGAGCGTCGATTTCCCGCACCGGGTCCGGGCCGCCACGCCCTCCATGGTGAGGGAGTCGTATCCGCTCTCCCGGAGCAGGTCCAGTACGGCGGTGTAGAGCTCCTGTGCCCGCTCGGGCGTGATCTTCGACCGGCGTGACGCGGGCGCGGATTCCTGGGCGGACACGGGTGACGGCATCTGCTTCCCTCCCTGCGGCACTGCGGCTGAGGATCCCTCGATACGTCAGTGTACCGATACGCCAGTGTACCGATACGACTTCGTATCGGTACACTGGCGTATCGATACGGCGTGGACTCGCCACGCCGTACGACGTATCAGCGCACCGTCAGCAAAGGGGCACGGGTGATGCACACCCGCAGTGAGCCTGCGGAGCGGGAGCCGGACACCACTGCCCGACCGCCCCTCGTCCGCGAACTGCTACTCGTGGCCGGACTCTTCCTCGTCTACAAACTCGGCCGGCAGGCCGCGAACGGACACGTGGAGGAAGCGTTCCGGAACGCCCGTCAGATCTGGGGCTTCGAGAGGGCCGCCGGTCTCCCCGGCGAGGGAGACGTCCAGGCGGTCCTGCTGCACAGCCACACCCTCGTCGAGGCGGCCAACACCTACTACGCGGCGGTGCACTTCCCGGCGACCGTGGCGTTCCTGGTCTGGCTGTACCTGCGCCGCCCCGGCCACTACGTCTGGGCGCGAAGGATCCTCACCGCGGTCACGGGAGCGGCGCTCGCCCTGCACCTGCTCTTCCCCCTGGCGCCCCCGAGACTGCTGCACGCGACCGGCCTCGTCGACACCGCCCGGGTCTACGGGCCCTCGGTCTACGCCGGCACCCCCACGACCGACTCCATGGCCAACCAGTTCGCCGCCATGCCCTCGCTCCACTTCGGCTGGTCCCTCGTGGTCGCCGTCGGTCTGATCGTCGCCACCCGCTCCCGATGGCGGCTGCTGTGGCTGCTGCACCCGGCGCTCACCCTGCTGGTCGTCGTGGGCACCGCCAACCACTACTGGCTCGACGCGGTCGTGGCCGCGGCGCTGCTCGCCCTGGCCTTCGCCGCGCTCCCGCTGCCGGCCGCCCGGGTGGCCGCGGTCCCGCGGTGGCAGGCAGCCGTCCCCGCCCAGCTCCGCACGACTCCCGCGTACGCACCGTCAGGGGGGCGGCGATGAACGCCACGCTCATAGCCGTCGCCCTCTCCCTCGTCTCCGCCGTCGCCTACGCGGCCGCCGCCGTGGCCCAGGCGAGGCTGGCCGGCCGGACCGACCCCGCGACCGGGACGCTGCGCCTGATGGGCCGCGGAGCCTGGTGGGCCGCGGTCGGTCTCAACGCCGCAGGTGCCGTCCTCCATGTCGCCGCCCTGAAGTACGGGCCGCTCACCCTCGTCCAGCCTCTCGGCGCGCTGACCCTCGTCGCCGCGGTCCCGCTCGGAGCCCGCTCGGCCGGCCGCCGGGTCAGCCGTACGGAATGGCGTGGCACCCTCATGACCCTCGTGGGCCTCGCGGCACTGCTCCTCGCCGCGGGCGGCGCGGCGCCCCACGACACCCTCAGCCTTCCCGAGGCGCTGTGCGTCGCGGCCGTGACCATGACGCTCGTCGCGGGGCTCAGCCGGCCCGGCGCCCGGCCCGGGCTCCGGCACGCGGCGGCGTCCGGCCTCACCTCGGGTGTCGCGTCCGCGCTCACCCAGACCCTGACCGTGGCGGCGACCGACCACTCGGGGCCTCTGCTCGACTGGCGGCTCGTCACGGTGGCGCTGCTGGTCTCGTTCCTGGCCCTGGGCGGCCTGCTGCTGTCCCAGACGGCCTACCGGGGCGGCCTCGGCGCACCACTCGCCGTGGTCACCCTCGCCAACCCGGTCGCCGCGGCCCTGATCGGCCTGTTCCTCCTCGGCGAACGTCTCCAGGGCGGACTGCTCGGCCTGCTTCCGGCCCTCCTCGGCGCCGTCGCCGCCGTCGAGGGCGTGATCCTGCTCAGCCGTGCGCAGGCCGGCGCCCCGACCCCGTCCGGTGCGCCGACCCCGTCCGGCGTCGCCACCGTCCCCGCCGACGCAGCCCCTGCCACCGTCCCGGTTCCGCCGAGGCGGCCGTCACGCGTCGTCATCTCCGCCCCCGCGCCCTCGGTGCCTCTCCCCGCCGAGCCGCTCGTCCTCCACGCGGCGCCGCCCGGGAGCTCCGGCTGAGCGGTGCCGAGCCGTGACGCCGCGGCGCTCCGGGGCCCGGGAGGCGGTTCGGGAGTGCCACCGGAAGCGGTGGGGCGGAGCACCGGCGACGAGGCCACAGGCGCCGGGCGGTCCTGCCCGTCAAGGGGCCGAAGGGTCCAGATCCTCGATCGCCCTGCTCAGCCAGCCCGTCCAGAACGTCTCCAGGTCGATGCCTCCGCGGAGGACCAGCCGCCGCAGCCGGTCCTCCTGGGCCGTTCGTTCCGGAGGGAAGTCGCGTTCCTCGATCTCCAGGTACTCCGCCAGCTGCTCCTGGTGCAGCGCCAGGTGCCGGCGCAGTTCCCCGACGAGGCCGGGCGCCCCGACGACCGCCGCCGCGCGCATCCGCAGCAGCAGCGGATCGCGGACCGGGCGGGGGTCCTCCGCCAGCGACACCCAGGCCGCCAGCTCCGCCCGGCCCTCGGGAAGCACCTCGTACTCCTTCTTCTGCCCCCGGGCCGGCTGGGCCGCCGGCAGGACCCGGATGTGCCCCGCCTGCTCCAGCTTGCCCAGCTCGCGGTAGATCTGCTGGTGCGTGGAAGGCCAGAAGTAGCCGATCGACCGGTCGAACCTGCGCGTCAGTTCGAGACCTGAGGACGGCTTCTCGATCAGGGCGGTCAGGATCGCGTGGGGGAGTGACATGGGTGCATCCTAGGGACGCCGCGGACGCTCTTTCACAGCTCGGCGGCCAGCTCGGTGCCCTGGCGGATCGCCCGCTTGGCGTCGAGCTCCGCGGCCACGTCGGCTCCGCCGATCAGGCGCACCGTACGGCCCGCGGCCCGCAGCTCGTCGTACAGCTCGCGGCGGGGCTCCTGCCCCGCGCAGAGCACCACGGTGTCGACCGGGAGCAGGCGCTGTTCGCCGTCGACGGTCAGGTGCAGCCCTTCGTCGTCGATCAGGTCGTACGAGGCACCCGCCACCATCGTCACCCCGCGGTGGCGCAGCTCCGTGCGGTGGATCCAGCCCGTCGTCCTCCCCAGCCCCGCACCCACCTTGGTCGCCTTGCGCTGGATCAGATACACGGTGCGCGAGGGCTTCGGACGCTCGGGCAGCCCCAGCCCGCCACGGCCCGTGTAGTCGGTGTCCACGCCCCACTGACGGAAGAAGGCGGCGGCGCCCCGGCTCCGCGCGTCCCCGTCGTCGGTCAGGAACTCCGCGACGTCGAAGCCGATGCCGCCCGCCCCGACGACCGCCACCCGGTCACCGACCGGCGCCACGCCGCGCAGCACGTCGAGATAGCTCACCACGCTGGGGTGGCCGACCCCCTCGATCGCCGGGGTGCGCGGCTCCACACCGGTGGCCAGGACGACCTCGTCGTACCCGTCGAGGGCCGCCGCCGTGGCCGGAGTACCGAGCCGTACGTCGACGCCCTCCTCGGCGAGCCGGGTACGGAAGTAGCGCAGGGTCTCGTCGAACTCCTCCTTGCCCGGTACCCGGCGTGCCACGTTCAGCTGCCCGCCGATCTCGTCCGCGGCGTCGAACAGCGTCACCGTGTGCCCGCGTTCGGCGGCCGTGACCGCGCAGGCGAGCCCCGCAGGCCCGGCGCCCACCACGGCCACGCGCCTGCGGGTACGCGTCGGCGACAGCACCAGCTCCGTCTCGTGGCAGGCGCGCGGATTCACCAGGCACGAGGTGATCTTCAGACTGAAGATGTGGTCGAGGCAGGCCTGGTTGCAGCCGATGCACGTGTTGATGGCGTCGGCGCGGCCGGCCGCCGCCTTGGCGACGAAGTCGGGGTCGGAGAGGAAGGGCCGTGCCATCGACACCATGTCCGCCCGGCCGGAGGCGAGAATCTCCTCGGCCAGTTCGGGGGTGTTGATGCGGTTGCTGGTGACCAGCGGCACGGAGACCGCGCCCCGCACCTTCTCCGTGACCCAGGTGAAGGCGCCGCGCGGCACCGACGTCGCGATGGTCGGGATGCGCGCCTCGTGCCAGCCGATGCCGGTGTTGATGATGGTCGCGCCCGCCTCCTCGACCGCGCGGGCCAGATGGACGACCTCCTCCAGCGTCGAACCGCCCGGCACGAGGTCCAGCATGGACAGCCGGTAGACGAGGATGAAGTCCGGGCCGACCCGCTCCCGCACGCGCCGCACGATCTCGACGGGGAAGCGGATGCGGTTCTCGTACGAACCACCCCACCGGTCCTCCCGGTGGTTGGT
Source organism: Streptomyces sp. NPDC059166 (assembly GCF_042755185.1). Lineage (NCBI taxonomy): Bacteria > Bacillati > Actinomycetota > Actinomycetes > Kitasatosporales > Streptomycetaceae > Streptomyces > Streptomyces sp. NPDC059166. The sequence goes on along the minus strand of NZ_JBHZCI010000047.1, from coordinate 48,665 downwards.
CTCCCCGGCGATGAACTCGTTGATGAGGTAGCCCTCGGAGCCCATGATCTCGACTCCGTCGTAACCGGCCCGGCGCGCGAGCGCCGCCGCCCGCACGAAGTCCTCGATCGTCGCCTCGACCTCCTCGTCCGTCAGCGCGTGCGGGGTGAATCCGCTGATGGGAGCTTTGAGCGCGCTCGGGGCGACGAGATCCGGGTGATGGGCGTAACGCCCGAAGTGCAGGATCTGCATCGCGATCCTGCCGCCCGCGGCATGGACGGCGGATGTCACCTCCCGGTGCTGCTCCGCCTCCGCCTCGGTCGTCATCTTCGCGCCGCCGGGGAAGGAGCAGCCTCGCTCGCTCGGTGCGATTCCGCCCGTGACCATGAGGCCGACACCGCCTCGCGCGCGGGCGGCGTAGAACGCCGCCATCCGTTCGAAGCCGCGCTCCACCTCCTCGAGACCGACGTGCATCGAACCCATCAGCACCCGGTTGGGCAGGGTCGTGAAACCGAGGTCCAGCGGGCTCAGCAGGGTGGGGTACGGGCTCATCCGAGGCTCCTCGCAGGTGTCGTCGAGCCAGTTGTAGACCACCCGCACCTCGTTATGCAACAAGTTGCACAATGACCTGTGTCGCAGTCGCCGCAAGGCCCGGCACACGAATGGCCCAACAGCACCGGGCTCCGGGGACCCGGGCGGCCGACAGTGGAATCCGTACGGCCAGATGCCGCCCGTCCCGCCGACAGGAGACCCTCATGACGTGTATCAACCGACGTGACCTCGGGCTTCTCGTGCTGAGGGCCGGCACCGGGGCCGTGCTCGCGGTCCACGGCTGCCAGAAACTGACCCACTGGTTCGGTGGCGGAGGCATCGAGGGGACCACCGCGGCGATGGAGGCCATGGGATTCCACCCGCCGAAGCACAGCGCCCTGGCCGCCGGTATCGGTGAGGCCGGGGGAGGGGTCCTGCTCGCCCTCGGCCTCGCCACCCCCGCGGCGGGCGCGGCGGCCGCCGGAACCATGGCCGGTGCCGTCGCCGTACACGCCCCGGCCGGCTTCTTCGCGATGGGCGGCGGATACGAGTACCCCGCCTTCCTTGGGTTCACCGCCGCGGCCATCGGCGTCACCGGCGCCGGACGCTACTCCCTCGACCACGCCACCGGACATGTGCTGGACCAGCCGTGGGTCGTCGCGCTCGCCTTCGCGGGCAGCGCCCTCGCGGCCGCCGCGGTCGTCGGCCGGCGTGCCAAGGGCCAGGCGTCGGCCGACGCCACGCCGGAGGACGAGACCGCGTAGCCGCTGCCGCACCCGCCCGCATTGATCGCCGATTCAGGGGCACCAGGCAGTGCATGAATGCGAACGCGCTGTCGATGAACGCACGAGGTCAGGCACGAAGAGCCGCGCGCAGCCGCGCCCTGGACGTGGGAGCAAGGGCCGGCTTCGTGGCGCGCGGGGTCATCTACCTTCTCGTGGGTGTGCTGGCCCTGCGCATAGCCTTCTCCGACGGTGGCGGCAAGCAGGCCGACCGTGGCGGCGCCATCGCGGAGATCGCCGAGAAGCCCTTCGGAAGCTTCCTCCTGTGGGCGCTCGGCGTGGCACTGGCGGGGATGGCCCTGTGGCGTCTGTCCGAGGCGGTGTTGGGACAGGCGGGACCCGACGGGGACAAGGCGACCAAGCGCGCCATGGCCGCCGGCCGATTCGTCTTCTACTCCTTCGTCTCCTACTCCGTGCTCTCCTACGCCGCCGGCGACAAGAGCAGCGGCAGCGGCTCGAGCGACAAGCAGACCGACGACGTCACGGCGCGGGCCCTGGAGTGGCCCGGGGGCCAGTGGATCGTCGGCGCCGCCGGGGTCGCCGTCCTCTGCGCCGGCCTGTGGATCGCCTTCCGGGCGATCGCCCGCAAGTACCACAAGCACCTGAAGACGGGGGAGATGAGCCGGAGGGTCCGTCAGGCCGTCGACGTGACCGGCGTGTTCGGCGGTGCGGTCCGCGGCGCCGTGTTCGCCACGGCGGGCGGATTCGCCGTAGCCGCGGCCGTGCAGCACGAACCGGGCAAGGCCAAGGGCATGGACGACACCCTGCGCTCCTTCACCGAGACGCCCGCGGGGCCCTGGCTGCTCGCGTTCATCGCCGTGGGCCTCGCGGCCTTCGGCCTCTTCTCCTGGGCCAACGCCCGCTACCGCCGGACCTGACCGGCGCGGCCGCACGGCGGCGCCCCCGAGCCCCTGGACACGGACCGCGCTCCAGGACGCAAGGGGGCACCGCGATGCCGGGACGGTCAGGCCTCAGGACCGTGGAACGCCGCCGCGGCCGCGAGTAGCCCCCGCACCCCGTACCCGATGACCGGCTCCGCCTGCGGCGCGAAGCGCGGCGAGTGGTTGCCCGGGGTTCCCGGACGCACCTGCGACGGGTCCTGGCCCTCGTAGAGCGCGGGGTCGAAGCCGCCCCACATCCAGAACACCGAGGGGCAGGTGAACGTCGTGCCGAACACACCGAAGTCCTCGCTGCCCGGCAGCGGGCGCTCCATGTGCTGCACCCCCTGCTCACCGTAGACGGTCACCAGGGCGGCCCGTACGCGCTCGGTGGCGTCCGAGTCGTTGACGGTGAGGGGGAAGGCGTTCAGCGGCTCGAACTCCGGCTCACGCGGCGCGCCCGCCGCCTGGGCCTCACCTCGTACGATCCGCTCGATCGCGGCGAGGACCCGGGTCCGCACCTCGGGGTCGAAGGTACGGACGTTGACCTTGAGCTCGGCGCTGTCCGGGATGATGTTCTCCTTGTGACCGGCCTGGAACGAGCCGACCGTCACCACCGCGGCGTCCTGCGCGGCGATCTCGCGGGAGACCACCGACTGCAGCCGCGTCACCACATGGGCGCCGAGCAGGATCGGATCGATCGCCAGCTCCGGCTGGGAACCGTGCCCGCCGGCTCCGTACAGGCGGATGCGGAAGCTGTCGGCGGCCGACATGGCCGTCCCCGGGCGCAGCGCCACCGTGCCGGTGGGCAGCGGGCTGACATGCTGGCCGAGGCAGACGTCCGGCCGGGGGAAGCGCTCCGCGAAGCCGTCGTCGACCATGGCACGGGCGCCGGCCGCGATCTCCTCGCCGGGCTGGAAGACGGCGAGCAGCGTGCCCCGCCAGCCGGTGCGGTCCGCGGCGTACAGGGCGGTGGCGCCGAGCAGCGCGGTGACGTGATGGTCATGACCGCACCCGTGCATCAGCGGCACCTCGCCGCCGTCGGGCCCGATCGCGGTGTCGGTCGACGCGTACGGCAGGCCCGTGTCCTCGGCCAGCGGCAGCCCGTCGGTGTCGGCGCGGAGCAGCACCGTGGGGCCCTCGCCGTTGGTCAGCGTGCCGACCACGCCGGTGGTCCCGACGTGCTCCGTGACCTCCCATCCCTGGGCGCGCAGTACGGCCGCGACGATCGCCGCGGTGCGGGTCTCGTTCATCGACAGCTCGGGGTGGGCGTGCAGGTCCCGGTAGAGATCGCCCAGAACCGGCAGCAGCCGGGTCAGGCCCTCGTCGGCCGGGGTGCCCGCGGGCAGCGCGAGCAGGGCGGGGGCGACCGGGCAGGCGGGCACGGGGGAGGGGGAGGCGGTCACACGGGACTCCTTCGCTGAATGGTGAGGACGGGGTGGGGGCGCGCGGTCAGTCCCGGAGGGAGGGCCCGATCCGGGAGTGGAGCGACGCGGAGGTCTGCGGGGCGATCAGGGCGAGAACGGCCGTCAGCGCCGCCCCGAGGCCCAGGACGGCGAAGGCGACGGTGAACGAGTACGTGTCCGCGAGGTAGCCCATGAGGATGGGCACCAGGATGCCCGCGGACTGGCCACCGAAGTTGATCATGCCAGAGGCGGCCCCGCTCAGCCTGGTCGAAAGGGTCCGCAGCGGCACGGCGAAGATCGGTGTGAAACAGAAGGTGCAGGCCGCGTACGCGAGGCAGAGCAGGGCCTCGAAAGCGACCAGGTTCCGCGCCTGGGTCATCGCCAGGACGGCCGCCCCGGCCACGGCCATGGAGGGTGCGACGAGCAGGGCGGGGCGGCCCTTCAGCCTGTCCGCGCACCGGCCGCTGAGGATCATGGCGATGCCGCCGAAGAGCGCGGGCAGCGCGCTGAGCAGCCCCGAACTCTCCAGCGAGAGCCCTCGCTCGGTCTGCAGGTAGGAGGGGATCCAGGAGTTCAGCCCCCAGGCGAGCATGCCGTATCCGAACAGCATCCCCACGTACAGCCACATCGGCGGGGTGGCCAGCAGCGCGCGCGTCCCGCCGCCCCCGGTGTTCTCCGGCACGGCGGCGGGCCGGGCGGGCGGCAGCAGCAGCTGCACCAGCACGAAGGTCGCCACGCCGAGTCCCGCCACGGCGAAGAAGGACATGCGCCAGCCCCACAGGGCGATGACGGGACCGGCGATCAGCGGCGCGACCACCGCGCCGAACGCGTTGGACGACGATATCCACCCGCTCGCGGTCATCCGCTCGGCCGGTCCCGTCCGTTCGGCGACCGCCTTCATGGCTGCCGCGGGGAAGATGCCCTGCCCGGCGCCGAACAGCACCCTGATCACCACGAGCGCGGCGAACGACCAGGCGGTACCGGTCAGCGCGGTGAACACCGACCAGACCAGCATCGCCCACAGCAGGATCCGCTTGGACCCGAACCGGTCGGCCAGCAGGCCACCGGGGATCTGGCAGGCCGCGTACGCCAGGAAGAAGGCCGAGAGGATCATGCCCTGCTGGGTGCGGTCGACGCCGAACTCGGTCCCGATGTGCGGCAGCGCCAGGTTGATCACGAGCCGGTCGATGTAGTCGACGATCCAGGCCAGGAACAGCAGACCCACGGTCGTCTTCGCGGCCCGGTCGAGCCGGACCCGTCCCCGCGCCGGGGTGGCGCTCGTGCCGTACGGCGGTGGCGGCGCGGGTGACGGAGAGGGTGTCGAGGTGGTGCTCACGGCGGCTCCACGATGTCTGACGCGGCTGGGGGAGGGCGCGCGCCTGGGCCCCCGGGCCGGATCCGCCCTCGGGCAGGCGCACACATACGTGCGGCGGACGTCCCTCTGTCAGGGGCCCGTCGCATCGGCGGATGCGAGTGGCCCCACAATGGTGGCTATGGCACCCACCCCCGCGCGGATGCCGGAATCCGTCGCACCCGGGGCGCAGGATTCCGTCTCACCGACGACCGGCGTACGCGACCTCGACGAAGCCGACATGGCGCTCGTCGACGCGCTGCAGACCAGTCCGCGCGCGCCCTGGTCGCGCATCGGCGCGGTGCTCGGCGTCGACGCGACCACCGCGGCCCGCCGCTGGGACCGGCTGAACTCCGCCGGCCTGGCCTGGAGCACCGCGTACGAGACCTGGGGGCCTCCCGGACACGCGGAGGGCCTGTGCGTCGCCTTCGCCGACGTGTCCGTGGCCGCCGGCAGCCTGGCCGCCGCCGCACGTGCCGCGTGCGCCGACCCACGGGTCGCCAGCGTCGAACGCACCACCGGCAGCACCGCGTCCGGCACCGACGGCACTCTCTTCCTCACCCTGTTCTGCTACGGGACCGCCGCCCTGACGCGTTTCACCGACGGACCGCTCGCCCGGCTGCCTGGCGTGCGCGACATCGGCTTCGCCGTGATGCTGCGCAGCTACCGGGAAGGCGCCGACTGGAAGGTGCACGCCCTCGACCGCGTCCAGCGCTCCCGGCTCGAATCCGCCGCGACCGGCGGTACGGCGACCGGGCACCACGGCGACGCCGACCGGACGCTGCTGCGGGCACTCGCCGCCGACGCGCGCCGGCCCTACAGCGAACTGGCCCGGGACACCGGCACCAGTGAGGCGACCGTACGCCGCCGCCTGACCCGGATGCTGGACTCCGGGCAGGTCAGGATCCGCTGCGACGTCTCCCACCTGGCGGCCGGACGGCCGGTAATCAGCACCTACCGTCTCTCCGTCCCGTCCGCCGAACTCGACTCCGCCGGGCGTCTGGCGGCCCGGTTGCCCGGGGTGCGGCTGTGCATGGCGGTGACCGGTGAGACGAATCTGCTCGTCTCGACCTGGGCCCGCTCGCTGAGCGAGGCGGCGGGCTTCGAGACCGGTCTGGGCAAGCGGCTTCCCTCCGCACAGGTCCGCCGCCGTGACATCACGCTGCTGACGCCCAAACGGATGGGGCGCCTCCTCGACGACCAGGGGCGGGCCCAGGGACACATCCCGCTGAACCCGCACCCGTGACAGCGACCCGGCGAGGGCTCAGTCCAGCCCTCTGGCCTCCTTGAACCGGGCGAGTCCCTCGGACAGCCCGACCACCGGCTCCGGGTAGTCGAGACGGGAGCGCCGGGACTCCGGCAGCTTCCAGGGCTCGTGCACCGCCGGCCCCGCGACCTCGGAGAGTTCGGGGATCCAACGGCGCACATAGGCGCCGTCCGGGTCGTAGCGCTTCGCCTGGGTGACGGGATTGAGCACCCGGTTGGGCCGGGTGTCCGTGCCCGTCCCGGCCACCCACTGCCAGTTCAGCTGGTTGTTGGCGACGTCGCCGTCCACCAGCAGATCCAGGAAGTGACGCGCCCCCACCCGCCAGTCCACGTACAGCGACTTGGTGAGGAAGCTCGCGGCGAGCAGCCGTCCCCGGTTGTGCATCCATCCCTCGTGGAGCAGCTGACGCATCGCCGCGTCCACCACCGGATAGCCGGTGCGTCCCTCCTTCCAGGCGGTGGTGTCCTTCTCGGCCGCCCGCCCGGTGCGCCAGCGGTCGTTCCGCGCACGGTAGTCCGTACGGGAGGCGGCGGGACGGGCGGCCAGGACCTGGTGATGGAAGTCCCGCCAGCACACCTGCCGCACGAATGCCTCCCCACCCGGGCCGCCCGCCTCGCGAGCCCGGCTCACCACCTCGGTGGGGGAGAGCGTGCCGAAGTGCAGGTGCGGCGAGAGCCGCGAGGTCGCGTCGCCCGCCAGGTCGTCGTGACGCTCCTCGTAGGCGGCCAGACCGTCACGCCGCCACGCGGTGAGAAGCCTGCGCCCCGCCTCCTCACCACCCTCCGCGAGCCCCGGGGACACCTCGCGCACACCGTCCCTCGACGGCAGCGCCGCGGATGCCGGGCCCTCCGGAACGGCGACGGTGCGGGGCGCCCGGAACACCTGGCGCAGCCCCTCCTCCGACCAGCGCCGGAAGTACGGGGTGAAGACGGCGAAGTGGTCCCGGTCCGGACCGGACGGGACCACCGCCCCGGGCGCGACGACGGTGACCACCGCGTCGTGCACCCGCAGACCGCACCCCTGCGACCCGAGGGCCTCGCGCAGCCGCTCCTCCCGGCGGTGGGCGAAGGAACTGACACCGGCCGCCGTGTGCACCGTGCCGGCCCCGGTCTCCGTGACGATCCGGCAGGTCTCCTCGACGGCGTCCCCCTCACGGACGACCAGACGGCCGCCGCGCTCGCGCAGTCCCGCGTCCAGGTCCCGCAGGCAGTCCGCCAGGAACGCCAGCCGGTTGGGGACGCCGAACCCGGCGGCCTCCACGGCCTCGTCCCGTACGAACAGGGGCACGACCTCGTCGGCGGAGGCCAGGGCGGCGTGCAGCGGGGGATGGTCGTGCAGTCGCAGGTCGGAGGTGAACAGCACCACGGCCACGGTCATTTCGTCCCGCCTTCCGTGCCCCGCACCGCGGCCCGGGCGATGTTGCGTGCCATCCCGCCGAAGACCAGTGCGTGGAAGGGGGAGACGCCCCACCAGTAGGCGTGGCCGAGCAGCCCCGCAGGGTGGAACACGGCGCGCTGGCAGTAGTGCGACCGGCCGTCCTCGCCCTCCTGCGCGTACATCTCCAGCCAGCCCAGGCCCGGCATCCGCATCTCGGCGCGGAGCCTGAGGAGACTGCCGCGCTCGATCTCCTCGACCCGCCAGAAGTCCAGGGAGTCACCGACCCTGAGCCGCTGGGCGTCCCGCCTGCCCCGGCGCAGTCCCACGCCGCCGGTGAGCCGGTCAAGCCAGCCCCTGACCGCCCAGGCCAGGGGGAAGGAGTACCAGCCGTTGTCACCCCCGATCCCCTCGATGACCCGCCACAGGGCTTCCGGCGAGGCGTCGACGTCGAGTTCCCGGACGTCGGTGTACAGGCTTCCGCCCGCCCAGTCGGGGTCGGTGGGCAGCGGATCGCTGGGGATGCCGGGGGTGGACGCGGAGGACCAGCGTGTCGTCACCCGCGCCTCACGCACCCGCTGCAGGGCGAGCGAGAGAGCGGTGGCGAAGGTGAAGGGCCGGCCGGGCCCGTCCGGCACGTGCTCGGCGATGTCGTGTTCCTGGCACACCACCTCGTACCGCAGGGACTCCGCGAGAGGCCGCGCGATCGACGCGGGAACGGGCGTGACGAGGCCCACCCAGTGGCTCGACAGGCCCGGTGAGAGCATCGGCACCGGGAGGATCAGCCGTTGCCGGAGCCTGGCGACCTCGGCGTACTTCTGCATCATGTCGCGGTACGTCATGATGTCCGGCCCGCCGATGTCGAAGCCGCGGTTCACGTCGGCGGGCATGTGCGCACTGCCCACCAGGTAGCGCAGCACGTCCCGCACCGCGATCGGCTGGATCCGGGTGGAGACCCAGCTGGGGGTGACCATGACCGGCAGCCGCTCCGTGAGGTAGCGCAGCATCTCGAACGACGCCGAACCGGAACCGATGATGACGGCCGCGCGCAACGCCGTGGTCGGCACACCCGAATCGAGCAGGATGCGTCCGACCTCGGCGCGCGAACGCAGGTGCGGGGAGAGTTCCGAATCGGGCACGTCGGGCGGGGTGAGCCCGCCGAGGTAGACGATCCGCCGGACGCCTGCCGCCTTCGCCCGCTCGCCGAAGACGCGTGCCGCCTCGCGGTCGGTCTTCTCGAAGTCCCGCCCGGAGCCCAGCGCGTGCACCAGGTAGTAGGCGATGTCGATGTCCCGCATGGCGGCGTCCAGGGACTCCGCGTCCGTCACGTCACCCTTGACCACCTCGGCCTCACCGGCCCACGGGTGGTCCCGCAGCTTCTCCGGGGTACGCGCCAGACAGCGCACCCGGTGGCCGGCCTCCAGGAGTTCGGGCACGAGCCGCCCTCCGATGTAGCCGCTCGCACCCGTCACCAGGCACCGCAGTCCGGCGCTGTCGTCCGTGCTCACCATGACCCCTCCGCTCAGGCTCTCTTCTTCCTGGACCACCGTGTCCCCGTGCGAGGAATTCCGCAGGACGGACACGCCGGTGCCCGGGTGCCGGTCCGAGGCCGGGGACCGAGCGGTCCGGCCGGTCCCGGGGTCCTAGGATGGGGCGGTGGACAGTGCAGACGACTCTCGCGTCGGACCGGACGGGGACGGTGCGGGGATGTCCGATCTCCAGGCTCTCGCCGTCGAGCTCCGCCGCATGAACGGTGAGATCAACCGTCTGGTCCACGCGTTCGCCCATACGCAGGGCCTCCACGCGACGGATGTGCAGGCGCTCGGCGCGATCCTCGACTCGGACGTGCCGCTCACTCCCGGTCGGCTCCGCGAGCACCTCGGCCTGACGTCCGGCGCGGTCACCGCCTGTCTGGACCGGCTCGAACGCTCCGGGCACATCAGGCGGGCGCGGGAGAGCGCCGACCGCCGGGTGGTCCACCTCTACTACGAGCCCGGCGCCCAGGCGGCGGCCCGCTCCTTCTTCATGCCCCTGGCGGAGGCGGCGGCCGGTGCCCGCTCGGCGTCGGGGCCCGGCGAACTCGAGGCCGCCCTCCGTTTTCTGGGACGTATGAACGGGGAACTCGGTCGAATGCAGGTTCCCCGGCGCTGAACCACCCTCCCGGTACGGAGGTACGCGCCGTGGCATGTAATCTCAATCATTGAGATACATCATGATTGAGAGATCGCGGCCGACCCAGGAGTGCTATGTCCACCGCATCGAAGCCGACCCGTCGGCTGATCGTTCTCCCCGTGTTCCTCGTCCTCGCCTGGCTGGTCGTCGGCGGCGCCTTCGGCCCCTACGCCGGAAAACTCGGGGAGGTGGCCACCAACGACCAGGCCGCGTTCCTGCCGCAGAGCGCCGAGTCCACCAAGGTCGTCGAGGCGCAGAAGGACTTCAGCCGCCAGGAGACCGTGCCCGCCATCGTGGTCTGGACGTCCGACGGGAACGGCGAGAAGCTCCGGCCCGAGCAGCAGCGGGCCGCCACCGCCGCCCTCGCCTCCGCACAGGACGGGCCCGGCGTGACGGGCAAGGTGAGCCCCGCTCTGCCGTCCGAGGACGGCGAGGCCCTCGAGGGCGTCGTACAGCTGAGGCCGGACCTGGGGGACGAACTCCCGGACTCGCTGGCCCACATCCGTGAGGCAGCCGAGAAGGTCCCGGGCACCACGGTCCAGCTCGCCGGGCCCGCGGCCTCGCAGGCCGACCTCTCGGACGCCTTCGCCGGCATCGACGGCCTGCTGCTCGGCGTCGCCCTGGTGACCGTGCTCGTCATCCTGCTCCTGGTCTACCGCAGCGTCCTGCTGCCCCTGATCATCATCATCGGCGCCGTGTTCGCGCTCGGTGTGTCCTGCGCCGTCGTCTACGTCCTGGCCGACCACGACATCGTCAGGGTCGACGGGCAGGTCCAGGGCATCCTGTCGATCCTGGTCATCGGGGCGGCCACCGACTACGCCCTGCTGCTCACCGCCCGGTTCCGCGAGGAGCTCGCGCGGCAGCCCGACCGGTGGACCGCCATGCGTGCGGCACTCCGAGAGTCCGCCGGACCGATCGTGGCCAGCGCCGCCACCGTGGCCCTCGGCCTGCTCGCCCTGCTGCTCAGCGACCTGACCAACAACCGGGCGCTCGGCCCGGTGGGGGCCATCGGGATCGTGTGTTCCGTCCTGAGCGCCCTCACCTTCCTGCCCGCCGTCCTGGTCCTCCTCGGCAGGGTGGCCTACTGGCCGTCCGGCCCCAGGAAGGGCCGGACCGAGCCCGAGGCGGGATCGACCGGGATCTGGTCGAAGGTCGCCCGGCTGGTCGACCGCGCCCCGCGCAAGGTGTGGGCCGTCACCCTGGCGGGGCTCCTGGTGTGCGCCGCCTTCATGCCGACGCTGAACTCCAAGGGTGTCCCCCTCGAGGAGATCTTCGTCAACGACGCGCCCTCCGTCGCCGCGCAGGAGACCCTCTCCCAGCACTTCCCCGGGGGATCGGGCAACCCCGTCGTCGTGATCGCCGCCGCCGACCGCTCGCAGGAGGTCGTCGCCGCGGCGCAGGACGTCCCCGGGGTCGCGAACGTCTCCGTCCTGACGGAATCGGGCCGGCCGGGCGCCGGGGAACCGCTGGTCGTGGACGGGCGCGTGCGGATCGATGCCACCCCCGAGGCCGCGGCGGACAGTGACGCTGCCAAGGCGACCGTGGTCGACCTGCGGAAGGCCGTGCACGCGGTCCCCGGAGCCGACGCGCTCGTCGGCGGTTACACCGCCCAGCAGTACGACACCCAGCAGACGGCCGAGCACGACCGCAACATCATCGTGCCGGTGGTGCTGGTCATCATCCTGGTCATCCTGATCGGCCTGCTCCGCTCGCTGCTGATGCCGCTGCTGCTGGTGGCTACCGTGGCGCTCAACTTCCTCGCCACGCTCGGCATCGCCTCGCTGGTCTTCGAGCACGTCTTCGGATTCAGCGGTACGGACGCCTCGGTGCCCCTGTACGGGTTCGTCTTCCTCGTCGCCCTGGGCGTGGACTACAACATCTTCCTGATGTCCCGTGTCCGCGAGGAGTCCCTGATCCACGGCACCCGTCAGGGAGTCCTGCGCGGACTCACCACCACGGGCGGCGTTATCACCTCCGCGGGCGTCGTGCTGGCCGCCACCTTCGCGGCGCTGGGAGTCATCCCGCTCGCCTTCCTGGTGCAGATCGCCTTCATCGTGGCGTTCGGGGTGCTGCTCGACACCCTCGTGGTGCGCTCCCTGCTCGTGCCCGCGCTGGTCCGGGACATCGGACGCGTCGCCTGGTGGCCGGGCGCGCTCAGCCGGGGCCCTGAGGAGGAGCCCGAGTCCCGCACCTGAGGGGCGGCGCACGCCTGAGCCGAGTCCTGTACGGGGCCGGGGTGACCGTTGGTCGCCTCGGCCCCGTCGTGCGTGTCCCCACAGTACTGGTGTCCCAGAGGGACTCATGTCCCACCGGGACATTTAAAGGTGTATGGTGCAGTTATGCAGGACTCAGGGAAGGCCCCGGAACGGCGCGCCCGCAAGGCGCGCAGGACCCGGGACGCACTGGCGCGGTCGGCGTTCGACCTCGTGCTCGAGCGCGGCCCGCGGGATGTGACGGTCGAGGAGATCGCCCAGGCCGCCGACGTCGACCGGCGCACCTTCAGCCGGTACTTCCCGAGCAAGGAGGCCGCCGTCCTCGACGCGGTACGAGGCGACGGCGACCGCATCAACCGAGCGCTCCGCGAGCGCCCCGAGGCCGAACCACCGCTCACCGCCTACCGCCGGGCCGTCCTCGACTGGCTCGAGGACCCCGAGGCGGAGCCCTGGCACCTGCGGCCACGCATCTTCGACCTGCTCGTCATGGCCGAGGAGGAACCGACCCTCTACGCCGCGTACCACCACATCAGGGTGGACGCACAGGAGGAGTCGGTGGCGATTCTCGCGGAACGGCTCGGCGTCGATCCACGGCAGGACCTCCGTCCTGCCGTGGCCGTGGCCGCGGGAGCCGGAGCGCTCCTCGCGGCCCAGGCGGCCTGGGTCAGGGGCGGCCGTCCCGCCGCCCTGCCCGAGCTCGTCGTACACGCCTTCGACGCCCTCTCCGCACACCTGCTGGACTGACAGCAGGACGGGCCGGCGCCCCACAGCACCACGCAAGGAAGCACACCATGAGCACCACCCTCCCCACCGCCCCCGAGGCGGAGTTCGCCGGCAAGGTCGCCCTCGTCACCGGCGGAGCGTCCGGCATCGGCCTCGCCCTTTCCCGCCGGCTCGCCGCGAGCGGCGCGAGCGTCGTCGTCGCCGACTACGACGAGGCGGGCGCCCGTCGGGCCGCCGAAGAGCTGCGCGCCACCGGCGCCACGGCCGCCGCCGTCGCACTCGACGTCACCGACCCCGCCTCCGTCGAGGCCGGGGTCCGCTTCGCCGTCGACACCTTCGGCGCCCTGCACCTCGCGGTGAACAACGCCGGCATAGGCGGCCCGTCACGTCCCACCGGCGAGTACGGGATCGAGGACTGGAACCGGGTCGTCGCGACCGACCTCAGCGGCGTCTTCTACTCGATGCGTCACGAACTCCCGGCCATCCTGGCCGCCGGCGGCGGCGCCGTCGTCAACGTCTCCTCCATCCTCGGGACCAACGGGTTCGCGAACTCCCCGGCCTACGTGGCCGCCAAGCACGGCGTCGTCGGCCTCACCAAGACCGCCGCACTCGAATACGCGAACCAGAACATCCGAGTCAACGCGGTCGGCCTCGGCTTCATCGACACCCCGCTGCTCCGCGACACCGACGGACCGGCCCGCGACCACCTGATATCGCTGCACCCCGCCGGGCGCCTCGGCACCTCCGAGGAGGTCGCCGAACTCGTCGCCTTCCTCCTCTCCGACCGCGCCTCGTTCATCCACGGCAGCTACCACCTGGTGGACGGCGGCTACTCCGCCTCCTGATCCCCCGAGTGGCGGAGCGCCATCACGGGGGTCACAAAGGAAACACGGAGAAACGAAGGAGAACCATGAAAGCCGTCCAGTACCGCACCATCGGCGCCGCCCCCGAGGTCGTGGACATTCCCGAGCCCGTACCAGGCCCCGGCCAGGTCCTGCTGAAGGTCACCGCGGCGGGTGTCTGCCACTCGGACATCGCGGTGATGAGCTGGCCCGCCGAGGGCTTCCCCTACGAGCTCCCGCTGACGCTCGGCCACGAAGGCGTCGGCACCGTCGCGGCGCTCGGTGACGGCGCCGAGGGCGTCTCGGTCGGCGACTCGGTCGCCGTCTACGGGCCATGGGGCTGCGGCACCTGCGTCAACTGCGCGGAGGGCCGGGAGAACTACTGCCTGCGCGCCGCGGACCTCGGCATCAACCCGCCCGGACTGGGCAACCCCGGTGCCATGGCCGAGTACATGATCGTCGACGACACCCGTCATCTGACGCCGATCGGCGGCCTCGACCCGGTCAAGACGGTCTCCCTGACCGACGCGGGCCTCACGCCCTACCACGCCATCAAGCGCTCGCTGCCGAAGCTGCGGCCCGGCGCCACCGCGGTGGTCATCGGCACCGGCGGGCTGGGGCACGTCGCGATCCAGCTGCTGCGCGCCATGACCGCCGCACGGGTCATCGCCCTCGACGTCACCGAGGAGAAGCTCGCGCTCGCCAAGACCGTCGGCGCCCACGAGGCCGTCCTGTCCGACGCGAACGCAGCCGCCGAGGTCCGCGCGCTCACCGGCGGCATCGGAGCCCAGGTCGTCCTCGACTTCGTCGGCGCGGAACCCACCGTGAAGACAGCGGGAGCCGTCGCCTCGGTCGACAGCGACATCACGATCGTCGGTATCGGCGGCGGCCTGCTGCCCGTCGGCTTCGGAGTCCTGCCGTTCTCCACCTCGGTCACCGCGCCGTACTGGGGCACCCGCAGGGAACTCGCCGAGGTCATCGAACTCGCCCACGCCGGCGCCGTGGACGTCCACGTCGAGACGTTCTCCATCGACGAGGCACCGCTCGCCTACGAGCGGCTGCACGCGGGGAAGATCAACGGCCGGGCGGTCATCCTGCCGAACGGCTGACCACCTGTGACGACTCGCCGGGCCCCCAGTCGACGGAGCCCGGCGAATCGTCATGCCGTCGGGGAGCCGGCAGGGCTCCCCGACGGTGTGCGCTCAGGGAGCCGCCGTCACCACGTCCTCACGGGTCAGGCGCACCGGCTCGGTCCCGGAGGCACTGTGCCGCTCGGCCCAGCTCTCCAGCGCGGTTCGGCAGGCGTGGTCCAGATGGTGCAGGCCCGACAGGTCGAGCGCGACGGGCCGGTCCGTGGGGAGGGCCTCCAGGCTGTCCAGTATCTTCGGCAGCCGCAGGAACGTCGCGTTGCCCGAGAGCCGGGCCCTCACCAGGTCGTCACGCGTCTCGACGACCTCCAGCCTGATGTGCGAAGCGTCCCAGGCGGCCTTGGCGACGGACAGCGCGAGGCCGGTCAGCACTCCCTCGAACATGTTGACCGTCACGATGGACACGGCGGTCACGGCCAGGATCAGCGCCTCACCCCGGTGCTCACGCCACAGCGCCACCAGGGAGCGCAACGGAATCAGCTTCCATCCGGCGTGGATCAGGATCCCGGCGAGTGCCGGGAGCGGGATGAGCTCCAGCGCCGAGGGGAGGAGCGCCGCGAACAGCAGGAGCCACACACCGTGCAGCACCCGGGAGGCCCGGGTGCGGGCGCCGGCCCGCACGTTCGCGGAGCTGCGCACGATCACCGCGGTCATCGGGAGCGCGCCGAGGATCCCGCACACGGTGTTGCCCGTGCCCTGGGCCATCAGCTCCTTGTCGTACCGGGTGCGCGGCCCGTCGTGCAGGCGGTCCACGGCGGCCGCGCTGAACAGGCTCTCCGCGGAGGCGATCAGCGTGAAGGCGGCCACCGTCCCGAGCAGGCTCAGGGTCGCCAGCCCGCCGAACTCCGACAGCGGGGGGATCTGCACCGCGTCCAGCAGCCCCTGCACCCGGACGGTTCCGACGGGCAGGTCGAAGGCCACGGTGACGAGCGTGGCGAGCGCGACCGCGGCGAGCGCGCCCGGAACCGCCCGCACCCGCTTCGGCATCCTGTCCCACGTCACCACCAGGACGATGGTCGCGGTGCCGATCGCGAGTGACACCAGTGCCTCACGGCTGGACACGGCGTCGGCCAGGAGTCCGGGAATCCCGGTCACCTTCTCGGTACCGGACGCGGGTGCCTCCACACCGGCGGCCGCGTACAGCTGACCGGCGATGAGCACGAGACCGATACCGGCGAGCATGCCCTCGACGACCGAGACCGAGATGGCCCGGAACCAGCGGCCCAGGCGCAGAGCGCCCATGGCCAGCTGGAGCAGACCCGAGACAAGCACGATCACACCGAGGGCGGGCAGTCCGAAGGTCTGCACGGCCTCGAAGACGAGCACGGTCAGACCGGCGGCCGGACCCGAGACCTGGAGACTGCTGCCGCGCATGGAACCGGTGACCAGACCACCCACGATGCCGGTGATCAGGCCCAGTTCGGCGGGGACGCCGGAGGCCACCGCCACGCCCACGCACAGCGGAAGGGCGACCAGGAAGACGACGAGTGAGGCGGCGAAGTCCTGCCGCAGATGAGGAAGGGCGCCGACGCGTCCCATGACGGCCCTCATCCCGTGCGGAAGAGGGCCGGGCGGGCGCCGGCGGGCCGGGGAGCCCAGCCGGCGGAGCCGCTGCCGTGCGGGACATCTGTCGTGTGGGGATCGACAAGAGTGTGCATGCCAGTGATTCCTCCTGGCGCGCCGAAAGGACGGCGCGTCGGTGCGTACGGGAGCCGGAACCTGGAAGAGGCACCCGGAGACGGCCCACCGGTCCGGCGGGACCGGGGGTGGGTCACCGTGGGCCCGGTCAGCTCAGCAGCGGAACACCTGGAGCAACGAGGCGGAGTGGGACGCCGAGGCCCCGGAGGCGTGACCGGCGCCGCCCGTTCTCGCACCGGAGGCCGGAGCGGACGTGTGGACGGCGGACCCGGCCAGGGCGGCGCGTGACGGCGCCTCCGGGACGGGCACCCCGGCGGAGCGGTGCCGGTCGCGCGGGCGCAGGAGTCCGTTGGGGTCGGAGCCCGGACGGAGCGTGCCGCAGGTGCCGCCGTACTCGCTGAGCGCCTCACCCGCGGCCGCCTCGGGAGTCCCGTCCGCCCGCATCGAGAACACGTGCCCGTGCGCGGTGGCATCGGCGGCGGAATCAGGGGAGTGAGGGGCGAGCAGAAAAGCCAGGAGGAACGCGAGCACGAACCGGACAGCCGTCGTCCGCACCCTCCACCTCCTCCTGGATTTCACGCCTCTCACCGCACGCCTCTCATCGGACGCTAACAGGCCGGAGTGCTTATGAAGTTAACCCGATGTGAAGAGTCCGAAAGTCGATCCCGAACGAGTGGATTCCAGCGTTCGACAGCTTTGGCCTGCGGAAGCGTCTGCCGATGGACTCTCGTATTTCGAGATGACCCTCAGCTGCGTGGCTTCTGCATATGCCGTTGGAACGTCAGTTGTGTGGCCGGTCAACGGTTCGACACGTCGGTGCGACCCGCATTCCGGGTGGAATTCGCGGTGCCGATGCACGTCTGTCATTTCCCCGCGTCGGGGAGGGGCACCGCGGCGGAGAGATAGCCCTCGGCGAGTTCCGCCGGTGTACGCGGGCCGGGCTCGCCCGGCTCCAGCAGCCCTCGCTCGCGCAGCAGCTGGGCGGTCGCCACCCCCCAGGGCAGCCTGAGCCCCGCCTCCCGCAGGAGATCGATACGGGCCAGCATCGCCGGTGCCGGCCCGGCGCGGACCCCTGCCGGGGTCAGCAGTGCCACGTCGTCCGCCCAGCGCAAGGCGAGGTCGACGTCGTGTGTGGCCATCATGACCGTCGTGCCGCCCGCACGGAGGGAGCCGAGGGTCGCCAGCAGTCGTTCCTGACCGTCCGGATCCAGCCCCGCGGTGGGCTCGTCGAGGATCAGCACACGCGGCCGCATCGCCACCGCCCCCGCGATCGCGGCCCGTTTCCGCTGCCCGTAGGAGAGGAGGTGCGTCGGCCGGTCCGCCAGCGCGCGGATACCGAGCGCGGTCAGCGCCTCCTCCACCCGGCCCCGCACCTCGGCGTCCGTCAGACCGAGGTTCAGCGGACCGAACGAGACGTCCTGGAAGACGGACGCCGCGAACAGCTGGTCGTCCGGGTCCTGCACCACCAGCTGGACGGTCGTCCGCAGCCGTGTCAGGCCCTTGCGGTCGTAGGTGACCGGGCGCCCCTCGACCGTCAGAGCTCCCGCGCCCGGGCGCAGCCCGCCGCTGAGCAGCCTCATCAGGGTGGTCTTGCCGCTGCCGTTCCTGCCCAGCAGCGCGAGCGCGCGTCCCTCACGGGCGTCGAAGTCGAGGCCGCTGAGCACGGGCGGGCCGTCCTCGTAGGAGAACGACGCCCCCCGCAGCGAAAGCAGCACGGAAGCACTCATGGGAGCAGCCTTTCCAGGCAGAGGGTCAGGGCGGCGACCGCCGCGAGAAGGGTGGCGCTCGCCGCCACGAAACGGAGGGAGACGCGGGCCTCGGGCACCAGGACGCGCAGGGTGCCGTCGTATCCGCGCCCGGCCAGTCCCGACTGGAGACGAGCGGCCCGGTCGAAGGCCCGGACGAACGCGGTCGCTCCGAGGCCGCCCAGCGATCTCCAGGTCGCTGCCCGCGCGGTGTGACCGAGCCGCGCGGCCTGCGCCTCACGGACCCTGCGCATCGCGTCCAGCAGGAGGAAGCTCATGCGGTAGGTCACCAGGGCGACATCCACCACCGCAGCGGGCACACCCGCCCGTACCAGCCTCGGCAGCAGGTCGGACATCGGTGTGGTGAACGCGAGGAGAAGGACTCCCAGGGAAGCGGCGGACGTCCGCAACAGCAGCTCGGCGGCCCGGAACGCCCCGCCCGGAGCAAGGGCGACGAGCCCTCCGGGTCCGGCGACCTGCACCAGCAGAGTCCCCGCACCGGTCACGCAGAACCCCAGCGGGATCCGGTACGCGCGCCACAGCTGACGGGGGCTCACCCCCGCCGGCCCCAGCAGTGCCGCGACCGCGGTGACGAGAACCAGGGCGGCACCCGGCCAAGGCGGCAGCGAGATCGCCAGCACCGTGAGTCCCAGCCCGAGCACCGCCTTGTCGACGGGATGGCGGCGGCGCCAGCGACTGCTGTGCGCCGCCGCGTCGATCGGCAGCACAGGGGCTCAGGCCTCCCGCGTCGCGGACTCCCCGGGCTGCCCGGTCGCGGCGATGCCGTCCCGCCGGGCCAGGGCCAGCCGCTCGCCCTGCCGCCGGCCGCGCCGCACACCGAAGTAGTAGGCGAGCACCCCGGCGCCCAGAGCGGCCTGCAGGGCGAACAGCGCCGATTCGATCTCCCCGGACGGAGGCTCGTACAGCGGGGCGAACCAGGGCTCGTACCCGGGGTCGATCTCGGTGATCGCCGTCTCGGCCTGGGCGTCCGCCCCCGAGAAGGGCTCCTCCTTGCCGTCCCCCGAGCCCAGTGCCAGGGGCAGGACCGCCAGGGCGGCCACGAGCAGGAGCAGCAGGCCGTTGATCTTCGTGTTCCGGTTCATCACGCCACCGCTTCCGTCTTCTTCTCGTCCGTCCTGGTGCGGGCCCCGCCGCTGAGGAGCACGCCGAGCCGGGTCAGATCACCCCTGCTGGACTGCACCAGGAGACGCATGACCAGCACGGTCAGAAGGCCTTCGCTCACCGCGAGCGGGATCTGGGTGACGGCGAAGATGGAACCGAACTTCCCGAGCGCTCCGAGGAACCCGGTGCCCGGGTCCGGGAAGGCCAGGGCGAGCTGCGCGCTGGTGACGCAGTAGGTGGAGAGGTCGGCGACGAACGCGGCGAAGAAGACCGCGACCATCAGCGACACCCCGAGCCGGCGCAGCAGCCTGTAGACGGCGTAACCCGCCCAGGGGCCGGCGATCGCCATGGAGAAGACGTTGGCGCCCAGCGTGGTCAGCCCCCCATGGGCCAGCAGCAGGGCCTGGAACAGCAGGGTGATGGTCCCCAGGACCACCATGATCGGTGGACGGAAGAGGATCGCTCCCAGCCCGGTACCGGTGGGATGCGAACAACTGCCCGTCACCGACGGGATCTTCAGCGCGGACAGTACGAAGGTGAAGGCTCCGGAGGCCCCGAGGAGCAGTGTGCTCTCGGGGTTCTCCCGGACCTCACGGGTGAGTGAACGTACTCCGTGGACGACGAACGGCGCGGACGCGACACCCCAGGCGATCGCGTGCGCCGGAGGCAGGAAACCCTCGGCTATGTGCATGACTCAGAGACCCTCTCCAGCACCTCGTGGATGGTTGAAGTGCCTTGGCCGGTCTCCTGGCTTACGGGTGACACCGCCCGGATCTCCGCCTTCCCGGGTCACAAGGACCCAGTGGCTGCCCGCGAGGGCCGGAGCCGGACTTCCCGATCACAGTGGCGAGGGCCGCACCGGCATCACACCGGATTTCCCGTTCACCAAGGCGTGGCGACAGTAGTGGCAGTGAGGGGGCGATGACAAGCGGGCCCACCCGCCCGCACCTGCGAACACGTACCCCCACGGGGCCCCTGGGCGCGCTCCCGCGCAGCTTCCACGCGGTGCGGACCGGAGCGTCCCCGCAGGGGATCGGTGCACGCCGGCCCCGCCCGCCCGGCTGGACCCGCACACTCCGCCGGCGCCGGCGGAGTGTGCCGGTGCGAGGGCGGGGGCGGGCGCCGGACGCTCACCCGGGCGGCGGCCGCACGGTGCGCCGTGAGAGCGCTCAGCCCAGGTCCGGACTCTCACGCAGTTCGACGACCGGACGCTCCCGTCCGTCGAGTTCGAGCACCACGAACTCGTTGCGCCCCGCGCGCAGCAGCGGCCACGGGACGTAGAGCGTCCGCTGAGGCCCCCGCGCCTGCCAGTAGCGGCCCAGGCAGAATCCGTTGACCCAGACGTACCCCTTGCCCCAGCCGGGCAGTGCGAGATACGTGTCACCCGGCTGTTCCACCTCGAGGAAGCCCCGGTGGAACACCGGACCCCTGGAACCACCCGAATCCTCCGGAGCCGTGTCCCAGGACACCTTTCCGGGGGTTCCGTGCCCCAGCTCGATCGCGCGCGCGGACCAGCCGTGCAGCAGCTGCTGGGTGTGCAGGACGTTACGCACCCCCTTGCGGTCTCCCAGCCCCACGCCGTAGTTGACCCTGCCCATGGACTCCACCAGGAGCTCCACACGCGCCCGTCCGCCGTCCACCCGTACGCCCTCGACCGACTCGGTGCCGCCGCGCTCCACCACGCCCGCGGGCCGGCCGTCGACGAAGACGTGGGCCCGGTCGGCGAGCCCCTGGACCGAGAGCGCGTAGGGCCCGCGCGGACCGGGGATCCCGGACGAGTAGAGCACCAGCCCGTGGCTGATGCCGAGTTCCTCGAAGGAAGGCGGCACGGCGGCGCGCACCTCATCGCCCGAAAGATCATCCAGGACGTCGAACAGCGCCACAGCGGACTTGAGTTCCAGGGACGCGGGTGGCAACAGTGGTCCGGGGGACTCCGGTTCGGGCAGTGGACCGTCCGCGTATCGTGCGAGTACCTCACGGAACGCGCTGAACTTCTCCGTCACACCGCCCCGTTCGTCGATCGGCGCGTCGTAGTCGTAGGAGGTCACCGTCGGCAGGTACCCCTCACCCGTGGCCGGATCCCGTGAGTTGGCCCCCGCCCACGTCGAGAAGTTCGTCCCGCCGTGCGCCATGTAGAGGTTCACCGACGCCCCGGACTCCAGGATCTCCTCGAGTGTCGCCGCGGCGTCCGCGGGCTCCCGTACGACGTGCCCGGTGCCCCAGTGGTCGAACCAGCCGCACCAGAACTCCATGCACATGGGCGGGTCCAGCGGACGAAGACGCTTCAGGCTCGCGAACGCCTCGTCGGCACGGCTGCCGAAGTTCACCGTGGCCAGGTGTCCGGGAGCCGTCCCGCCGGTGAGGAAGAAGTCGTCCGGTCCGTCGGAGGTGAACAGCGGTACGTCGATGCCGCGCGCCCGCATTCCGCCGGCCAGGTGCTCCAGGTACCCGCGGTCCGTGCCGTAGGAGCCGTACTCGTTCTCGATCTGCGCCATCAGGACGTTCCCGCCCCTGGTGACCTGGTGTTCCGCCACGAGCGGGACGACCCGGTCCAGCCAGCGGTCGACATGGGCCAGATATCCGGGGTCCTGGCACCGCAGCGCCCGTACGGCGGGGTCGGAGAGCAGCCACCACGGCAGTCCGCCGTTCTCCCACTCCGCGCAGATGTAGGGCGACGGCCTGACGACGGCGTACAGTCCGGCCTCGCGTGTCGCGCGCAGGAACCCGTCCAGATCGGCGATGCCGTCGAAGTCGTACTCCCCGGGCCGCGGTTCGTGGAGATTCCAGGGGACGTACGTCTCCACGGTGTTGAGGCCCAGCGCGCGCAGCATCCGCAGCCGGTGCGGCCACTGCTCGGGCAGGACCCGGAAGTAGTGCAGCGCGCCGGACAGGACGCGCAGCGGACGGCCGTCGAGGGAGAACCCCTCGGGCGATGTACGGAACATGAGGGCTCTCCGGTGGGCATACCCGTGAAGGGTCAGTCGGACGAACGGACGTGCGGACGTGCGGTTCAGGCGGGATCGGCACCAGGTGCCGGGGATGCGGGACGTCGGCCCGGGCGCGGGCCGTGAGGCGACAAGGGGACAGGATGTCCGGCACTACAGGAGCCGCACCACGGTCGTCTGGGTACGGCCGGCCGTCGCGGAGAGGCCGCCGAGGCCGAGCTCCAGCGCCGGGCCGGTGGAGACCCGTGTCACGGACGCCGGCCTGGAGACGACGGAGCGGACCGGGCGTTCCCAGCGGATCCGTACCTCGTCCCCCAGCCTTGTCGGGTCGCTCACGCACACCGCCGCCGTGCCGTCACGGCGTTCCCTGATCAGCACCGAGACCGGGGCGCTCGCCCACAGCCGCCCGAAGCCGCCCGCAGCCCAGAAGTTGGCCGCGGTGACACCGAGCCCGGGGACCCTGACGCCGTGCACGTCCGGGCCGCGCGTGTACGTGGTCAGCAAGCGCCCGAGCGCTCCCGCCCGCAGGGCGGTGAAGGGGATCGAGGCGCCCGGCAGCAGGACGTAGGCGTAGCCCTCCTCCACCG
Source organism: Streptomyces sp. NPDC059166 (assembly GCF_042755185.1). NCBI lineage: Bacteria > Bacillati > Actinomycetota > Actinomycetes > Kitasatosporales > Streptomycetaceae > Streptomyces > Streptomyces sp. NPDC059166. Next base: position 25,962 of record NZ_JBHZCI010000047.1, on the reverse strand, counting down.
GATCGGTGCCGTGGTCGAAGAGGAGAGTGGTGTAACGGCTGGAGAAGGAGACCGGCGAGCCCGAAGCGCTGTTGATGTCGCGCCAGGCACCGGCCCGCTCCTCCCGCAGTGCGCGCAGAGGGCCGCGTTCGGGAAAGACGTACCCTCCGTGCCCGGCGATGTGCGCCCAGCCCGCGTGCGCGAACTCGGCGGCCCAGGGGAATCCGGACGGCTGCCGGTGACCGTCGACCGTGAGAACGTTGGTGCCCTCCACCCCGAGGTGCCTGTTCTCCACGACGGTCTCGACGGCGGCTCCGTCGGTGGAACTGATGCCGGATCCCAGGCAGATGACGGAGTCGTCCCCGAGGAACCACGACTTCCGGGCCCGCATGCTGGAGGACAGCCCTTCCAACTGCTGGCCGAGCATGGAGTAGGTCCCGTCGCTCACCCCGCCGACGAAGTCCACCTCGGGGAATGGCGCGCCCCATGCCCCGCCCTCGCCGTCCGTCAGACGCTTCGCCGACGCGGTGGTACCCGGCAGGCGGTAGGGGTCGACCGTGGGCCAGAAACGGTCGGAGTACTGGTCGGCGGCGTAGTCACCGCCCCACCAGTAGAGCATTCCCGATCCCGTGTTCCAGCCCCGGAGGTTCTCCCCGTTGCCGTTCTCGTAGTAGGTGATCCGGCGCGACGCCATCGAGACCGAGGCCACCCAGTCGTCCCGGCGGTGGACCGCGCGGTCCATCGCGGGGAAGATCAGGCTGCCCTCCGGCTGTGCGGTCGGCGTGGCGGTGTCGTCGTCCAGGACGGAGTTGAGCAGCGCGAGTCTCGCCACCGAGAGCATGGGGTCGGTGACCGGTGGGCGGTACGTGCCGCGTTGGATCCACCCGCGCACCAGACCCCGCCAGCGCCGGTTCTCCTGCGTGCTCGCGGCCTTGCCCAGGGCGACGACGGACGCCATGACGACATGTCCGCGCAACTGGTCGTCGTTCTGTCCACCGGGCGGCCCCGGGGGCAGGCCTCGGGCGATGGCCCGGCCGGACACGCCGTCCATGAGCAGCCCGTTGTGCAGGAACGGCGCGTAGGCCGCCTCGACCGCGTCGAAGACGTTCTGGCGGCCGCTGTCGGTCACCTCCCAGGCCGAACCGCCGAGGAGGGCGAACAGCTTGCTCAACCCGTCCAGCAGGACGGCCCCGTAGGACCCCGTGTAGGGCACGCGGGTGTGCTGGATCACCGAGCCGTCGGCGTACAAGCCGTCGCCGCCGGTGACATGGGGGAAGACCGGGGCGAGCGCTCTCGAGGCGAGCTCGATCCTGCCGGAGTCCTCACCGAGGGTGCCCCGGATCGCCAGGACCCGGCAGAGATCGACGCGGTTGGCGCCCGTGGACGTGCCGGTGTAGGAAGCCACCACACTGTCGGGGACGAACGCGTCGACGGCACGGCAGTAGGCGGCCGTGCGGTCCGCGGTGAGCCGGCCGCGCATGAGCAGGGCGGTGTCCAGCAGGGCCTGCGGGCCGCCGATCTGCCAGTCGTACCAGTTGCCGTACGGGGACTGTCCCTCGTGGTAGACCCGGGCGCACATGTGATCCAGGCCGGCCACGATCTTCTCCGCGAGAGCGGGGCTGCCGGTCAGGCCGGTGCCCGGCTGCGACCAGGCCTCCGCCATGGCGTACAGCCGCTGGAAGCTGCTCCGGACCATGGCGGAGCGGGCGAACGAATCGGTGCCCGGGCCGGGACCCGGATCCGCCCAGACGGCGTCGGGGAAGAGGGAGCCGTCCGACGGGTCCATCAGGTCCGCGTAGGCGGACGCCTGCGCTCCCAGGGCGGCGAGTCTGCTTCTGAAGGGCTCGGCCGTCGGCCTGAAGTCCTCACCCAGAAGAAGCGCCCGCCAGGTCTCGCGGAGCGAGTCGAAGGGGGATCCGGCGGACGGGGCTCCGGCAGCGAGGGCAGGGGCGCTGCCCACGCCGGCGAGACCTGACGCGGCGGCACCTGTGATCTGCACGAACGTGCGACGGGAGAGTGAGGACGGCATGGTGCCTCCGGTGCCCGGACGATCCGAGGGTGGGGTCCTCGAGCATGCGGTCGTACGCGAGAGCGACATGAACGCTCAAGAACGAACATGTTTCTAGCATGATCAATCCGAACGGACAACGGATGATGGCTTCCGTGGCCAAGTGACCAGAAGCGGCACACGCTCCTGCCCGTGCCCACGGCCCCCGCTCCGCGTCTCGTACGGGCACCGGGGCGGGACGGCTCAGAGAGAGGCCAGCAGCCCGGCGAGTGGTGCGGGAACCCGGTCCGCCCCGAGCGCTTCACCCAGGACGTGGCCGTACCGGATCTTGCGCCCCTTCCTGGTGCCGAGGAATCGCCGCAACTGATCCTCCGGCGAGCGCTCCCGTTGCGCGGGCTGGCCGAGGAAGGTCTGCAGGGGGCGCAGTTCGCCCTCCCGCTCGACGAGTTCCCTGACCCGCGCCACCCCCAGCGCTCGGATCAGTTCGTCCTCCAGATCCGCCGAGCAGACGAAGAACCCGCGGGACCGCACGCCCGCCCGTTCCAGGCCACGGGTGAACCAGTCCTGTTCGCGCTCGTCGCAGAGGCCGGCCAGACCGAGCCCCAGACCGGGGGGCCCGAGGAGCCGGGCGTAGCGGCCGATGTTCATCGCACCGTCCATCGACAGCACGCAGATCCCTTCGGCTGCCAGATCCCGGCCACATGCCGCGGCCACGGCCTCGACGGCGGCCACATCACTCGGCCCTTCGACCAGGACCACCGTGTGTACCGGCAGCCGCGCCGCCAGCTCGAGCGGGTCGTCACCCGGGCCTCCGGCCGCCCACGAGCCGACCGCCTGCCGGAAGATACGCATGTCGGTCACAGGTCGAGTCTCCCCGGTTTCGAGCCGCAAAGCCATGGAACAGCTCAACGGTGCCGGCACACGGGCACCGAGGGCCGGCGACCCCTCATATCCGGTGGCCGCCAGCCGCGTCCCGGGGCTAACGTGCGCGGTTGTCCGCCGGCTACGGGCTACGGGCTACGGGCTACGGGTGACCGGCGACCGGTGACACGAGCGAGCCCATGAGGTCCAGGAGAGGCGGCAGGTGAGAACGATGCAGGATCCGGACCGATCGCGTGCGGCTGCCGCGGCTGTGGCGGCCGCCACCTCACTGGGCCTGCCCGTCAAGGACACGACCGTCCTCCAGGACTCGAACAAGCTCACCCTGCGTCTGCTGCCCTGTGACGTCCTCGCCCGGGTCGCCCCCGAGTCGGACCACGTCGCCCACTTCGAGGTCGATGTCGCCCGCCGACTCGCCCGAACCGGCGCGCCGGTTGCGCTGCCCGACCCCCGCGTGGGGCCACGCGTTCTCGAGCGTGACGGATTCGTCGTCACGCTGTGGACCTACTACGACTCCATGACACCGCGACAGCTCCCCTCCGCCGACTACGCCCGGGCGCTCGGGCGGCTGCACACCGGCATGCGCACCCTCGATGTCCCGGTGCCGCATTTCAGCGACAGGGTCGAGCGGGCACGGCGTCTCCTGGCCGACCGGGACCGCACCCCGGCGCTCACCGGCCCGGACCGCCGGCTTCTCGACGAGGTGTTGCTCGGGGCGAGCCGGCTGGTCGCCGAGCGCGGCGGCGCCGAGCAGTTGCTGCACGGTGAGCCCCACCCGGGCAATGTGCTCGACACGGAACACGGCCCTCTTTTCATCGACTTCGAGACATGCTGCCGTGGACCGGTCGAGTTCGACATCGCCCACACCCCTGCCGACGTGGGAGAACACTGCCCGGAGGCCGATCCGGACGTGCTGCGTGCCTGCCGCGCCCTCGTACTGGCGATGATCACCACATGGCGCTGGGACCGGGACGACAGATTCCCGGACGGCCGCCGCCTCGGCATCCGGTGGCTGCGCCGGGTGCGTGCGGAGCACGAGCGCCACGGCTTCGGCCTCCCGCGCTGACCGTCTCCGCGGTGGGCCGCGGCTCAGCCGGCCCGTCTCCCCGGCGGCGGCCCGGCCGGGAGCTGATGCGCTCCCGGGCATCGCCGTGCCACGAGCAGGCCGGCCTCCCGGCGGCGAGATCACCCGCAGCGCGCTTCACGGGGTGGATGACGGCTGCGGTGGTACGTCCAGCCGGTCCGGCTCGGCTCACTCCACGCCGTCGGGGTATCGAAGGAACTCCGGCGGACACAGGTCGGCGTGGACGCGTATGCGCTCGGGTACCTCGGCCCTACGAGCCCAGCTCGCGGTCCCGTCGGCGGAAGGCGAGGTCACCCGGCCCTGGCCGGTGCCTGCCGGTCATCCGGTATGAGCCACCAGCGCGTCGAGCAGGACCGGCCACAGCTCGCGCGGCCGGTCGTGGCCCATGTCGGGGACCAGCAGGAGCTCGGCGCCCGGGACGAGCTCGGCCGTGCGCCTCCCGCCGCTGGGGTCGATGAGCGTGTCGTCCAGGCCGTGGATCACCAGCGTCGGCACCCGGAGTTCACGGAGCGCGTCCGCGCGTGACCCACTGAGGATCATCGCGCCGAGCTGCCGGCCGATTCCGGCGGGGCGGTAGGCGCGGTCGTAGCTCTCGGCGGCGAGTTCCCGCAGGGCCTCCGTGTCGCCGTACCGCTTCGACGACCAGATCAGTTCCCTCTCCGCGGCGGCGACGTACCCCTCACGGTCCGCCGGCTTCGGGGCGAAGAGCGCGGCCTGGGCCTCCGGGCTCGACCGCCCGTACTCACCCTCCCCGGTCGAGGACATCATCGAGGTCAGGGACAGCACACGATCGGGGGAGTGGACGGCCATGGTCTGCGCGATCATCCCACCCATCGAGGTGCCGACCACGTGGGCGCGTTCGATACCGAGTGCCGTGAGCAGACCCAGGCCGTCCTCGGCCATGTCGACGAGACGGTAGGGAACCATCGCGAGGGCCGAGGCGAGGTCACCCGAGCTCACGGCGGCGATGAACTCACCCGTATCCACGGGGTGGTCGTCGAATCCGGTGGACAGGCCGCAGTCACGGTTGTCGTAGCGGATCACATAACGGCCGCGGTCCGCGAGTGCCCGGCAGAAGTCCTCGTGCCAGGCGAGCATCTGCGCACCGAAGCCCGTGACGAGCAGGACCGGCGGGTCACCGTCGTCCCCGAATGTCTGGTAGGCGATGGACACATCGGGTGACACGGCGGTGATCGGCATGTGTGGAGGGTGTCACGGCCCGCCCTTCGGCGCACCCGTATTTGGCCCTTGACGTGCGCGTTCTCATGCCCGGCGGTCCGCGCCCGGCGGTCCGTGCCCGGCGGTCCGTGCCCGGCGGTCCGCGCCCGGCAGTCCGCGCCCGGCAGTCCGCGCCTCCGTCAGGGGCGTGAGGCCGGGCCGCCCGGGGCCAGGGGTGTGACGCTCAGGATCCGGCCAAACCATGAAGGGGATATTGCGAAAATTTCCCTTCATGATTACGTTGAGTGCATGCCTGAGAAGCACCATCCGGATCGGATAACCGACGTGGAACGCCTGAGGGCGTTCATGAACCCGCTGCGCATACAGCTCTACAGGCTGCTGTACGCCTCCGGGTCGGCCACCGCGTCCCAACTGGCCGAACGCCTCGGGAAGACCCCGTCCCTGGCCAGTTACCACCTGAGGAGACTGGCCGACCACGGTTTCGTCACCGAGGCGGACGACCGGGGGGAAGACGGCCGGGAGCGCTGGTGGCAGGTCTCGTCCGAGGAGGGCTGGGGATTTCGTGAGTCCGATTTCGAGGGTTCGCCGGAGGGGGCCGCAGCCGTGGGCGCGGTGGCCCGCAGCATCTTCGACACCCGCATCACCCAGCTCCGCACGTACCTCGACGACAGGTCGGCCTGGGGCCGGACCTGGACCGACGCGGCCTTCAGCTCCGAGTGGCTGCTCGACATGACGCCGGCGGAACTCGCCGAGATGGAGGAGGAACTCCAGGCCCTCTCCCGGCGCTGGCGGGAGAGGGTGGCCGCCGCGAAGGCATCAGGGGACACCGCAGGCCGCGAACACGTGGCCGTTCACCTCTACGGCTTCCCCTTCCGGCCCTGACGAGGGCGGCCGACCCTGCCCGGAACGGAGACCCCATGACCGCCGAGGACACGCACACAGCCATACCGGTGGCATCCACCACGCCCGCCCACCGCGACGGCAACGTGCTGCGCTGGCTTGCGGCCTACACCGTTTCCCTCGTCGGTGACGGTGTGTACTTCGTCGCCCTCGGCTGGGCCGCCCAGAAGAGCGGCGACGCCACCCAGGTCGGATTCGTCATGGCCGCGGGTGCGCTGCCGCGGGCGTTACTGATGCTCGCCGGAGGCGTGGCCGCCGACCGGTTCGACCCGCGCCGGCTGATCCTCGGCAGCGACGCAGTGCGCTGCCTGCTCGTCCTGACCGCGGCGGCCGGCATCGCGATCACGTCACCCACCCTGTGGATCCTGGTCGCGGTGGCTCTCGTCTTCGGAGTCGTCGACGCCCTGTTCGTCCCCGCGGTAGGAGCACTCCCACCGCGGATCACCACGCCCGACCAGCTGACCCGGGTCACCGGCATGCGCTCCCTGGCCATGCGCCTCAGTCAGATCGCCGGCCCGCCGATCGGTGGCGTGTCGATGGGACTCGGCGGCCCGGCGGCCACCTTCGCCGCCGCCGGACTGCTCATCGCGCTCTCCCTGCCTCTGCTGGCTGCCGTACGGATGCGTCCCTCCGGGACCGGTGCCACCGTGGACCGGGAGCGTCCCGGCGCCGGCAGGGCGCGCGAGGAACTGCTCGACGGTCTGCGTTACATACGCCGGCACCGCCTCATCGGCCCACTGGCCGCAGCCGGTGCCGTCTTCGAGACCGGACTCACCGGCACCCTCAACGTCGGCATGGTGCTCCTCAACGCCGAACGCGGTTGGGGCCCTTCGGGCTACGGCTGGATCATCGGCGGATTCGGGGCGGGAGCCGCCGCCGGAGCCGCACTGCTGGCAGTCGTCGGATGGCTGCCACGTGCCGGTCTGACACTCGCGGGGACGCTCCTGGCCGGTTGCCTGGGGGCCGCCACCATCGCCCTCGTACCTGTGTTGTGGGCCGCTGTCGCGATCGCCGTGCTCATCGGACTCAACGCGGGTGTCTTCGGCAGCCTGAACCACAGCCTGATCCAGACCGCGGCGGACCCCGCCTACCTCGGCCGTGTCACCTCCGTGATCATGTTCACCATGGTCGGCATCGCCCCGCTCACCTATCCGCTGGTCGGCACCGCCATCGGAGCCTGGGGCGCCGCCCCTGTCTTCCTGGGGTGCGGTGCCTTCGCCGCTCTCGGAGTGGCACTCGCCCTGTTCTCCGGCCCGGTGCGAAGCGCCGAACTCCCCAGGACATGAGGAGCGCATCAGCTGAGGTCGCGTCAGCTCCGCCTGCGGAACCGCGCCGTGTCCGCCGTCCGGCGCACTCCGGTCTTCGGCGGGCGGTGTGTGGCCGCGCCGCGGGCGGAGATAATCATCCGCGTACGCCGCCTCGGTCCCGAACCCCTGCCCTGCCCACCGTCAATGGGAGTCCCGCATGACCACAGCCCAGGACCTGTCGATCCTCGCGTTCGTCCCGGACGCAGACAGCGGTGTCGAACGTGGCGACCTGTCGCTCGCCCTGGCGGGAGCCGAGCTGGTCGACCTCCTCGACGCGGGAGTCGCCGGCCTCGACGAGGACCGCATCGTGCCCCGCGCCGAACCGCGCACCGACGACGCCCTGCTCGGGGAGGCCGGATCGGCCATCACCCCCGAGCCGCCCTACGACACGGTCGAGGACTGGCTGTGGCGACGGGGGTCAGAGCTGGCCGCACGGTACCGCGCCGCCCTCGAATCCGCTGGGCTCGTCACGCCCGAGCGCTCCCGCCCGCGCCCCTTCCGCCGGGCCGCCGCCGTGCCGGCTCAGGCCGACTCGCCGACGGCCGACGCCTCCACGGTCGCGAGGGCGCGGGAGCGCCAGGACACGGGCGACCCCCTGCTCACCGCGCTCGCGGCCGCGGCCGGTATCGGAGAGGTCCCGGAGACGACGCTCACCGGTCTCGCCGACGACCACGCCGTCGTGCTGACCGCAGTCCACCAGGCCATCACCGAGCTGGCGGCCGAACGGCAGCGCAGGTCCATCGAGGGGGCCGCCTTCGACAACATCTGGCGCGGGTACTGATCCGTACGGAAGGCCCCTGCCGCAGGCCGCCCGGTCGCCCGGGCACCTCTGTCACGGCGACGTGGACCGCTCCGGCGAGCGGAGCACGAGCAGGGTGATCTCGCTGGGCGCGAAGACGCGGAACGGCGGGCCCCAGAAACCCGTCCCACGGCTGGTGTAGAGAAGGGTGCGCTCGCCGTGGCGGCTCAGGCCGGCGAGGGCGGGCTGATCCAGCTTGACCAGGTGGTGGAACGGCCAGATCTGCCCGCCGTGGGTGTGGCCCGACAGCTGGAGGTCGACACCGCCGGCCGCCGCACGGTCGACGAACTTGGGCTGGTGGGCGAGGAGCAGGACCGGCAGGTCGGGGTCGGCTCCCTCCAGGGCGCCGGCGAGGTGGGCACGGTGGCCGGCCAGACCGGAGGACTCGGCGGTGACATCGTCCACACCGGCCACCACGAGGGTGTCACCCCCGCGTTCGAGCAGCACATGACGGTTGCGCAGCGGCTCCCAGCCCAGCTCGTCCATCAGGTCCACCCAGCCCTGGGCCTCGCTGTAGTACTCGTGGTTGCCCGTCACGTAGACACGGGCCCGGGTCGCCTGCACGGTGCCGAGAGGGGCCGCCTGGGCACGGCGGCGCTCGGCCGTGCCGTCCGCGATGTCGCCGGTGTGGCAGACCAGATCCGCCTCAAGCGTGTTGACCGTCTCGCAGACCCGGGCCGACCAGTCCGCCCGGTCGAGCGGTCCGTAGTGGGTGTCGGTGATCAGGACGACCCGCGTGCCGTCCAGCCCGGCTCCCAGCCGCGGGAGCCGTACGTCGAGGCGGCGCACCCGCGGCAGACGGCGGGCCTCCGCGTACCCCCACGCGAGCAGCACGGCGCTGACGCCGAGAACGGCCCAGGTGACGATGCGCGCCCGGGTCTGCCCGTCGCCCACGCCGGCGGCGAACAGCGCGAGGCGCAGCAGCGCTCCCAGCAGGACGGACCAGGTGAACAGGACCCAGACGGCGCCGAGAAGCGAGTCACCGACCACGGCCGCCCGGTCCTGCTGGCGACGGCCGTGACCGCGCGCCATCGCGAGCGGCATACCGACCAGACCGAGGGCGAACAGTGCGGTACCGCCCCACGCGACGGGTTCCGGCCAGCGCTGACCGGTGTGCAGGAGGACCCAGCAGGGCAGGGCCCACAGCAGGACCGGCGCGACCAGGGGGAGGAAACGCATCACCCGGTGAAGCACGGTCGGTTCGGCCCGCCCCTCCGCACCGTCCGTGGATCGGGTCTCGCTGGTGTCGGTCACGCTTCGCCTCCTCGGGCGGCCGATGGCCGCCACTCACTCCGTCCCGGCAGGGCTGTCCCGACGGCCCTCCCTGCGCGGGCCTCGGCTTCCCCTGATGTCCCGGCTCCACGCTACGCCGGGCAGCTCCGTCGTCGGGACCAGGAAGGAGAGGTGGGCCGAGACCGTCCACGGACACGACGCCGACAGGACCTGGCTCCGCCGATGCCGGAACTTCCTCGTTCCGTTCAGGCCGCTCGTCACGGGCCGGACCCGGGAGCGGCTGTGCGGTGCCCGTGCGGTCGACCGGCCGCCGCCGTCGCGAGGCCAACCGTGCGTACAGGCCCGAACACGCCTGTCCACAGCCCCTGACCGGGGAAGGAAGCGTGGATTCGGCGGCTGCCACCTGCCGATATGATTTCCGTCCGGTCGCCCGACACGAGAGGGCCGTGGGATTCACGCCCCGAGAACTGTTCTGGGAAAGAAGCGAGGTATGGCAGTGATCTGCGTCGGCGGCATGATCGGGATCGGCAAGACGAGCGTGGCCGAGCTGATCGCCAAGGAACTGGGGAGCAAGGTCTTCTACGAGAGCGTGGACGACAACCCGATCCTGCCCCTCTTCTACACGGCCGGTCCCGAGGAGATAGAGGCGAGGCGCTACCCCTTCCTTCTCCAGCTCTACTTCCTGCAGACGCGTTTCGCCGCGATCAAGGAGGCCTACAAGGAGAACGACAACGTCCTCGACCGGTCGATCTACGAGGACTGGTACTTCGCGAAGGTCAACCACGACCTCGGCAGGATCAGCTCCCTGGAGATGCGGATCTACGAGGGGCTGCTGGCGGAGATGATGCGCGAGATCGACGGCCTGCCGTACCGCAAGGCCCCTGATCTCATGGTGTACCTCAGAGCGGACTTCGAGACGGTGCTGCACCGGATCGGGCTGCGAGGCCGCGCATTCGAGCAGGACCGGAGCCTCGTCGAGTACTACCGAGAGCTGTGGTCGGGATACGACGACTGGGTCGGCGAGCACTACTCCGCCAGTGACGTCCTGGTGGTCGACATGAACGACACCGACGTGGTCAACCGCCCCGAGGACGCGGAGCGCGTGGTCCGAGAGGTCGCGGACGCCCTGGCCGTGGCGCGGTCACGGCGCGGCTGATTCCTCCCGGCGGCCGGAAGCCGGGGGACGTGGACCGTCCCCGGCCCAGCCGCCGCGGCACGGGTGACATGATGGTCCGCGGAAACGGGCGACGGCGGCCAGAGGAAACCGGTGTGAATCCGGTGCGGTACCGCCACTGTGATCGGAGAGCGGATCCCGACGAGCCACTGCCCCGCCAGGGGTTGGGAAGGCCGGGGCGAGCAAGGACCCGAGAGCCAGGAGACTCACGCTGTCGCCTCCTCGAAGCAGCCCGGGGCGGAACTCCCCGGCCGGAGGAAGGATGAGGCATGCCTGAGCGGCTCGCCGACGAGGACGTGACGACAGCGGACCGGGCGGTCCCGTGCCGGGTGGTGGTGTGCCGCGACTGCTGCTGCGGCACGGTCAAGGTGCGGGGCGACCATGCGGCGCAGACCGCACGGTTGCGGGAGATCGCCCCGGTACGGATCTCCGGATGCCTGGACGTCTGCGAGCAGGCCAACGTCATCGTCGTACAACCCTCGGCCGCCGGAAGGGCTGCCGGGGCCCGGCCGGTCTGGCTCGGCCTCGTCAACGACCCGGACGCCACCGAGGACATATCGGCCTGGGTGCGGGCAGGCGGGCCTGGTGTCGCGGACCGTCCCGAGATCCTCGACCTCTACGTGATCGATCCCCCGCGCCGGGTGGGGACTGCGGCCTTGTGACCGGTGCTTGCCCGGGTGTTGCTTCCCGTACGCCGTGCCGCGGGCCCTGGTCGTCCGCCTCCGGCCGAAGCCGCGAAGTGCCCGGGCCGGTCTCTCGGAGTTCCGGGACGGGGATGAGGCCCGGCAACCACGAGGGAACGCCGCCCGGGCACGGAGGAGCGGCGGCGCCCTCCCAGAAGATCGAGAGGACGCCCCGGACAACACCGAGAAGCGTCACCGCGAGGGCAGGGGGAGCGGCGTCTCAGGTCCCTGAGGAGCGTCGAGCCGCAGGCCTGTGGACGGCCGGGGCCGAGGCATCCTCGGTGCCCGACGATGCGTCAGCAGAGTCGGCGACCGGTCAGCGTGAGTCCTGAAACACCTGGGGACAGCTGCCCGGACGTGCGGATCGTTGTAAAGTATGGAAACAGCACTTGACCTGCAATAACGCAGGCGGGGAGCCTACTGTGGGAGTGTCCTGATGATACGCACCATGTTCAAGTCCAAGATCTCGCGCTTGAGTATCGGCGCAGGTCAGCGGCATGTCGGGGCTCCCTAGGTCAGCAATCGGTCAGCATTGCCCGAAGCGCGGCCGTGATTCCCTGGCATGGTGACCGCCACGCCCGGTTCTTGGGTGCAGATGCCCGGTTCCTCGGAAGGTTCGTTTCATGGCTCGTCGGCTCGCTCACGGTATGGGCTCGTTCTTCAAGGAGTGCGGCTGCGCGAAGCCGACCCGCTGCCCTCATCCGTACGCTGTCCGCTTCCGGGACGCGACGGGAAGGCAGCGCCAGGAGGCGGGCTTTCGCACCCAGGACGACGCAATCGAGCGCCTGACACGCATCTACGCGGAGAAGAGGACCACCGCGCCGTCCATCGCGGAAGCTCGCCGCGAGCTTGGTCAGAAGACGGTCGCCGAGTACGCGCAGGAGTGGCGAACGCGGCAGCGGAGGCTGACGGAGTACTCGACCGGTGAGCACGTCAACAGCTCCATCAACGCTCATATAGTCCCGCGTCTCGGATCCCGAAAGATGGCCACTGTCACGCCGATGGTGGTGGAGCGCTTCCTGGTCGAGTTGGAGGCTGATGGTGTCGGCCGCGGGAACCAGGCCAACATTTTCCGCACCCTGAAGGCCATCCTCAGGGATTCCTTCGACAAGGGCGCGATGGCGCACGACCCGGTCAAGGGCGTCCAGGAGCCGGAGTACGTTCGGCAGAAGGTCGTAGTCCCGACTCTCGCCTATATGAGGAAAGCCCTCGATGCTGCGGGTGACGACCTGGCACTGGAGATCGTCATGATGGCCGGATGCGGCCTCCGCAACGGCGAAGCACGAGCGGTGAACGTCAACAACTGCGTAGCCGACGACGTGTACCGCGTGCACGACCAGATCCATTCCAGTACGCACCGCCCCGCCAAGCTAAAGCACCGCAGGGCGGGGGAGTTCCGCGAGGTGCCGATGCCCCGCTCGGTACGTGAGGCTATCGAGCGACACGAGAAGAAGTACGGCTCGACGCGCGAGGGCTACTTGCTGCGCGGTCCCAGCGGCTACTACACGGAACCTATGGAGCGTCGGCGGATTCGAAGCCTCTTCGCGAGCCTTCCTCCGGTCGACGGACTCGGCATGTACGGCTTCCGACACTACTTCGCGTCCAACGCCCTCGGCCGGGGCATTCCGATCACGGACGTGGCCGAGTGGATGGGCCACAAGTCGATCGAGGAGACATATCGCACGTACCGGCATCTGATGCCGGGCAGCATCACCAAGGCCGCCCGCATCCTGGATGCCGGTCTGTGGGAAGCCGCCTGAAAGGACTGCGGCTGACAGCAGATTCATCGTCTGCTGGTGGTACACCTTCCCACACGACTCTGACCGGCACGAACATGCGGTTGAAAGTCCAGACTCAGGGGCCTTGACCCCGAATCCTGAACACGGGTTATGCGGCTTGCGCCAGCGTAGTTGGTGTGCGGTGGAGGGCGTTCTCGAAGGTGATCGGTGATCGTTGTCCGAGGTGGGAGTGTCGGCGTCGGGTGTTGTAGCGGTGGAGCCATCGGAAGGCGTCGAGGCGGGCCTCGCGCTCGGTCGACCAGCTCTTTCGTCCTTGCAGGGTCTCGCGTTTGAAGGTCGCGTTGAAGGACGTTCTCCGCCTCCAGCGGGGCCGGCGGCAGGGCTGGTGGTTCCTGCGTCCGCCGTCCCCGGGGACGGCTCACCCCGGCTGCCCGAACCCAGTTCCGCAGCGTCTCCGGGTTGATCCCCAGATCGGCTGCGACCGACCTGATCGTCGCTTCCGGCCGCGACTCGTACAGCGCGACCGCGTCCACCTTGAACTGCGGCGGATAGTTCTTCATGACCACGAGATGTCCGTTCTCAGATCCTCAGGATCCAGTGTCTCGTGTGTCCAACATCAGGGGTCAAGGCCCGTCAGCCCAAGGGACAGATCTGTCGGTGACGCCATCAGCCATCATCACTGTCGGCCCAGCACTTGAGGCCGGCTTCGGCGAGCGCGTCGACGATGCCGTGGGTGCGGGCGGCGGTCAGGTCATGGGTTGAGCCGGGCAGCGCGGGCGAGGCCCACAGCAGCCGCCCGAAGGGATCGGTGAGGACCTGGACGTTCATGCCGTGCCGCTTGTGTTTGCCGGAGTAGTACGGGTGTCGGCGGCGATCCGGTCGATCGGCAGCAGCGTCCCGTCGAGGATCACGAAGGCCAGGCGGCTCGCGGTCCGCATCGCCTCGGCCAGGCTGGGAGCCAGCGCGGCCAGGACCTCTATCGCCTCGCGGACGTAGCGGTAGACCGTCGCGATCCCGATGCCGAACCCGGCGGCGAGCTGGGCATAGGTGTCGCCGCACCGCAGATGGGCCAGGACCAGCAAAGCCTGACGGCCCGGCGTGACACGGCGCCACCGGGTGCCGATCTGGCGGCGGCGAACCGTGAGATGCCCCGCGAGGCGGCGCAGGTGGGCACTGGACAGATCGATCGCCGATGGATAGACAAGCACACGAAGCTCCTGGTCGGCACGGGTGATCTTGGTCGTGAACCCGTCTACCAGGAGCTTCGTCGGTTCGTACAGCCCGCCAACCGCCAGGCCACGCCGTCAGGTTGGAAAGGGCTCCGTGTGCCGCAGGCCGCCCGCCCCGAGTTCGTCGAGCATGTCCAGCGTGAGCTGCTACTTCGACCGGTGATGCCATTGATCGGAGCCGCGGCACCGGGCCCGACTGTCGGCGGCTTTGGTCCGTCCCAGCCATCAGGCAGGAACAGTTGCCAGGACACCGAGCCCCGACGACGTCATGAACTGCTGTAACTACCGATGATCAACACCCGGGCGTCCGGCAGTGGGGCTGGTGCCGCCTTGCTGCCCCATCGTGCAGTCAGGCTTGAATGAAGAAGGCTGGCTCATATACCTGTGCCGTGCTGACGTCTTCGTACACCACGGTGGGGCGCAGCCGGTTCCAGCGGTGGCCGAGGAGGAGAGCGAGTCCCATGGGGCAGGCAAGGAAGAGGTGGATCCGGGAAGTTGCGTGGCTGGGGCGGCGCAGGGCATCGCGGACTCCGACAGCGAGGGCGTTGGCGGCTGGGCTATCGAGGACCGAGCGGTCCTTGGGTCCGGCTGGTGGTGTGAGGATGAGAAGTCTGGATGCGGGGATGTTCTGTCCTTCGAGGTATTCGAGGACGTCCTGGCTGAAGTGTTGTTCTTTGACCGTGACATTGATGCCGACGGCGAGGTCTTCGCCTTGGCCAATGTCGTATTCCTTGACGGCGGGGTCGCATTCGGTGTCGTAGGTGTCCCGAGTGGACCATAGGTCTCCGCGCTGGAGAACGGCGAGGTCTGCTCCGGTGACCATGCGGAAGGCCGTGCCGGTCAGGAAGGCGGGGGCGAGGCGGAGGCTTCCTGACACGGAGATGTTGGTGCGGCCGGGCAGGCGAGCGGGGGCTGCCTCGATGTCGTCCTGAAGTTGTGCCCAGGTGGCTGGTGCGAGCGGGCGGCGTTTGGTGTATGCGGAGTCGGTTTCGAACCGGTCGATCCAGTTGATGGTGTGGTCGGCTTCGGCTGCGATCGGGTCGGGTTTGAGGGTGGCGATCGAGAGGATCGCGTAAGCGGGCCCCGTCCTGAGGGCGAGACTTTCTACGGCTGTCTTGACCATGTCGAGGGTGAGGGTGCGGTGGCCGTCGCGGACCTGCTGGGCGACCCAGTTGGCGCCCTCGTCGACGGCGTGGGTGTCGTTGCGGAGACCGCAGACGGCCATCAGGAGCTGCAACTGCTCGTGTACGTGCTGTAGTTCTCGGGACAGGTCGAAGCGTAGCCGAGAGAGGAGATCGTGGAGTTCGCTCTCGCTCAGGCCGGCGTTCTTGGCCCAGCGAGTTCGTGCCTTGCCGGTTTCCGCGCGTGCGGTTCCTTGAGCCGCCTTGGGCAGGAGGAGCTGAGTGCGGGCGTCCCGCACGGCGATGAGGGGGTCGTTGGGGTCTGGGGCCCGATTGGTGATGATCGCAAGGTCGGCATCGGTGCCTTCGGCGGTGAGAGTGCGCCATGTCGTGGTGATCTTCTTCAGGATCGATGGGCCTCCGGTGGGGCTCGGTTTAGTGAGGTAGTCCTCGTTGACGGGTGTGGTGCTGCTGACGGTGTATTTGACCTGGGCGTATGTGTGGGGCGGGGTACGGCGTAGCAGGACGACGTCGTCGAGGTTGCCTGCGTCGTCGGCTTCGACGCCGACGGAGACGACGGGGTTGGCGGTGTGAATGGCGTTTTCGCGCAGGAGAGTGAGGCAGCCGGTCCAGGCGATGAGCCACTGGTAGTGGTCGCCGGTGATTCTGACGCTGGTGGGGCTCGGCGCGGGCAGGGGTTTCATGGTCACTCTCCGGGAGCGAGGGGTGTGGAGGCTGCTCTGAGAATCGGGCCGCTGTCGTTCGGCCGTTACCGATGCCGCGGCTGATGCGGCAGGTCGTGCACGGGGACCTGGGTGATCGTGTTGTTGTGGCAGGTCCAGGCGGCCATGTCCTGATGCGGTGCGCGGGGGCCGAGGATGACGGCGATGAAGCTGTGGAAGGCAAGTTCAGGGTCGTTGAGGAGTTGGTGGTAGGTAGTTGCGTCGCGAGGGCTGGGGACGGGGCGGCTGGTGGGGTGGGTGTGCCATTCGCCGATCCAGACGCTGTGGTCCTGGACGTATGCCTCGTCGGCCAGGGTCTGGGCGTGGGCCAGGTCGCGAAGGAAGTAGGTGGGGGTTTGAATCGCTTCGGGTCCGGGGGTTCCGGCATGCTGGACGGTCACCGTGTCGTGGACGTGGTGTCCCAGCAGGATGCCTCCGGTTTCCCTGTTTCTGTCGGCGGTTCGAAGTTCGTCGGTGATGACGCGCAGGGCCTCCTGGGTGAGGTGCACAGCGGTGACGGGGCGCGGTGTCACGGGGTTTCGCAGGTGGGGCATCCGGGGCGTGGTGGTGTGGCGGGGAGCCATCGGGTTTCGCCGGTTCGGTTGAGGTCGAAGGGTGGTGCGCAGTCGGGCTGCCGACGCAGGCTGATGAGGCCGAGTTCGCCGGGCAGCCGCTGGTCGGGGTGCCCGAGGCGTTCCAGGAGCGTGGCGATGGCGGTTTTGGCTGCTAGATGGGCGACGAGGTGGAGGTCGGGACCGACCGCGGTCATCGGCCGGTGTCGTGTGCCCGTGCCGTATCCGGCGTCGAGAGCGGGTTCGGGGTCGATGCCGCCGTGCTCGGCGAGTGCCTGGCGCCTGCAAGTGAGGCATCCGTGTTGGGGCCACGGCCTCAGCCGCAGGACTTCGCCCAAGGCGCCGTCCTGCAGGACGCAGGCCATGACAGCGGGTATTCCTGCGCGGCGTGCGAGGTGTCCGGTGACACGGCGGGCGGCGACGCCGTCGGCTGTGCACAGAACAAGGTCGCTTTGGGGAAGCAGCGTTCTGACCCTGTCGGCTTCGTTGACGACGTCGAGGACCAAAGGGGTGGCTGTGGTGTCCGGGCGAAGTTCGGTGAGTTCCTCGGCGAGAGCTGTGGCCTTGGGGCGGCCGACGTGGCGGCGGCTGGTGGTGTGGCGCACGAGGTTGTGCCAGGAAAGCCGGTCGGGGTCGACGAGGGTGAGGTGTCCGATGCCGTAGCCGGCGAGAGCGTGCGCGGTGGCGGATCCAATACTGCCGGCGCCAACGAGCACGACATGTGCTGTCTGGAGGTCCTTGACGGGCCAGTGGTCCTGGATCTGGCTGATGCCGGTGGCCGATGGCTCGACGAGACAGTTGAGGGGGTACGCGCCGTCGTGCCCGACACGCCAGGCGACGATGTTGGGCACGTCGTGGTCGGGAAAGGCCTCTGTGAGGTTGGGCGCGTAGGTCAGAGCGAGGTACGGGATGGGGCCGGGCCTCTTGTAGCCGCTGGTGAGGTGCTTCTGGAATGCGGACAGAGGTATCCCTGTACCGAGTCGACCGCTCAGCTGGCGCCAGTAGACATGCAGTACAGGTGCCACGCGGTACCAGTATCCGGAAGCGCGTACGTCGCCGGTGGCCGCGATCAGGTTCTGGCCTGGCGAGGTGTTGACGGGGAGGATCGCGCCGTCGCGAGTGGAGACTCCCCGGATGACGGCCAGGTCCTCGTGGTTGCCGCGCAGCGTCATCCCGCCCCAGGGGCCGGCCTGGCCGATGGTCGCTGCGGCGTGGTGAGGTACAAGGATCAGCACGAGGGTTCACCCCCGGCGTCCGAGTGGTCCTGTGCTCTGTCAGGCGGGGCCGTCAGGCTGGCGGGGGCGCGCCCAGCGGCGGGGGGCCGGGTGAGGAGGTGGTCGAAGCGGTCGTCCTCGACGATGCCGCAGTCGGACATCTGCGTGATGGCCTCGTGCTTCATCAGCGCGTACTCCACTTTCCACCCTGCGGCCTTCAGGAGGAGATCGACGACGGACTCGCGGCCTGTCCACAGTGCGTCAGCGCGCAGGAGACACAGGGTGCGGTCACCGTTGACATGCCAGCGAGACTGCGTCCACTCGGCTGGCTCGGGAACCGGGTCGAGAGGCCAGATCTGAGGGGGCACCATGGGATAAGCCTGCCCGTAGGCCATCACTACATGGAGCCCTGTGCTTCCTGTCCACTCCGTGAGGTGTGCGGGCTGGGGCCGGTTGAACGGCCACAGAGGCAGCGTGCCGTGCCAGCTCCCAGCACCATCGCCGTCGTAGACCAGGTCGGGGAAGGCGGTGGTGATCTCGCGCTGGTCCAGCTCGAAACGGTGTGGTTCACAAGCCCACCACGTGAGGGGGGCCGGCAGAGAGGACCGCTGAGGGCCGGGGGCGGTCGTCATCCCTGGGGGGCGTCTTTGATCGGCCGAGGAGTGATGAGCGCGGGCGTGCCGGTGATCAGGGCCGGGGCCCCGGTCACCGGGTTCGCGGGCTTGGTCGGCGTGGCGGGAGCGGGGAAGGAATCGCCCAGAATCTCCTGCCACAGTCGCAGGGCCTGATCCGTCTCGCCAGCTGCGGCGGCCGCGCACGCCCGGTCGGCGAGCTCGGCGGCGTCGGCAAGGGCGGCCTGCAGACCGTCGTAGTCGAGGCCGGGTTGGATCTCACCGCACAGCTCGGCCGGGTCCTTCACGCCCTCGTTCACGCGTGCTGCTGCGGCGGTGAAGAAGGCGCACAGTGCGCTGGGCCGGTTACCGGATGATGGAATGCAGTCGAGAGCGAGGACTTCGATGACGAGCGACTTGATCCGTCCCGTGACGGGGACGCCGTGGCGCCACTGCTTCAGGACGCGGACCAGCGGGCGGAAGTGCTCCCAGTCTCGCTGGCGGTCGGCCACGAGGTTGATCAGGTGCTCGGGATCGGCGGGCACCCAGTTCTGGGCGAGTTTCTCGGGGATGAGCAGGGTGCCGTCGGCCTGGCGGAGAGCTGGCATCACGTCGACGGTGAAACCGTTCTCGTCGTCGGGGTCGTCAAGGAAGCACTTGACCGCGTGGTTCCTTGGCAGCGCTCGCCAGACTTCGTTGCCGTGGCTGCCGTTGGTCTTGCCCAGCAGCCGGTTGACCTGACCACGGGCGTGGTCCAGGGCGTCCTCGGCGCTGAGACCGGCAGTGCCCCAGTCGGGGTGCTGGGCGGAGTCATAGACGGCGATGATGTCGACGTCGTTGATGGGCTTGAGCTGAGTGCTGCGGCGGAGCGAACCCGAGCCGAGCGCCTCGGTGACATCGGGTTCGCTGATCAGCGCCCTCTTGAACAGATCGCGCCGTTCCCGGGCGAGCCGGGTCTGGCCCACGTCCTCGTTGACACTTCTCTGGAACTCGTCAAACGCTTCGTCGATCCGCATGCTGCCTCCTCGATCTTGCGTGTTTGGCCCTGATTCCACACCGAGTTCGGCCGCCTGGTGGGGCAGGCTTCGTCCGTGTTCGGGAGGCATCGGGCAGCTGTCAGCCAGCGTAGACGCCGCCACTGACAGCACCCCGCGGAGAAGCTCTCGCGGGAGGTGACGTCCTCGGGGTGTGCGGGATATCCATCACACGGAAAGTCACACGGGCGAGGAAGAGGCCGCCCTTGATGGCGTCCTGCGGAGTGGTCTAGCTGATCTTGGCGGGAGATGTGCGTCTGATTTGAGCCGTCGGATCCGTCGACTGCCTGCGAATGCTCCCGGGGATCGTGACGTTCGCAGTTGAGTTGGGTGGAGATTCCCGTGGGTAAATCAGGGGTCAGAGGATCCCCGTCCACGACCACGGCCGCGGGCCGGATCGACCGCGGAGACAGTCGATTCGGTGCTGCGCCTGGCTCTTCCACTCCGTGTGAGTGGCTGCGTGCTGTGCCGCGTACGTCACCATGCGCAGCTCGCGGGCGCGCGCGAGGACGGGATAGCCCTCCCACGCCGTCACGTCATGCCCGTAGGCCGCGCAGAAGCGGTCGTATTCGCGGATGGTGATGGCGCCCGTGGTCTTCGCGCGTACGGCGGTGGAGACGAGGTCCCACTCCGGGGGTCCGACAGAAAAGCGCTCCAGGTCCATCATCAGGACTCCGTCGGCCGTGCGGACGATGTTGCCGGGCCAGGCGTCGCCGTGCACGGCCCGAACGGGGAGACCGGCCGGCAGGTCGGCCCAGGCCGCCATGAGGTCGCGGTGAAGAGCGTGCAACCACTGCTTGTCGTCGTCGGGAATCGTGGTGGCCGCGTGCAGCCGTTCGTCGACCCGGACGAAGGGGTCGACGTACCCCAGATCGATCGTCGGCGCAGGCAAGGAGTGTAGTTGGGAGAGAAGTTGAGCGACGTCCTCAACGGATCCGTGCTGTTGAGGCGGCAGTTCCACCCAGAAGGTCACGGGTCTGCCGTCGATCTCGACCGGCTGCTCCACGTCGACCAGCCGAACAGCCGCGAAGTTCTCCTGAGCGAGCCAGTGCGCAACGCGGACCTCGCGGGCCGCCGCGTCGCTCTGGCCCGCCCGTGATATCCGTACGATCACCCGCCTGCCCGGCAGCCGCCATATCTGGTTCTCGGCCAGCCGTAGAGGTTCTGCTCCGTCGGCGTTCAACCCCACCGCAGAACATGCCTGCTTCAGGACGTGGTGCGCAGGTGCGGCTGCCGATGAACTCATACGGTGACCGTAGCTGCGATCCGGTCTCGGAGCGCCGAAGCCTCTTGGACGGTCCCATGCTTCGAGGCGAAACCGCCGAGCTGCCGCAAGTCGTCGGCTGCTCGCCGGGAGGTGAGTCGGCCTACCTCATTCAGGGCTTCGTGGCCGAGCGCGGCGGCCTGGCGGGGGTCACCCTTGGCCATGAGCAGGGAGGCCAGCTTGGTCCGTGAGATCGCACGGGACCGTTTGTAGGCGTCCGTGTGTCCGTTCACCGCTGTGTGGAATCGGCGTGCTGCCCGGCCCGGGTCCTGTCCGGCGAGGATGGCGAGGTCGAACAGGGCGTGTGCTGTGTCGCCGTTGTGCTGTGCCTCGTCGTAGTAGGCCATCCATGGCGGCTCTCCGGCGGGCCGGGCCCGGGTGAACGCTTCGTCCGCGGCGCCGACGGCGGCCATGGTGTCCCGTACGTTGCCCATCTTCCCGAAGGCCCTGGCCCTTGCCGTGTGAAGCATCGCCTGCTCGGTCGCCGTCAGGCGGTCGGAGCGCACCAGCCCCTTCTCGGCGTAGGTGAGGCCGTCGTCGGGGGATCCGATCCACACAGCTTGCCGGGCGAGGAAGGAGTACGTCTTGGCCCGCAGATGCCAGTCGCCGGCCTCCTCCGCGCAGTCCGCTGCGAACCGGAACGTGTGGGTGGCCTCATTGTGGTGGTAGGCGTCGAAGGCGGAGGCACCGACCACGATGCCGAGTCGCGATACGGCGGCGAACAGGTCGGTTCGCAGGTGCTCGGGGAACTGGGCTTGCAGCAGGCCGGCTGACCACTGCATGGCGCGTGCGGCCACGTCACGCACCACGCCACCGCCGCCCAGCTCGTTGTCCATGCCGCTGATGGCGGTGGCCACGGCCAGGACCTGGTCGATGTGGGCCGGGTTGACGCGTGCGGGGAGAGACAGTTCGGCGGGTGCGAAGACGTCGGTGAAGTCGAGAGGGGCTATGGCGGCGAGGCCACCGATCTGGAGGAACGAGCGTCGGATCACGGACTCATGGCTCCCAGAGCGAAGAGTTGGTTCGTCGCTACCCAGGATGCGGCCCGCCGGCTCCTGAAGCGGTTTCTCCCCTCCGCGCCTGGAGGCCCTATCGGCATCAGCCTGCTTTTTATCGGCATCACGGTTGCCGAAGACCATCGGCCACGCCCGGTCGAGGAGCCCTCCCGTGCGGAGGACGTCATCGAGCCGCTGAGCCACGTCGCGACGACAGCTCGGGTACTTTCCCTTCTCGATCGCCAAGATCATGTCGTCGCTGACCTGCACTAACCGGCCCAGCTCCTTGGCCGATAGCCCTTGTTCCAGGCGCAGTCCGCGCAGCTCGTTCCCGAACCACTCTTGAGGAGAAGCCCCTGGGTCGAGCTTCTTCATTGGCTGCGGCATGTTCTGCCCCTGACGTCGTTGATGCCGAACTCTTCACCTCTCGGCATCAGGCTCTGCTCGTTCGCGGTGTGCTCTGTCTAAATGGTTGCTGATCGGTTCCATTCCAGTACACACCGCAACCGACCCTTGTCGAAGGGGTTCTGGCAGAACGGAGGCAGCAGCGATGGGACTACTCGTCGACACCCGCGAGCGTGATGCTCCTGCGCGGGCCATGTCCAGGAGTGTGGACGGTCAGCTCGATATGAGTTTCAATGTCCGGGCGGAAGACCTGGGAACCGTGCGGGACATCGTCGCGGTGCACCTGCGCTGGTGGCGCATCGACGTCGGCACCGCGTTCCGCATGCTGACCGTGGTCAACGAGCTGCTCACCAACGTCCTGCAGCACACCACCGCGGACGCCAGCGGGTGCCGGATGGCCGGCCTGCTTCTCCAGAAGGTGCCGGACGGCGTCACCGCCGTCGTCCGCGACCAGGACCCTCGCCCGCCTGTGCACGCCTCTGCGGACCTCTTGGCCGAAGAGGGACGCGGCCTGATGCTGCTGCGCGCCCTGGCCGACGACACGTCCGTATCCGTCACCCCCGTGGGCAAGGACGTATGGGTCTTCATGGGGACCCCGGAACCCACCGAGCATTTCTAGCCCCCTCTGCGGTCGGCACGCGGCCCTCCCGGGCCACCCAACAACTTACGGAGTTCCGATGTCCCTCACCGTTCTTGTTCCGGAGACGACGTGGTTCCTCCGTCAGCCGACGCGTCCCGCACCCCGCAGTGGATACCTCCGCTCGACGCGGAGTGCTTGCGGTTCGTCCTGGAACGGATGAAGGACTGGAAGCCGTTCGATGTGGAGGAGGTCTTCGACGACCTCGACACGGCGATCGGCGACCAGCCGCCGCCCGTCGCGACGACCGGCGCCCTGGTCGACCGACTCCGCGGCCACCTGAAGCAGCTCAGCGACATCGCCCTCGCGGACGATCAGTACCCGCCCACCGTGGAGATGGTCCGGCTCGTTTCCCGTGGGGTCCCCCTGCGGGAAGAGCGGACACCGGCCGACTACCGACAAGCCGTCGGCCTCGCTCGTCGTCTGGCCTTCGTCGCCTCCGACCTCGTCGAAGAGTTGATCGAGGCCCGCTACATCAAAGAGGCGGAGTGACGCACAACCCCAGCTCCGTTCGGCACCGGGCCAGCCGAAGAGGGCCCAACATCCCACCCGAGAGGACGAGCACCATGTGTGCGCACAACCCGCCGTGCCCCACGGCTGAGGCTCCCGACAGGGAGGCCGCGCGGCTCCGCGCGCATCGGCCCGAGCAGGGCTGGAGCCTGCTGTGCAACGGCGTGCTTCTCTTTGAGGACACCGGCGAACTCCTCCCCGACGGCCGGGTCGTCGCCCCGCTGCGGGCCGTCGGCCTGGCGAGGGCAGCCGCATGAAGCGGACCAGCGCCGCGCCTCGGCTCGTCCCGTACATCACCCAGCGAGAGGGTGAATACGGCGGGTTGGAGTCGGAACTCGCGCTGAGCGTGAACGCCTTCGGCGCCGTACGGCTCGCCTACCGGGAGGAGACCGCTGCCGACCGTGGGCCGCGCGGTGAACTGTGGGCGCGATGCTCCCAGTCGCTGAACACCGCCGGGAGGCCGGCGGGCAGGCCGCAGTGGCGCTTGGTCAACTCCAGCAGGCAGCGGGAGGCGATGGAGCAGCTCCGGTGCCAGGTCGGCTTCTGCCCGGCCGAGACCGACCAGGGATACGTCTTCCTCTCCGGGCGAGCGGAAGACGCGTCCCACGGTGTCGGAGAACCGGTGAGGACGGCCCAGCCGCCGGTGTGCCTGAAGCACCTGAGGTCGGCCGTGGAGCTCTGCCCGCACCTGCGGAAGGGGCACGTCGCCTTCCGCGCACGGACGACCTCGCCGTGGGGAGTCATCGGCACCCGGTACCACCTCACCGCTACGGGCCTGGCACCGCTACCCGCCGACGATACACCCATGGCCTACGGGCACCCCCAACTGGGCTGGTTCCTGGCGAGCCAACTCATACGCGAACTCGGGGACTACGAGGTCGTCGATCTGGACGATCTCGTGTCCGCCGCCTAGACGGCCGCCCGGCGGTCCTGAGCGGTACGGACAGGACCGCCGGGCGGCTCACCACCGGCGCCAGAGACCTTGTGCGCCGGCCAGCACGAAACCGCCGAACTGCGGCGGTCCAGCCCGGAACAGAGTGTGTGCGCCGACAGCCTCCCGGCCCGCCGGCACGCGCCACCGGTTCAACCCCCTGAACACGAACGACCGAAGGAAGTCCATGACGAACACGACCGTCGAGCCCGACGAGGCGACCCGCCTGCGGAACCAGGTGGTGGACGAGCTGTGCGCGGACGGCAACATCTCCTCTCCGGAGATCGAAGCGGTGATGCGCAAGGTGCCCCGGCACGAGTTCACCCCCGCGGACACGCCGCTGGACAAGGCGTACGACACGTACGCCGCCGTGATCACCAAGACCGACGAGCACGGTGTGCAGCTCAGCTCCGTCTCCGCGCCGCAGATCCAGGCCATGATGCTGGAGCAGGCCCGGGTGGAGCCCGGGATGCGGGTGCTGGAGATCGGCTCGGGCGGGCTGAACGCGGCCTACCTCGCCGAGCTCGTCGGTGAGGGCGGTGAAGTCGTCACCGTGGACATCGACCCCGTCGTGACCGGTCGTGCGCGCCGGCTCCTGGACGAGCACGGCTACGGACGGGTGCACGTCGTCACCGCGGACGCCGCCGAACCCGTCCCGGATCTCGGCGAGGTCGACGTAGTGATGGTGACCGCCGGGGCCTGGGACGTTTCCCCGGCCTGGACCGCCCAGCTCAAGGAGGGCGGCCGGCTCGTCGTTCCGCTGCGGATGCGCGGCCTGACCCGCTCGATCGCCTTCGTCCAGGTCAAGGGCGAGCACGGTCCCTACCTGGAGAGCGAGTCGGCGAGGATCTGCGGCTTCGTCCCGATGCAGGGCTCCACCGCCCACCGGGAGGAACTCCTCCTCGTCAACGGCACCCCGGAGATCGGGCTCAAGTTCGATGACGGACTGCCCGTCGACCCGCACCGGCTGGACAACGCCGTCACGTACCCGCGCCACGAACTGTGGACCGGGGTCACCGTCCGCATCCAGGAGCTCATCGACACCCTCCAGATGGCGATGGCGATCAGCCTGCCGGGCTTCTGCACGATGGCCGTCGACGAGAACGCGGACACGGGCGTGGTCGACCCCGTGAACAAGCGGTTCGCGCTCGCGGCCGTCGAGGACGACACCTTCGCCTACCTCGTCACCCGCCGCACCGCGGACAACAAGCACCTGGAGTACGGGGTGCACGCCCTCGGCCCGCACGCGGAGCAGTTCGCCGACAAGATCGCCGGCGTGCTCCGCGACTGGGAGGCCGACCGGCGCGGCGGCCCCAGCCCGGTCATCCGGGCTTATCCGGCCGGTACCCCTGATGAGCGGATCCCGGCCGACCGGGTCATCGACAAGGTGCACAGCCGGATCTCGCTCTCCTGGCCCTCGGCGTAAGCCCGAAGGCCAGGTCATCCCGCACCACCCAACAGGAAGAAGGCACACATCATGACGAGCGCCACTCTCGCCCCGCCCCCGGTCACGCCGTCGGCGGACCTGGACGACGACTTCGCGCCCCTGGACGTGAAGGTCGTCATCGCCGAGCACTCCTACGGCCACCTCATGTGCCAGACGGGCGACGGCTGCGGCACCACCTGCGCGACCGGTGCCTCCGCCTGCGGCTCCTTCACCGAGGACCCGGCCTGATCCAGGCCCACCCCGCACCCGTGGGCCGGGCGAAGCGCTTCGCCCCGCCCACCGGGCCCCCACCCCACCCCCCGCCCC
>NZ_JBHZCI010000046.1:0-57620 GCF_042755185.1 Streptomyces sp. NPDC059166 | reverse complement strand
CGCCCTGGGGGGGCGGGCCCCGCCCCGGGCCGCGACGCCCCCCCCCGGGGTTCGTCGGGGGGGGGGGCGCGTTTCTCTCCCCCCCCCCCGCCCCCCACGCCCCTGTCGGCTCAGACCCCGGCGCCGAGCGCGGAGTTGATCTTCTGGGGGTCTCCGCACGCGATCATCAGCGCACCGGCGCGTTCCCGCGCCTCGGACAGCGCGCGGGCGGCCGTGGCGTCGATGTCGCCGTTGACCGCGACGACGACCACGGCACGCGGAGCGCAGCGGTCCGCGTCCGTCGTGCGGGCGAAGAAGACGTCGTCCCCGGCGTCGTGCTGGGCCCAGTAGGCGGCCTCGCCGAAGGACAGCTCGTGAGACGCCCACGGGTGCTGCTCACCGGTGGTGAGCACCAGGATGTCGCCGGGCGCCCGACCGGAGTCGAGCAGCAGGTCGACGGCTTCGTCCGCCGCGTCGACCGCGCCGCCGGCCGGGGCGGGGATGAGCTGGAACTGTGCTGCGGAACCGCTCTCGGTCAGCTTCCGTCCGGTCGCGGCCGGAGCTGCGGGGCGTGGACGCTGAGCCGGGGGTGCGGGCCGAGCAGGGCCGCGGCCGGGGCTTCCGGGACGCGGGGTGGACGCGGAACGCGGTCCGGGTACGGGACGAGGGGTCGGCGCGGTGCGGCCGGCGGCCGGTGTAACGCGGGGACCCTGGGCGCTCTCGGGAATCTGAGGCTCCTCGGGGGATGAGAGGCATGAATGGTTGTCTGTCACTGCCGACGCACACACGTCGGCGCATGGGTACGCCTGCGCGATCAGAAGTCGAAGCCGAGCTGGCCCCCGCTTTCCAGTGCCGCCGCCTCGTGGGAGAAACGGACCTTCTTCAGGTGCTGCCACCGGGGCAGCGCGTCGAGGTAGGCCCAGCTGAGGCGGTGGTGAGGCGTAGGCCCCAGCTCCTCAAGCGCGGCCCGGTGCACCGGTGAGGGGTAGCCGGCGTTCGCACCGAAGGCGAAGTCCGCGTACTGCCCCGTCTCCGCGCCGAGTTCGGCCATCATCGTGTCCCGCCGGACCTTGGCTATCACCGAAGCCGCGGCAACGGCGATGCATGACTGGTCGCCCTTGATCACCGTACGGACGTTCCAGGGCGCCCCGAGGTAGTCGTGCTTGCCGTCGAGGATCACGGCGTCCGGCCGCACGGGCAGGAGCTCGAGAGCCCTGACCGCCGCGAGGCGGAGTGCCGCCGTCATGCCGAGCTCGTCGATCTCCTCGGGTGACGCGTGCCCCAGCCCGTAGGCCGTGACCCACTTCTCCAGCGTCGCGGCGAGTTCCGTCCGGCGCCTCGGGCTGATCAGCTTGGAGTCGGTGAGGCCCTCGGGGGGCCTGCGGAGTCCGGTGACCGCGGCGCAGACGGTGACGGGGCCGGCCCACGCTCCGCGTCCGACCTCGTCGACACCGGCGACGGTCCTGGCACCGGAGGTGGCGCGCAGTGAGCGCTCGACGGTGTGCGTGGGTGGTTCGTACGGCATGGCGCCTGCCAGGGTACGCCGATGGAACCGGCAGGAACACCCCGGGGCGGCGTGCGGCGCTCCGGCACCCCCGGAACCACGACCGGAATCACACATTCCGCAGCTTCGCCGAGGTGCGGCGGCTTCGTCCCGCCCCAGGGCGAGGGTGTCGACCGAGGCGGCCACCGTCGAGCGAACCCGGCCACTCCTTCACTGGTGCACACAAGAGGATCGAACACATCCCAGCCAAAGCCCGCCCGGAATAGGAGAGAAGCAGCCTGCGCGGCACCAAGGATCACCGTAGCGAAGACTGAAACACGGCACCGGCCGCAGGAACGATCTTGACGGTTCGCAGCGCTCACACCGCCCGGGGACCAGGCGCCCGCTCACGCCCACCGGCCTCACCCGGATCCGTACGCTCCCCTCGAACATCTCCGGTGCAAGCGAGTGTTCGAGCTCATGAGCAGGGTTCACCGCATCGATCGCGCCGTCGTCCGGGACTGCTCGCCGGGACCTCGCGCCCCGGGCACGGGCACGGCTCCCGGCGACGCCCGCTCAGTACGGGTCGTAGGTGCTCTCGCCCTCCACGCCGTCCCGGTCGTCGACCTCCGGGCCGATCCGGTAGCAGTCGGTGCCCTGGTTCCGGGCCGGGCGCTCCTCGAGGATGTCCCGCGCCCTGGCCTCGCCCCAACTGGTCGCGTACCAGGGGGTCTCGTGGACGGCGAGTTCCCTCTGGAAGTTCTCCAGCGTGCAGGACCTCAACGGTTCCGGCAGTTCGTCCAGCGCCGGCACGGCGTCCGCGGAGAGCCCCTTGAGGTAGTCGATGTCGATCGTCCCGTGGCTGCCGTAGCGCTGCACGTTCTGCTCGGCGATCAGCCCGTCCGGCGAGATCAGGCCGAAGGCGAGCACCCCGGCGGCCGCACTCACCGCGATGGCGCGGGGCAGCATCCTGGCTCCGAGGATCCCGGCGGCGAGGATCAGGACGAGCACCACACCCAGCCAGAGCTCCACCGCGGCCACCGAGATCCTCAGCCGGGTGAGCCCGAAGGCGTCGACGTAGAGGTCCATCCGGCGGAGCGCGGAGGCGACCACGACCAGTGTGAGCAGGCACAGGGTGCCCAGGACTCCCCTGACGAGGTTGCGGTCACCCGGCGCGCCTCTCGGCGCCCAGCGCAGTGCGAGCGCGATCACCAGCAGGGTGAGGACGGTCGCCCAGAGGAGCTGCCAGAAGCCCTGGCGCGCGTACTCGGCCGGCAGCATTCCCGTCTCCTCCAGCACCTTGTCGTACCCGCCGAGCAGGACGGCCAACTGGAGCGCGATGAAGGCGGCGAAGAGCAGGTTGAGAACGATCAGCGGTACGGCCCACTCGGCCCGGCTCCTGGACGTTCCCGGGCGCACGGTGATGCGGTCCCAGCGCACCGGCGCGGCCGCGCTGTAGGCGGCTGAGAGCGCTCCTGCCGCTCCGAGCAGGAAGAGGAAGACGCGCCAGGGGGCCTCACCGACCGACAGGTCAGGGGTCAGGTCACCGAGCAGGTCCGCGAAGGCGGCGTCCGCCGAGGCGAACAGTCCGCCGAAGACGAGGAGGAGAACGACGGCCACGACCGTGGTGCGCACCGCGGTCCGCAGGCGGCCCCGGGACCCGCCGGTACGCTCACGCACCCCCTGCCAGCCCCAGCGCACGCCGCCCGCGGCGGAGGTGAACAGCCCGAACGAGCCGAGCAGGACTCCGGGCCAGCTGCGGCTGCCGTGCAGGGCGAGCGACCCCAGGGCGATCGCCGAGACCAGGGCGAGGAAGACCGGCCACCCGGCGTCCCGGAGCGCCGGAACCACCAGCAGCGCCAGACCGCCCATCGCCCACACCGCGGTCCACGGCCGCAGGACCCGCCCCGCGGAACGTGCGGCGAAAGAGGCGGCAAGAGCGGCGGGCACCGCCACGATCAGCGCGTTGACCCCCAGCCCGTCACCGAGCAGCAGGGCACTCAGGAGGGCGGTGGCGAGGACCGCCCAGAGCGTTCCCGGCAACACGCCGGGCGGGGAGGGATTCCTCAGACGGGCCGACAGACCGGGCTGCCTCTCCTGAGGCTTCCGCTGCCAGACGTCCCCCTGCTGGGGACGGCGCGCGTAGGCAGGCACCTCGGGCACCTCGGGTCCTGCATCCTGCGGCGGCACGGGCGGGGTCGAGGCCCGGTCGCGCCCTGCGGTCGTCGCCTCCCCCACGGCACGGGCTCCGGGAGCCGGACCGTCCTTCGTCGCGCGCGCTCCGAGGGCGGCCGCGGCCTCACGCTCGGGCTCATCCGGCGTGCCGGACGCGTCGGACTGCTGATCGGACATGAGGCCCCTCCCCCACCGGGACCGTCCGCCCGCGGTCCTGCGGCGGCGCGGCGGTTCCGGCATCTCCAGACACACCCACCAAGATCGATGGGGTCGCAGGCCGAAAGCGTAGAGGCTGAGCGATCCGTACGACCGTTCGGAGTCACGCTGTGGCAGTACCGTGACAAGCGGGCGGCCGGCGACGCCGAGGAGTGTCCGCCTCGGCCGGTGGCGCGCCCCGGGTCAGCGGCGCGCCGGTGCGGACGGAACCCAGTCGGGCAGGGCCTCCGTCCGGGCCAGCCACTCGTCCGGAGGTGCGCCGCCCGGACCGGCGGCGAGGATCCCGCCGACGATGGCGCAGGTGGTGTCGACGTCACCGCCCGCCTGTGCCGTCACCCAGAAGGCCCGCTCGAAGTCCCCGAGGCCTCGTGCGGCGGACCAGAGGGCGAAGGGCACCGTGTCGTGGGCACTCGTGCGACGGCCGTTGCCGAGCACCGCCGCGACCGTCCCCGCGTCCTGGTAGTCGAGCATGTCGCGTGCTCTGCGCAGACCGGCGCCGACCGCGCTGCGGGGGGTCAGGGCCACCACGCCGTCGAGCAGGTCCTCGGCGGACGGCGGCCCACCGGGCGCGGCGACGAGGGCGGCCGCGGCCGCCACGGCCATCGACCCGACCACGGCCTCACGATGCTGATGGGTGGTGTACGACGAGATCTCCGCCTGGTGGGTGGCCTGCTCCGGATCGTGCGCGTACCAGGCGCCCAGGGGTGCGATCCGCATCGCCGAACCGTTCCCCCAGGAGCCCTGCCCCTTGAAGAGCGCGGATGCCAGCTCACGCCAGTCGCCGCCTTCCCTCACCAGCCTGAGCAGGCGGTTCACGGCAGGGCCGTACCCCCGGTCGAAGTCGTGGTGGGCCGCGAAGGAGTGCGCCAGCGCGTCCTGGTCGATCCGGTCATGAGCGGCGAGCACGGCGAGCACGGAGCAGGCCATCTCGGTGTCGTCGGTCCACTGCCAGTCACCCGCCGGCAGGTCCTGGGTCCTGAGCAGGGGGTAGTTGGCCGGGACGAAGAACTGGGATCCGAGGGCGTCCCCCACGGACAGTCCACGCAGGCTGGCCAGAGCGCGTTCGAAGCGGCCGGAAGCAGAGTCAGCGGTCATGGTCATCGCCCTGCCACTCTAGCCGCCGTAGGGCTCCGGGGTACGCCAGCGCTCGAAGGGGCGGTCCAGCGTGTACCGGCCGTCGCCGCCCAGGAGAAGCGTCCTGGACTCTCCGTTGCCCGGGTTGGACAGTGACTCGAACTCCGCGACCGACCAGTGGAACCAGCGCATGCAGAAGAGCCGCATGGTCAGCCCGTGGGTGACCAGCAGGACGTTGGGGGGATGGTCGGGGTCCTCGAAGCTGCGGTGGAGACTCTCCAGGAACGCGTCGACGCGGTCGTACACGTCGGCACCGGACTCACCCTGGGCGAAGCGGTAGAAGAAGTGGCCGTAGGCGTCCCGGTAGGCCTTCTGCAGCCGTACGTCGTCCCGGTCCTGCCAGTTGCCCCAGTCCTGCTCGCGGAGCCGGGGCTCCTCCCGGACCCGTACGTTTCCGGGCTCGAGACCGAACGCCCTGAACGTCTCGTGGGTGCGGCGGTAGGGCGAGACGTAGACGCTGACGCGGTCGTCACCGAAGGTCTCACGCAGGCGCTCACCTGTCGCCCGCGCCTGGCCGAGGCCCTTGTCCGTGAGCCTGAGCGCGTGGTCGGGCTCCCGTTCGTACACCGTGTCGTCGGCGTTCCCCTCGGATTCACCGTGCCGGACGAGGACGATTCGCTGCGGTCGTGCCATGTGACGACCCTAGTCGTGCCATGTGACGGCCCTTGTGGGCGCTCCGTCCGGTCCGGCACCCGTACGGCCCGCACCAGGCATCGTGCGTCCGAGCGAGCTGCGGACGGACGCGGCGCGCCCGACCGAGGAGGCCGGGGCCGGACAGGGCGCGTGCGGCCGGGGAGTGCAGGGCGAACAGGGCGTGTGCGGCCGAGGGAGTGCAGGGCGAACAGGGCGTGTGCGGCCGAGAATGGGCTGCGCGCGGGCCCGTCAGACCGTCCAGGAGGGTTCGAGACCGACCACGTCACCGGTGAGCGTCCGCACGTCCGCCTCGGTCTCCGCCCGGGCCGAGAGCCTGGCGATGCTTTCCGGCCGGTACTTGCCGCGCTCGGCACTCGACTGCCACATCGACAGCACCAGGAACTCGTTCCCCGGTGCCTCTCCGAAGAGTCCGCGCAGCATGCCCGGCGATCCCGCCATGGCGGGGTTCCACACCTTCTGCTGCATGAGGGCGAAGTGCTCGGCGCGCTCCTCGTGGACCCGGCTGTGCGCCACCCTGACCACGTCCGCGTCGGTGAATTCCGGCTCGAATCCGGTCTTCACGTCGAAGCGGTACTCGAAGAGCTGCGCGCTCAGGTCCTTGTACATGCCCGGCTGCGGCGCCGTGGGCCGGTCGTGCGCGCGGGCCATGAAGGAGTCGTAGAACACCCGGTTCTCCCAGAAGGCGAACACATGGGCGACTTCGGGTGTGCTCCGGCTCCACCCGCCTCCCTGCCCCCGGAATCCCGGCTCGTCGAGCAGCCCCGCCCACCTACGCTGCCCCCGCTCGAAACCGTGGCGGTCCACCACGGTGCAGCGACTCCACTTGACCAGCACTGCGCCATCGTACGGCTCGCGGCGTGGCGCGGGTCACGCTCCGGGCGTACAGGTGGACTTCGCCCACTGTTCCGCGCGGGCGTGCCGGGCGGTGGCCCGAATGAGACGCCTGTTCCCGACGCGGTTGGATCCACGGTCGGTTACCGACATCATCTGGGGGTGGAAGAGGTCTGTCGGCCCATCAGCGAGGAGTCACGTCCGATGAGCGCTCCCAACAAGGACATCGAAAAGGTCGAGGTACGGGTCAAGTGGGACCCCAGCGCTGTCGGCGAGCCCGCCAACGACCTCGACATCATCGCGGCGGCCTACGGGACGGAGGCGCCCTACGGCAGCCCGGTCTACCTCGTCCACTTCGACAGCAGGTCACCGGACGGGACGATCACCCTGAACCGCGACAGCCGGACGGGACAGGGCTTCGGATTCGACGAGGTCATGACGCTCGAACTCGACCGGCTGTCGGAGGTCTACGCCAGGGTCGTGGTCGGTGTCGCCATCCAGCAGCGCGACGGCCGCAAGACCTTCGGCCAGATAGCGCACACGGCCGTGCAGATCCGCGAGGGCTACACGAATCTTGCGGAGGACGACTTCTCCGCCGTGTCCGGCGCCACCGCCGCGGTCGTCGCGGAATTCGTGCGGGACGCCTCCGGGTCCTGGGGCTTCGAGGGAGCCGTACGGGGGTTCGACGGCGCCCCGGGCTCGTTCGCCGAGGCGATGGGGAGCCGTGACGGCTGACATCCAGCGGGGCGCGCGCCCCCGAACTCCTCGTGAGGACGCATGAGAAAGATCATCCTGATGATTTCCACGTCCCTCGACGGCTTCTTCGAGGACGAGGACCGGGGTATCGACTGGCACCGTGTCGACGAGGAGCTGCACCAGCACTTCAACGACCGCACCAGGGCGGTGAGCGCCTTCCTGGAGGGGCGGATCACCTACGAGCTGATGGCCGAATTCTGGCCGACGGCCGACCAGGACCCCTCGTGCTCCCCGGTGATGGCCGAATTCGCCCGGCTCTGGAGGGACATGCCGAAGTTCGTGTTCTCCAGGACCATGGAGAAGGCGGACTGGAACACCACGGTCATGCACGACGTCGTCGCCGAGGAGATCCGTGCTCTGCAGGAGCAGCCGGGAGGGGACATGGTGGTCGGCGGACCGGACCTCGCCGCGTCATTCCTGCGTCTGGGGCTGATCGACGAGTTCCACCTGTACGTCCACCCGGTCGTCCTCGGCCGCGGCAGGCCGCTGTTCCCGCCGTCGGACCTGACCCCGATGGCGCTCCGGCACACGGGCACCCGGTCCTTCGGCAATGGTGTCGTCCTGCTCCGGTACGAACGCGCGGACGCCACGGGCTGACCGCGCGACCGCTCCGTCAACGGGGCCGTCGCCGTACGGAGGTGATCGGGGGTACGTCCCCGCTGCCCGTGTACGGCGGGAGGGGCACCGGCTGTCGCCGGTGCCCCTCCCTTGTCACTGCTGTCACCGCCCGCCCGGGCTACGCCCGCGCGAGGGTGCTCAGCTGCAGCCGCTGGTCGAGCCGCAGCCCTCGCAGATGTAGCAGGAGCCGGCGCGCTGCATCTTCGTGCCGCAGGAGAAGCACAGCGGTGCGTCCGCGCTGATGCCGAGCTGCATCTCGACCAGTTCGGCCGAGGTGTGCGCGGTCTTGGGGGCCGGCTTCTCCGCCGTCTCCTCGGGCGACGCGACGGCCTTCAGGGGCTCCACCCGGACGGGCGCGGACTGGGCCAGGCCGTCGAGGTCCTCGTCGCCGAAGGCGGGCTCGTACGACCCGGTGTCGAGGTGGCGCTGACGCTCCTCGGCCGAGTGGATGCCGAGCGCCGAGCGCGTCTCGAACGGCAGGAAGTCGAGCGCCAGGCGGCGGAAGATGTAGTCGACGATCGACTGCGCCATCCGCACGTCCGGGTCGTCCGTCATACCGGCCGGCTCGAAGCGCATGTTGGTGAACTTGGAGACGTAGGTCTCCAGCGGCACGCCGTACTGCAGACCGACGGAGACCGCGATCGAGAAGGCGTCCATCATGCCCGCGAGGGTGGAACCCTGCTTGGACATCTTCAGGAAGACCTCGCCGAGACCGTCGTCCGGGTAGGAGTTCGCGGTCATGTAGCCCTCGGCGCCGCCGACCGTGAAGGAGGTGGTGATGCCGGGACGGCCCTTGGGCAGGCGCTTGCGGACCGGGCGGTACTCGACGACCTTCTCGACGGCCTCGCGGATCGTCGCCTCGGTCTTCGCGGTGACCTCGGTCTTCTCCTGCTCCTTCTTCTTCGCGGAGAGGGGCTGGCCGACCTTGCAGTTGTCGCGGTAGATGGCGAGCGCCTTGACGCCCATCTTCCACGCCTCGAAGTAGACCTCCTCGACGTCCTCGACCGTCGCCGTCTCCGGCAGGTTGACGGTCTTGGAGAGGGCACCGGAGATCCACGGCTGGATGGCGGCCATCATGCGGACGTGGCCCATCGCGGAGATGGAGCGCTCGCCCATGGCGCAGTCGAAGACCTCGTAGTGCTCGAGCTTGAGGCCGGGGGCGTCGACGACGTTCCCGTTCTCGGCGATGTGGGCGACGATCGCCTCGATCTGCTCGGGCTGGTAGCCGAGGCGGCGCAGCGCCTGCGGCACGGTGCCGTTGACGATCTGCATCGAACCGCCGCCGACGAGCTTCTTGAACTTGACCAGCGCCAGGTCGGGCTCGAGGCCGGTGGTGTCGCAGGACATCGCGAGACCGATCGTGCCGGTCGGAGCGATGACCGAGGCCTGGGCGTTGCGGAAGCCGTTCTTCTCGCCGAGGCGGATCACGTCCTGCCAGGCCTCCGTGGCGGCGGCCCAGACCGGCGAGTCGAGGTCGTCCACGCGCACGGCCACGGTGTTCGCGTCCGCGTGCTGCTTCATGACGCGCTGGTGGGGCTCGGCGTTGCGGGCGTAGCCGTCGTACGGGCCGACGACCGCGGCGAGCTCGGCGGAACGGCGGTAGGACGTACCGGTCATCAGGGAGGTGATGGCACCGGCGAGGGCGCGGCCGCCGTCGCTGTCGTACGCGTGGCCCGTCGCCATCAGCAGGGCGCCGAGGTTGGCGTAGCCGATGCCGAGCTGGCGGAAGGCGCGGGTGTTGTCACCGATCTTCTGCGTCGGGAAGTCGGCGAAGCAGATGGAGATGTCCATCGCGGTGATGACCAGCTCGACGACCTTGGCGAAGCGCTCGGACTCGAAGGACTGGCGGCCCTCGCCGTCGTCCTTGAGGAACTTCATCAGGTTCAGGGAGGCGAGGTTGCACGAGGTGTTGTCCAGGTGCATGTACTCACTGCAGGGGTTCGAACCGTTGATCCGGCCGGACTCCGGGCAGGTGTGCCACTTGTTGATGGTGTCGTCGTACTGGATGCCGGGGTCGGCGCAGGCCCAGGCTGCCTCGGCCATCTTGCGGAAGAGGGACTTGGCCTCGACCTCCTCGATGACCTCGCCGCTCATGCGGGCACGCAGCCCGAACTTCCCGCCGGTCTCGACGGCCTTCATGAACTCGTCGTTCACGCGGACCGAGTTGTTGGCGTTCTGGTACTGGACGGACGTGATGTCGTCGCCGCCCAGGTCCATGTCGAAGCCCGCGTCCCGCAGGGCGCGGATCTTCTCCTCCTCCTTCACCTTCGTCTCGATGAAGTTCTCGATGTCGGGGTGGTCGACGTCGAGGATGACCATCTTGGCCGCGCGGCGGGTGGCGCCACCGGACTTGATCGTCCCGGCGGAGGCGTCGGCGCCCCGCATGAAGGAGACCGGGCCGGAGGCGTTGCCACCGGAGGAGAGCAGCTCCTTGGAGGAGCGGATACGGGAGAGGTTCAGGCCGGCGCCGGAGCCGCCCTTGAAGATCATGCCCTCTTCCTTGTACCACTCGAGGATCGACTCCATGGAGTCGTCGACGGCCAGGATGAAGCAGGCGGAGACCTGCTGCGGCTGGGGCGTACCGACGTTGAACCACACCGGGGAGTTGAAGCTGAAGATCTGGTGCAGGAGGGCGTAGGCCAGCTCGTGCTCGAAGATCTCGGCGTCGGCGGGGGCGGCGAAGTAGTTGTGGTCCTCGCCGGCCTTCCGGTACGTCTTCACGATCCGGTCGATCAGCTGCCGCAGGCCGGTCTCACGCTGCGGCGTGCCGACGGCGCCACGGAAGTACTTGCTGGTGACGATGTTGACCGCGTTCACCGACCAGAAGTCGGGGAACTCGACGCCACGCTGCTCGAAGTTGATCGAGCCGTCGCGCCAGTTGGTCATGACGACGTCACGGCGCTCCCACGCGACCTCGTCGTACGGATGCACGCCGGGAGTCGTGTGGACGCGCTCGATGCGCAGGCCCTGCTTGGTCGCAGTCGACTTGGCTCCCTTGGTGCGGGAACCTCGTGCCGGGCCGCTCGCCGTCTCTGTCATGCCGCCTCCCATATGTGGGCAAAAACGCCCTGAAGTGCCCAGTTCTTCCCAGGGCACAGTGTGTGTCCGACGCTCCGGACGCCGCGCACAGCGTCTCGGAACAGGTATTGGTGCCGCGCGCCGCCCGCCCGGCCGCCCCGAAGGGCGGACGGGTGATCAATCAGCGGCCACCGCGGCGGGGGCGGGGACCCCTGGGGTCTCGCCGCTCCCGCTCCGTTCTGCACGAGGCCGTTCTTCGCGGAGTTCCGCGATGGCTGCCTCGAAGTCCTCGAGCGAGTTGAACGCCCGGTACACCGACGCGAAGCGCAGGTATGCGACCAGGTCGAGCTCCCGCAGCGGGCCGAGTATGGCCAGGCCCACGTCGTGCGTGGTCAGCTCGGCACTGCCGGTGGCCCGTACGGCCTCCTCGACCCGCTGGCCGAGCTTCGCCAGGGCGTCCTCGGTGACGGGACGCCCCTGGCACGCCTTACGGACCCCCGAGATGACCTTGGTGCGGCTGAAGGGCTCGGTCACGCCGCTGCGCTTGACCACCATCAGCGAGCAGGTCTCCACCGTCGTGAAGCGACGGGAGCAGTCCGGGCACTGCCGGCGCCGGCGGATCGACGTCCCGTCGTCCGTCGTGCGGCTGTCCACGACCCGGCTGTCGGGGTGCCTGCAGAAGGGGCAGTGCATGTCTCCGATCCCTCCTTCCACAGCACGACTGAATAGCCCTCGCAGGTCCGTCAAGGACCCCCGAAGACAGCCACAAGCATAGGCGATGAACTCGCTCCCGAAGGACCAGGGACCACTACTTGTGGGTGGCCATAACAGCACGACCACTACATCTAGGGTTTCGCACCATCTCGCGCCCCCGCGCGTGTCGGGCTTCCCGGCAGACCGTGGGGCAGCCTACGACCCCGGAAGAGGGTACGGGAAGCGGTTGGGCGCGGCGCCCCGGGCCCTCCGCGGCACCGGGACCCACGGCCCTCGGGGGATCCGCCCGCGGGGGCCGTTCGGACGTCACCGTCACAGGCGGGCCGGGAGCGCCGGACCGGCGGTCCGCACCTGCGGCCCGCACCGGCGGGAGAGCCGGGAAGCGCCTGCGTGAGCACTCCCCGTCCGGCGGACGAACCCTCTCGCCGCGTAAGCTCATACACCCCTCGACATGCCTACAACAGCCCCTTTTCTGTTTTTCACTCGAACGTGTGTTTGGCGCAACCTTTCGAAAGCTACTACCGTTGCCTAACCAGGGAGACCATTCGAGAGGGGCCGACGTGACGACCACCGCAGACAGTGCCACCATCACCGCCCAGGACCACCGCTCCCAGGGCCGACTTGAGCCGGTACACGCCATGAATGACACAGTCATGAACGCGGAGGGGCCCGAGCCCACCCGACCAGCACGCTCCTTGCCCGGTCGGCCTCCCGGCATCCGGGCGGACAGTTCCGGGCTCACGGACCGGCAGCGGCGGGTGATCGAGGTGATCCGGGATTCCGTGCAGCGGCGGGGGTACCCCCCGTCCATGCGCGAGATCGGCCAGGCGGTCGGGCTGTCCAGCACGTCATCGGTCGCCCATCAGCTGATGGCCCTGGAGCGCAAGGGGTTCCTGCGCCGCGACCCGCACCGTCCCCGCGCGTACGAGGTGAGGGGCTCGGACCAGCCCAGCACCCAGCCGACCGACACCACAGGCAAGCCCGCGGCCTCCTACGTCCCGCTGGTCGGCCGGATCGCGGCAGGTGGGCCGATCCTCGCCGAGGAGTCCGTCGAAGACGTCTTCCCTCTCCCCCGCCAGCTCGTCGGTGACGGCGAGCTCTTCGTGCTCAAGGTCGTCGGCGACTCGATGATCGAGGCAGCGATCATGGACGGCGACTGGGTCACCGTCCGCCGCCAGCCCGTCGCGGAGAACGGCGACATCGTGGCCGCCATGCTGGACGGCGAGGCCACGGTCAAGCGGTTCAAGCGCGAGGACGGCCACGTGTGGCTGCTCCCTCACAACTCCGCCTACCAGCCGATCCCCGGCGACGAGGCGACCATCCTGGGCAAGGTCGTGGCGGTGCTGCGGCGGGTGTGAGCCCCTGCAGGTTCGGACTGGGCCCCGGGATCTCTGCGCCGATCCCGGGGTCCTGGCATGCCCGCCCGGTCCGGGCGCTCATCTGGCGGCTCTGGCCGCCTCGTCGATGGCCGCGAGGGAGCGCCGCACCTGGTTCCGGTCGGTGGTGTACCAGAAGTCGGGCAGGGAGGCGCGGAGGTAGCTGCCGTAACGCGCATTGGCAAGACGAGGGTCCAGGACGGCGACCACCCCCTTGTCGCCCGTGGCCCGCACCAGGCGGCCCGCGCCCTGGGCCATCAGCAGTGCGGCGTGGGTCGCCGCAACCGCCATGAAACCGTTGCCCCCGGCTTCCTCCACCGCCTTCTGGCGCGCGCTCATCAGCGGGTCGTCAGGCCGGGGGAAGGGGATGCGGTCCATGACCACGAGCTGGCAGCTCGGCCCCGGGACGTCCACGCCCTGCCACAGCGAAAGAGTCCCGAAGAGGCACGTCTCGGGATCTGCCGCGAAGTTCTTGATCAGCTCCCCGAGGGTCTCCTCGCCCTGCAGCAGGACCGGCCTGTCCTGCCGGCCACGCATCTCCTCGGCGGCAGCCTGCGCGGCACGCATCGACGAGAACAGGCCCAGGGTGCGCCCGCCCGCCGCGTCCACCAGTTCGGCCAGCTCGTCGAGCATGTCGGAGCGTGAGCCGTCCCGGCCGGGCGTCGCCAGATGCCGGGCCACGTAGAGGATGCCCTGCTTCGGGTAGTCGAACGGTGAGCCGACGTCCAGGCCCTTCCACTGCGGGAAGTCGTCACCCGCCGTGCCCTCGGGTGCGAGGCCCAGTGAGGCCCCGACGCCGTTGAAGTCGCCGCCGAGCTTGAGCGTGGCCGAGGTCAGCACCACCGAACGGTCGGTGAACAGTTTCTCGCGCAGGAGACCTGAGACCGAAAGGGGCGCGACACGGACGGAGGCACCGAAGCGGTCGTGCCGCTCGTACCAGACGACGTCGTACTCGGAACCCTGGGTGATGCGCTCCGCGACGTCGTGGATGGACTCCACCGAGGCCATGGCCTGCTTACGCACCGCGTCCTCGTCCTGCACGGACTTGTCCCGGGTGCCTCCGAGGGCGGAGATCACCGTGCGCGCCGCGTCGCGCAGGGCCATCAGCGCGTACCCGAGGTCCTCGGGCACCTCCTCGAGGCGCCCCGGCAGCGCCAGCTCCATGACCCTCTCGAAGCCCTCCGACGCGGTGAGCAGGGCATCGGCGGCCTTCTCGTTGACCAGCTTGGCCGCTCGGCGCACCGCACGGTTCACCTGGCCGGGTGTGAGCTCCCCGGTGGCGACCCCGGTGACCCGGGAGACCAGTTCGTGGGCCTCGTCCACGATCAGGACCTCGTGCTTGGGGAGCACGGGGGCGCCCTCGATGGCGTCGATCGCGAGCAGGGCGTGGTTGGTGACGACGACGTCGGCGAGCTTGGCACGCTCCCGGGCCGCCTCCGCGAAGCACTCGGCGCCGTAGGCGCACTTGGTGGCTCCGAGGCATTCACGCGAGGAGACGGAGATCTGCGACCAGGCCCGGTCCGAGACACCCGGTGTCAGAGCGTCCCGGTCGCCGGTCTCCGTCTCGTCCGACCAGTCACGCAGGCGCAGCAGGTCCTGGCCCAGCTTGCTCGACGGCGCGGCCGCCTCGAACTGGTCGAAGAGACCCTCCTCCTCGTCCTGCGGCGCCCCCTCGTGGAGCCGGTGGAGACAGAGGTAGTTCGACCGGCCCTTGAGCATCGCGAACTGGGGCCGCCGGCGCAGCAGCGGCTGGAGCGCCTCCACCGTCCGCGGAAGATCGCGCTCCACCAGCTGGCGCTGGAGGGCGAGCGTGGCCGTGGCGACCACCACTCGCTCACCGTGCGCCAGAGCGGGCACCAGGTAGCCGAGGGACTTGCCGGTCCCCGTTCCGGCCTGGACGAGCAGATGGGCGTTGTCGTCGACGGCCTCGGCGACGGCCTCGGCCATGGAGACCTGGCCGGGCCGTTCCGTACCGCCGACCGCGGCGACGGCGGCGTGGAGGAGCTCGGGGAGAGATGGCTTCGTCATAGCGCGTCCACCCTACGGCGCCCCACCGACAACGACGATCGGTCCCGGACTCATGCGGAGGGATGCAGCGGGTTGGGCACCGCACCGTGGATCGCGGCGTGCGGACGCCGCGGCCGGTCACGGTAGCCGTCCAGATGCAGACGGTTGCGGTTGAGGCAGAGCCTCTCGATCGTCGGAGTCAGCATGTCGAAGATCTCGAACCGCTCCTTGAGCTCGGGGAAACGGGCGTGGTACCGCAGGATCTCCGCTCGGACGAGTGACCAGAATGCGCGCTCCGGCACACCGAGCTGTTCCTCGCAGATCGGGGACAGGTACCGGAACACGCCCACGAAGAGCCCGGAATGGATGAACTGGGTGAGGAAGGACGGGTCCTCCGTGAGCAGTACGTCCTTGACGTCCTGCGGCATCGTCCCGTGCTCGGGCAGAGGCCGCGAGCTGACGTTGACGTCGTCGACGAAGTCCTTGATCGCCAGGCGCACGGGGACGTCGTTCTCGTCGTAGACGACGATGGCGTTCTCTCCGTGTGGGGAGAACACGGTCCCGTAGCGGTAGAGGAAGTGCAGCAGCGGTGGCAGCAGCGAGGCGAAGAGCCGGGTCAGCCAGGCCGTCGGGCTCAGTCCCGAACGGGCGACCAGTTCGGCGGTGAAGGCCCGGCCGTCGGGGTCGGTGTGCAGCAACGAGGCGAGGGTACGCGCGCGTTCCCCCGGAGCGAGACTCGGCTGGAGGGGCTCCCGCCAGATCGCCCCGAGGATCTCCTTGAACTGGTACGGCACCTCAGGGAGATGGTCGTACAGGGGGTGCTCGACGGCGACGGAGGCCACTTCGCCGAGGAGGATCACGCCGCAGGTGTCCCTCAGGAAGGGGTCGCCGTCCCGGATCCCCTGGACCCAGGCCGTGACGGCCGGGGCGGCAAGGGTGCGTTCGGTGGGCAGGCCCCGCCAGACGAGGGTGTTGAGGATCGAGAGCGGCAGCTTCACCGTGTGCCGCTCGGGGCGCTCCACGTTGGTGAAGGTACGGATGGACTGCTGAGGCAGCCGGAGGTCGCCGTCGGTGTGCAGGGGCACGATGTCGCCGGCAGCGAGCGCCGGCGCGAACAGCGGGACGATCCATTCGTCCCACTGCCAGGGGTGCACCGGCAGGAGGAGGTAGTCGGCGGGGTCGTGTCCGCGGTCACGCAGGGCGGCGGCGAAGGACTCCCTGACGTCCGCGCTCAGTTCGTGCGCGTACAGGTCCTCCGGGGTGGCGACCCGGCCCACCCCTCGGAAGCCGGCTATCCGGGTGCTGACGGCGATCCAGGGCAGCGTGGCGGCGGACCTGGACTCCGGGGTGAAGCGGCTGGAGTCGGTGGCCGAGAATCCGAGCCGGCCCTTGTTGGCGACGAGCCAGGGATGGCCCGTCTGGTGTCCTTCGAGCTCGGCGTAGGGAAGATCCGCCAGCTGTGCGGCGGCGAGTGCCGTGCGGTCGAGGCGTGCGTCGGCTGCGAGCGTGGCCGTGAGCTCGCGGATGAGATGCCCGAGGGTGGCCCCGTCGAGTCCGAGCAGCCGGCTGCCCCTGGCAAGGAAGCGCAGCGGGTCACGGAACGGGGTGCCGTCGCTCTCGCCGTTCCCCTCGCCGGGGGTGAGCTCGTGGATCGACCCGGGGTCGACGCGCCAGCTTCCGTAGACTCCACGCCGGGCCCGGAAGGCGAGGGTCGCCCCGTCGTCGAGCCGCAGGGAGTAGGCCCCGGCGCGGTCCCCCGCACGCGGTTCGGGTTCGAGGACCTCCTCGTAGGCGAACTCGCCGATCATCTTCGCGAGGAGCCTCGCCGCCGCACGGTCCCAGACGGTGCGGTCGAGTTCAGGGGTGGCGAGCGGATCGTGGCCCTCCGCAGGACGACGGCTCGCGGGACATGTCGGCACGTGGACTCCTCCGGGTGGGACCGATGGGGCTCGAACGGGATGAGCGGTGCGGTGGGGTGCTCACAGACGGCCACGAAGGGCTCGGTCGCGCACCATGAGGGCGGCACGCTTGTCCGGCAGGTCGACTTCCTCGCAGAAGCGGAAGCCGGCGCTCAGGAAGGCTGACACGGACGGGGTGTTGCGCAGATCGGGCTCCGCGACGACCCGGGCGCAGAGTGGGCGGTTGTCGAGCACGAGGTCGGAGACGGCTCTCAGCAGGACGCTCCCGATGCCCCGCCCGCGATTGCCCACACCGCCGATGAGG
Source organism: Streptomyces sp. NPDC059166 (assembly GCF_042755185.1). Classification (NCBI taxonomy): domain Bacteria; kingdom Bacillati; phylum Actinomycetota; class Actinomycetes; order Kitasatosporales; family Streptomycetaceae; genus Streptomyces; species Streptomyces sp. NPDC059166. The sequence goes on along the minus strand of NZ_JBHZCI010000046.1, from coordinate 40,436 downwards.
AGGTGGAGGCCGATGTCGTGGGGCCGTGCGGCGTAGTGACGGGCCAGGGGGTCCAGATCCGCGCGGTAGATCTCCCAGTAGCTCATGGGCACACCGTCGAGGATCCCGAGGCAGGGGACGCTGCGGCCGTCCCCGTCGAGCTGGGCGCGGAGATGGCCGGCGGTCACTGGCTCAGGTCCGGCCAGCTCCCAGAAGGCGGCCACCGCGGGGTCGTTCATCCAGCGGCTGATCAACGGCACGTCCCGTCCCGCTTCGACCGCGGCGAGCTGGAACACTCCTGCGGGCGTCTCGACGGAGCTCCACGAGCCGGGATTTCCCACGAGCGTCGAGGCGGCGGCCGCCGCACCCGCGCCGGGGTCCTCCCCGAGCAGGGCCAGGAGCTCCTCGGTGAGCAGCAGTTCGAGGGTGTCCTCGGTTCCGGAGGTGTCGGGCGGGACTGCGCCTGAACCGTTTCCGGCATCCGCGTCGGCATCGGCTTGACGCACCGTGGTGTGCTCCTCTCGGTCGGGTCGGGGCTGTCCGGTTCCTCACCGGTCAGCCGTGGAGCGGGTTGTCGATCGTGACGTACACGGACTGGGTGTCGACCGGCCCGACGAGCTCGTCGAGTCCGTGCATCCGGGTCAGCATGTTGGCCTTGCACCGCAGCCGGTCCGTTTCCAGAAGATAGGCGGGCAGGGACGAGCCGAGGGGCACGGCCCGCTCGAGGAAACCTCGGAAGGCGGCGAGCAGCAGCTGTTCGTCGGCGAGCCGTTGTGCGCCGAACGCGCCGATCAGTCCGAACACGTTGTTGATGCCGAGGTAGTAGGCGAGCCGCTCGTCGGTGACTGCGTCGGAGACGAAGGTGTCGCTGACGGCACCGATGCCCGGAAGACGGCGTTCGAGGGAGGACCGGCGCGACTCGCGGAAGTAGTAGCCCTGGTTGTCGCGGTACCTCCCCCCGGCGGGCCAGCCGTCCGCGTCGAGGAGGACGAGGGTGTTCTGCTGGTGTGCTTCCAGGGCGACGCCCGCGTGCGCGTCGAGCCAGAGGACCGGGAGGACGACGCGGTCGAGGTAGCGCAGGAACCACTCCGCGCAGACTGCCGCGGTGGTCCTTCCGGTGCGCGCGGCCAGTGAGGAGACCGTTTCGGCGAGCCGGGAGTGGGTGCCGGAACGTCCGGGCCAGGGACGGGGGGCGGTGAGACCGGCGATGCAGACCGCGTCGTCCGGGGACCGGAACGGGTTGTGGCGGAGGATCACGTCGAGTCCGTGCACGGGGCCGCCGTCGGGGTGGTCGACGGCCAGCCAGGCGGGGTCACGGACGATGTCGAAGCCCGGGTGGGCGGTCTGCCACAGCTCGGCCAGTCCGGTGCGGAGCAGCCGGTGGACCTCGGCGCCGCGGTGGAGCTCCTTGCGGAGGTTCTCCCGGCGCGAGTTGGTGATGCGCACCCCGAGGGAGAGCTTCAGCATGAGGTCGGAGCCGGGCCGGTGCACGGTGCGGACGGACGAGGTGGGGTGCCAGTGTTCCCCGTACGGACCGAGGTCGTGCAGCAGGCGCTTCTCGCAGAGCGCGACGACCTCGGGGCGCCGGAGCACCTCCGTCGCCTGCCAGGGGTGGAAGGGGACGGCCGCGGTTCCTTCGGGGATCCGCAGCCCCTGGCGATGGGGCGCGAGGAGCGCTTCCGCGGTGACCGGCCTTCCGGCCCTGGTCCAGGACGAGTCCGTGGCCAGCACGGAGCGGTCTACGGCCATCCAGTGCAGCGGGAAGGATCCCCGCAACTCCGGTGAGTAGAGCAGGGTCTCGGACTCCGAGAGGCCCTCGCGGCTCTTCGGTGTGGGGTGCAGGGGGTGGCCGAGGACGAGGGACTGCTCCGCGGTGAGGAAGCGGTCGGTCTCGGTGGGGAGCTCCGGTGTCCGGCGGCGGTCCGCGAGGAAGACCGCGGTGTTGCGCACGGAATCGGCGACCCTGGCGACCAGGTCGAGCCCGGTGTCGCGCCCGCCCTCGCGGCTGAGCAGGGCCGCCACGGTCGCGGCGTCGGCCGCCGGGGCTCCGTCGGGGGCGTTCTCCAGGACTGCAGCCCCGAAGCGGTGCCAGCCGGTCCGGGACCAGTGGATGACGGGGACCAGGAGCGCGGTACCACTCGCCGGGAGGGGGATGCGCAGGGTGTCACCCGCCGGACGGGGCAGGTCGTTCTCCCTGGTCCAGCAGCGCAGGAGGTTCTCCGAGCCCGCGTGGTCCGCGGCGCGGAGCGGGTCCGGGTGGTCCAGGGGCTCCTGCCACGCGGGGCCGGGGCCCGGATCCACGGGGGCGCCGGCTCGTGCTTCCGCGCCGGCACGCGGGATTCCGTGCGGTCCGGCCTTCTGTCGCGGCACGGTCGTCGACTCGACGGCGAGGGGTCCGTCCGGTGGTTCTTGTCCTCGCTGCTGACCGGGGCGGGTGCCGTCGGCGTCGGGCGCGGGAGTGGGGTTCACGGCGGTCTTCCTTGTGAGAGGTCCGGGATCAGCGGGTCGGCCCGCCGACTGCCCGGCGGTACGGAGAGCACTCGGCCGCTCTCAGCGCGTCGGCGAGGCGGTCGACGACCGCGGTCGCCTGCTCGTCGGTGAGCGTGAGGGGAGGGAGCAGCCGGACCACGGCGCTGTGGCGTCCGCCGAGTTCGACGATGAGCCCGCGGCGCAGGCATTCCTGCTGTACGGCCGCGGCGAGGGCGGGGTCGGGCGGCGGGGCGGAGCCGGTCTCGGCGGTGACGGTGACCGGCTCCGCCCCGGGATCCACCAGTTCGATGCCGAGCATCAGGCCGCGGCCGCGCACGTCGCCGATGCTGGGGTGCTCCGAGGAGAGTGCCTGGAGCCGGGCGAGCATCCGGGCGCCGAGGATCCCGGCCCGTTCGGCGAGCCGGTTCTCCCTCACGTACGCGAGCGTCGCGGCTCCGGCGGCCATGGCGAGCTGGTTGCCGCGGAAGGTCCCGGCGTGGGCGCCTGGTTGCCAGCGGTCGAGCTCGGAGCGGTAGACGATCACCGCGAGCGGCAGCGAGCCTCCGATCGCCTTGGAGAGCACCATGACGTCGGGCACGACGCCGCTGTGCTCGACCGCCCAGAACGCGCCGGTCCGGCCCACTCCGGTCTGCACCTCGTCCGCGATCAGCGCGATCGAACGCTCACGGGTGATGCGGCGCATCCGGCGCATCCACTCGTCCGGTGCGGGGTTCACCCCTCCCTCACCCTGGACCGGCTCCAGGATCATGGCGGCCGGGGCGGGTACCCCGCCCTTGGGGTCGTCCAGGAGGTGCTCGGTCCATCGGGCGGAGAGGTCCGCGCCGCGCTCACCGCCCGCTCCGAAGGGACAGCGGTAGTTCTGCGGGAACGGCAGCCGCGTCACCCGCACGTCGGGGGCACCTCCCGACGCTCCGAGGGCTCCGGCGGTCATGCCGTGGTAAGCGCCTGTGAAGGCGAGGAGTCCGCTGCGCCCGCTCGCCGCCCGGACCAGTTTGAACGCGGCCTCGACGGCGTCGGTGCCCGCGGGGCCGCAGAACTGGATCCGTGCGTCGTCGGCCAGTTCCCGCGGCAGGGTGGCGAACAGCTCGGTCGTGAAGTCGTCCTTGACGGGTGTGGCGAGATCGAGCACGTGCAGGGGTGCCCCGGAGTCGATGACCTTTCTGATCGCCTCGAGCACCACGGGGTGGTTGTGGCCGAGCGCCAGGGTGCCCGCACCGGACAGGCAGTCGAGGTAGCGCCGGCCGTCGGCGCCTTCGATGGTCATGCCCCGGGCGCGCACCGGCACGATCGGCAGGGACCGCGCATAGGTGCGGGCCGCCGATTCGCGTAGCGCCTGACGCCGCAGGATCCCCTCGTGTGCGGGGGGCGCTGCCACCGGAGCTGGTTCGGTCACGGCCACGGCTGTCGGTCCTCCTGCGATAACGGTTGCGTTGCGTCTTGGTGCTTCTTCCGAGGACGGACCGCGCCTGTGAACGCCTGACGGAGGTCCCCCGTACGTACCAACGACGCGGAAGGCGGGAGATCACGGGTAAATCGGAAGATCCTTGCGGCTGCGGAACCATGGGCCTGCCGAGCGCCGTCCCCCAGGGCACCGGCATAGTAGGGGCCGCACGCGGGACGGGTCGCCTCTCCAGGAGTGTGCGCCGCGGCCCCCAAGGGCGGTGCGGCGCGCGCCCGTTCCGCGCAGCGGCAACGAAGTCAGTGACGAAGTCCCAGGGGGATCAGCAGATGCGACGCACGCGCCCGATCGACACCGCACCGCGCGGAGGGAGCCTTCGCCGAACGCCCCGGGTGTTCGCCGCCACGGCCCTCGCCGCGGTCCTCACGCTCACCGCCGCCGCGTGCGGGCCGGAGGAGGACGGGGCGGCCGGTGAACCGAGCAGTTCGGCCGCGCAGTCCTCGGACGGGAAGGTCGTGATCCCGGACGACCTGAAGGACCGTCTGAAGGAGCACGGGATCGACCTCGACCAGTGGCGGAAGGGCGAGTGGAAGAACTGGGACAGGGACACCTGGCTGCGCGAGGCCAAGGACTTCGTCAACCCGATCATCGAGGACCTCTGGAACCCGGACCGGATGAGGGAGGCGCAGAAGCCGCCGGAGACCCCCGTCGCTCCCGACATCTCCGGTGACGAGGGTGTCACGGACCCGACTCCGGCACCGGTGAGGGCGGTGAACCTGGCGACGCCGTACCACGACGCCGCGCCGGCGTCCGGGAAGCTGCTCTTCGACGGCCCCGAGGGCTCGATGGTCTGCTCGGCGACGGTCGTCCAGGACCCCGCCCACCCGGGCAAGTCCAACATGGTGTGGACCGCGGGCCACTGCGTGCACGCGGGCAAGAACGGCGGCTGGTACCGCAACATCGCCTTCGTGCCCTCGTACAACGACAGCGGCATGTCGACGGCGGAGCTGGAGAAGGCGACCCGGGAGGAGGTCGCTCCCTACGGTGTGTGGTGGGGCCAGTGGGCCCAGACGTCCGACCAGTGGATCAGCCAGGGCGGCCCGACCGGCGGGCAGGGTGCCCCGTACGACTTCGCGGTGCTCCAGGTCGCGCCCGAGAAGGGCTCGACCGGCAAGTCCCTGGAGGAGACCGTCGGTTCGGCACTGCCCGTGGAGTTCGACGCTCCGGCGGTCCCGGAGATCGAGTCCATGACGGCGACCGGCTATCCGGCGGCCCCGCCCTACGACGGCCAGAAGGCCCTGCAGTGCACCGACGAGCCGGGGCGCCTCGCCGTCTTCGAACAGCAGCCGACGATGTACCGCATCGGCTGCACGATGACAGGTGGCTCCTCGGGCGGCGGTTGGGTCACCGAGGGCCGGGACGGCAAGCCCGCCCTGGTGTCCAACACCTCGATCGGTCCGGTGACGGCGGGGTGGCTGGCCGGTCCGCGCCTGGGCGAGGAGGCGAAGGGCGTCTACGAGGCGGTCAGCAAGAAGTACGCCGGGCGGTAGGGCGCGAACGCCCGCTCCCGGTACGGCGGTGGCCGTCCGGGGCGGGCGCGCCGGAGGCCGGGTTCCCCACGCGAGGTGGGGAACCCGGCCTCCGGTGTGTACGGTCCGCCGGTGTGCCTTCCGGCAGGGTGCGTTCCGTCAGTGCGCGGCCAGGACGAAGACGGCGAGTTCCGCGGCGAGTTCCTCGTGGACCCGGGCCTTGAGCAGGGTGCCCTCCGCGGTGTGCTCCTCGGAGATCACCTCGCCCTCGGCGTGGACCCGCGAGACGAGTGCGCCCTGGATGTAGGGCACGAGCGCCTCGATCTCCACGGAGGGCCGCGGGAGCTCGGCGTCGATGAGCGCGAGCAGCTCGTCGATCCCGGCACCGGTCCGCGCCGACACCGCGATGGCGTGCTTCTCCGTGCGCAGCAGCCGCTGCAGGACGAGCGGATCGGCGGCGTCCGCCTTGTTGATCACGACGACCTCGGGCACGTCGACCGCGCCGACCTCCCGGATCACCTCGCGCACGGCGGCGAGCTGCTCCTCGGGCACCGGGTGCGAGCCGTCGACCACGTGGAGGATCAGGTCGGAGTCTCCGACCTCCTCCATGGTGGAGCGGAACGCCTCGACCAGGTGGTGGGGCAGGTGCCGGACGAATCCGACGGTGTCGGCCAGGGTGTAGAGCCGGCCGCTCGGGGTCTCGGCCCGGCGCACGGTCGGGTCGAGGGTGGCGAAGAGGGCGTTCTCCACGAGGACGCCCGCTCCGGTGAGCCGGTTGAGCAGCGAGGACTTGCCGGCGTTGGTGTAGCCGGCGATCGCCACGGAGGGCACCTTGTTGCGCCTGCGTTCCTGCCGCTTGATCTCGCGGCCGGTCTTCATCTCCGCGATCTCCCGGCGCATCTTCGCCATCTTCTCGCGGATCCGGCGCCGGTCCGTCTCGATCTTGGTCTCACCGGGACCACGGGTGGCCATGCCGCCGCCGCCGCTGGAACCGCCGCCGCCCATCTGACGGGAGAGCGACTGCCCCCAGCCGCGCAGGCGCGGAAGCATGTACTGCATCTGCGCCAGCGACACCTGCGCCTTGCCCTCGCGGGACTTGGCGTGCTGGGCGAAGATGTCGAGGATCAGGGCGGTCCTGTCGACCACCTTGACCTTGACGACGTCTTCCAGATGGATCAGCTGGCCGGGGCTGAGCTCACCGTCGCAGACGACGGTGTCGGCCCCCGACTCGAGCACGATGTCCCGGAGCTCCATGGCCTTGCCCGAACCGATGTACGTGGCCGGGTCGGGCTTGTCGCGCCGCTGGAACACGGCGTCGAGAACCTGGGCGCCCGCCGTCTCGGCGAGAGCGGCGAGCTCCGCGAGCGAGTTCTCGGCGTCGTGCACGGTGCCCGAGGTCCACACGCCGACGAGCACCACGCGCTCCAGGCGCAGCTGCCGGTACTCGACCTCGGTGACGTCCTCGAGCTCGGTCGAGAGGCCCGCGACACGGCGCAGCGCCGCACGCTCGGAGCGGTCGAGCTGGTCGCCGTCCCTCTCGCCGTCGATCTCGTGGCTCCAGGCGACGTCCTCTTCCATCAGGGCGTCGGCCCGAAGGCTCTCGGTGCGGCTCTCGGATTCGTTCTCCGGGGCGCTCTGCGCGTCCTGCGCGTCCTGGGGAAGGGAGGAAGAGGAGGTCATTGGATCCTTACGTCGATAGAAGTCGTGTATGCCAGTCACAACGCGTGACCCCGCCGGAAGATTCCCATGCGCCGGGACGACCGGCCGGCCGCCGTGCCGACGCGTCGATAGTGGCATGTCCCCGCCCGGCGCGTCACTCGGGTTTCGGTGCCCGGCGCGGGTCAGCGCCGGCGTCGCGGGGTGTCTCGCTGCGCCAGTCCGGGTGCCCCGGCATCGGCGGGGTCTTCGTCCCGTACAGCCAGCCGTCGAAGAAGTCCGTCAGGTCCCGTCCTGCGATCCGCGAGGCCAGCGCGGTGAAGTCGTCCGTGGTGGCCGAGGCGTCGCGGTGGGTGCGCACCCAGGTCCGCTCCAGGCGGTCGAACGCTGCCTGGCCGATCTCCGCGCGCAGCGCGTAGAGGATGAGCGCGCTGCCGTCGTAGACGACCGGCCGGAACAGGCTGATCTTGTGGTCCGGGGTGGGGACGTCCGGCCGTGCGGGCGGGCCTCCGGCCGCGCGCCAGGCGTCCGAGCGGGCGTACGCCTGGCGCATCCTGCTCTCCAGGGGCTTCTTCGCGTGTTCCTCGGCGTAGCGGGCCTCGTACCAGGTGGCGTGGCCCTCGTTGAGCCAGAGATCGGACCAGGACCGGGGGGAGACGCTGTTGCCGAACCACTGGTGGGCGAGTTCGTGCACCATGACGGAGTCGACGTACCACTCGGGGTACCCGGTTCCGGTGAACAGGGACCGTTCGAAGAGCGACAGCGTCTGGGTCTCCAGCTCGAAGCCCGTCACCGTGTCGGCGACCAGCAGTCCGTACGTCTCGAACGGGTACGGTCCGACCTGCTCCTCCATCCAGGCCAGCTGCGCAGGGGTCTTGCGGAGCCAGGGCTCCAGCTTCTCGCGGTCGGCCGCGGGGACCACGTCGCGGACCGGCAGTCCGCGCGGCCCGGTCCGGTTCAGGACCGCCGAGCGGCCGATGGACACCTGCGCCAGCTCGGTGGCCATCGGATGCTCGGTCCGGTAGGTCCAGGTGGTCTCGGTCCCGTGCTCGTGCCTGCCCGCCGGGAGGCCCCCGGCGACGACGGTGAAGGCCTTGGGCGCGGTCACCCGGAAGGTGAACCACGCCTTGTCGGACGGGTGGTCGTTGCCCGGGAAGACACGGTGCGCCGCGTCGGCCTGGTTCGCCATGACGAGCCCGTCGGCCGTGGGCACCCAGCCTCCGCTGTCCCTGTCGCCGGAGGGGTCACTGGTGTGCCGGACGGTGATCCGCAGAGGGGCGCCGGCGGGCAGCGGGGCGGGGGGGTCCACGACGAGGTCCTCGCCCGCGGTGGCGAACCGCGAGTTCCTCCCGTTGACCTCCACGGAGCTGACGGTGCCCCGGGCGAAGTCGAGGTTGATCCGGTCCAGGTGCGCCGTGGTCCGCGCGTCGATCCTGGTGACGGCGGGCAGGGGCTTGGTGTTGGCTCCCTTGTAGGTGAGCGAGATGTCGTACGCGAGTACGTCGTAGCCGGGGTTGCCGAGGTGCGGGAAGAGGCGGTCGCCGAGGCCGAGCGGTTCGGGTGCGGGCAGCGTTGCGGCGACGAGCGTGACCGACGCGGTGGCCAGCAGGGCGGCGCGCAGTCGGCGCGAGGTGAGCGGCATGGACTACGGCTACCAGCGCGCACCGGCCGGCGGGGTGTGGCGCGCGCCGCGCCACCCGAAAGGGTCGCCCGGTGGGGGCGGTCAGCCCGTCGAGGCCGGCTGCTGGGCGCGGCTCACGTCGTAGACACCCGGTACGTCGCGCATGGCCCTCATGAGGCCGGGAAGCCCGGCGGCGTCAGGGAGCTGGAGCGTGTAGGTGTGCCGGACGCGCTGTTCGCTGGGGGGTTCCACGTTCGCCGAGACGATGGCGGCGTCCGCCGTCGCGATGGCCTCGGTGAGATCCGCCAGGAGCCGGGGCCGGCCGAAGGACTCGGCGACGAGGGTGACCCGGTAGTCGGCCGCGCAGCCCAGGTCGCCCGGGTCGTTCCACCGTGCCCCGACGGCGGCCCGGCCGGTGCCGCGCATCCGGGCCACGGTGGGGCACTCCTCGCGGTGCACGGTCACGGCGCCGCCCCTGACGGTGAAGCCCAGGATCCGGTCGGGCGGGACCGGGGTGCAGCACCTGGCGAGCCTGACCGGGGCGCCCTGCGCCTCGACCGCCAGGCTGAGGTGCCTTCCCGTGGGCCGCCCCCGGCTGCCCGGCCCGTCGTCGATGGGCTGGAGCTGCGGCCTCCGCGCGTCCTGCCCGTGGGGCCCCTGTCCGCCCGCGGGGTGGGTGTCGAGCCACGCCGTGATCGCGATGCGGGCGGCCGGTGTACGGGCGTGGTCGAGCCACTCGGGCGAGGGACCGGAGGAGGCGTCCTGGGCCAGCAGCAGCTGCACCGTGTCGCCGTCGTTCAGTACGGTGCTGAGCGTCGCGAGGCGGCCGTTGACGCGCGCTCCGATACAGCCGTGGGCCTCGTCTCCGTGCTGTGCGTAGGCGGCGTCGACACAGCTGGCGCCCGCCGGGAGCCCGAGGGTCCCGCCGTCGGTCCGGAAGACGGTGATCTCACGGTCCTGGGCCAGGTCTTCTCGGAGTGTGGCCCAGAAGGTGTCGGAGTCGGTGGCGGACTCCTGCCAGTCCAGGAGGCGGGAGAGCCAGCCCGGCCTGGTCGGGTCCGCGCGCTCGCCGTCCGCGGGTTCGGCCTGGTTCGCGGCGGTGCCGTCCTGCGCGTAGGGGTTGCCGAGCGCGACGACGCCGGCCTCCGCGACCTTGTGCATCCGGTGCGTCCGGATGAGGACCTCGGCGACCGCGCCCTCGGAGCCGACGACGGCGGTGTGGAGCGACTGGTAGAGGTTGAACTTGGGGGCGGCGATGAAGTCCTTGAACTCGGAGATCACCGGGGTGAGACAGGTGTGGAGCTCGCCCAGGACCGCGTAGCAGTCGGCGTCCTCCCCGACCAGGACCAGCAGGCGCCCGAAGTCGGTGCCCCGCATCTCCCCGCGTTTGATCCTGACCCGGTGCACGGAGACGAAGTGGCGCGGCCTGATGAGGACCTCGGCGCTGATGTCCGCCTCCCGCAGGGTGGCCCTGACCCTGTCCGCGATGTCCGTGAGCGGGTCCTGGGCTCCTTCCCAGGCCGAGATCAGCGCCCGGGTGCTTTCGTACTCCTCCGGGTGGAGGATGGCGAAGACGAGGTCCTCCAGCTCCGTCTTGAGGGCCTGCACCCCCAGGCGTTCCGCGAGCGGGATCAGTACGTCCCGGGTGACCTTGGCGATCCTGGCCTGCTTCTCGGGGCGCATGACGCCGAGGGTGCGCATGTTGTGGAGCCGGTCAGCGAGCTTGATCGACATGACCCGGACGTCGTTGCCGGTGGCGACGAGCATCTTCCGGAAGGTCTCGGGCTCGGCGGCGGCGCCGTAGTCGACCTTCTCCAGCTTGGTGACACCGTCCACGAGGTAGCAGACCTCGTCGCCGAACTCCGCGCGCACCTGATCCAGCGTCACATCGGTGTCCTCGACCGTGTCGTGGAGGAGCGAGGCGGTCAGGGTCGTGGTCTCCGCGCCGAGTTCGGCGAGGATCAGGGTCACGGCCAGCGGATGGGTGATGTAGGGCTCGCCGCTCTTGCGCATCTGGCCCCGGTGCGAGGACTCGGCAAGGACGTACGCCTTGCTCAGCACGGCCAGGTCGGCGTCCGGGTGGTGCGCGCGATGGGCCTCCGCGACGTGCCCGATGGCGTCGGGCAGCCGGTCACGGGAGACCGGCCCGAGCAGGGCTACACGGCCCAGCCTGCGCAGATCGATCCGTGGACGACCGCGCTTGCGAAGGGGAACACCTGGATTGGTGGCCTCTGCGCTCATGGGGCACCTCCGGCAGCGTCGACCGGCGGTGGAGGGATGCGGTTACACCCCCGGGCCGGTGCTTGATGCTATCGACCCCACCACGTGGCGCAGTCCACCTCTCGCTCAGCGTGAAACGGATCACCCATTCGAGCGAAGCTCTAACCGATCATCGTTTCGAGCCAGGTGGGGTCGATGACGCCCTCGGCGACGATGACGGCGGGCCCGGTCATGTCGATGCCGCCGTCCGGGTACTCGGTGATCACCAGGGTGCCGCCCGGCAGGTCCACCGTGTACGTGGCGGGGGCGCCGGTCAGCGCGGGGTCGGCGCCGTCCCGGCGGGCGGCGGCGACCGCCACGGCGCACGCGCCCGTGCCGCAGGAACGGGTCTCTCCGGAGCCCCGCTCGTGTACACGCATCGCGACGTGTCCCGGTCCGCGGTCCACGACGAACTCGATGTTGACCCCGTCCGGGTAGACGGCCGGGGGGCTGAACGGCGGTACGGAGCGGAGCTCACCGGCGTGTGCGAGGTCCTCGACGAACGCGACGGCGTGCGGATTGCCCATGTTCACGTTGCGGGCCGGCCAGGAGCGGCCGTCGACCGTGACCGTGACGCCCTCCTCGGGCAGCTCCGCCCGGCCCATGGACACGGTGACGGCACCGTCCTTGGCGAGGTGCACCCGCTTGACGCCGCCCCGCGTCGCGACTGCCAGGTCCCCTTCGGCGACGTGCCCGGCGCGCTGCAGGTAGCGGGCGAAGACCCGCACGCCGTTGCCGCACATCTCGGCGACGGAACCATCGGCGTTGCGGTAGTCCATGAACCACTCGGCCTCCCCGGCCATGCCCCGGGCCTCGGGGTGCGCCTCGGACCGCACGACGTGCAGCAGCCCGTCGCCGCCGATCCCGGCCCGGCGGTCGCAGAGCCGCGCGACGACGGGTGCCGGCAGGTCGAGGGTGTTGTCCGGGTCGGGAACGATCACGAAGTCGTTCTCGGTGCCGTGGCCCTTGAGGAAGCTGATCTGCGGAGTGGTCACACTGCCACTCTACGAGGCCGCGGGCCGCCGGTCGGCCCGGGGCCGGTCAGCGCAGCCGGGCCACTCGCCAGACCGCCAGGGCCACCAGCACGGAGCAGACGGCCACGTACAGCGCGATCATCCGCCAGTCGGGGCGCTCGTCCTCACCCCTGCCGGGCAGACCGGGCCAGGTGTGGCCCACGCGGCGGGCCGCCATCATGCCCCAGCCGGCGGCGCAGCAGCTGATCAGGAGCCCCAGCATCGCGACGACGGCGCCGCCTCCGCCGAACTCGAAGGCGAGCGGGAAGGCGAACATCAGGGACCCGACGGCCGCCAGGGCCACGATCGGCGCGAGCTGCCAGATCCGCATCCGGCGGACGGGCCGCAGCTCGACCTCGACCTCGGGGGCCGCCTGCGGCTCGTCCGGCCCGTCGGAGCTCAGGCGCCCCGCCTCGTGCCGCGTACCCGCTGCTTCCCGGTCTGTGTCGCGAGGGCCGGCCTCCATCGCCACGCGCCCTCCCAACTCGGACTCCACTGGTGGATCGATGCTCGATGATGGCACGCTCCCGGCTGCCGAAATGACGACCGGAGCGTCCCGATGCCATCACGTGATCAGGCTGTAACCGCTCGTTCGACCAACGCCAGCGCCCGCTGCGGGAGTTCCCCCCGCTGCGTATCGGCGCCGTTCAGCCACCGCACGCGCGGGTCGCGCCGGAACCACGAGTCCTGACGGCGCGCGAAGCGCTTGGTGGCGCGCACCGTCTCGGCGCGGGCCTCGTCCTCGGTGCACTCCCCCGCGAGCGCCGCGAGGATCTGCTGGTAGCCCAGGGCGCGGGAGGCCGTGCGCCCCTCGCGCAGTCCGAGGGTCTCCAGTGCGCGCACCTCGTCGACGAGCCCGGCGTCCCACATGCGGTCCACGCGGGTGCTGATCCGTTCGTCGAGTTCGGGCCTGCCGACGTCCACACCGATCTGAACCGCGTCGTAGACCGGTTCGTCGCCCGGGAGGTTCGCGGTGAAGGGTCTGCCCGTGATCTCGATGACCTCCAGGGCGCGGACGATGCGCCGCCCGTTGCTCGCCAGGATCGCGCGGGCGGCCCCCGGATCGGCGGCGGCGAGCCGGGCGTGCAGGGCTCCGGACCCGAGCTCGTCCAGCTCCCGTTCGAGTGCGGCCCGCACCTGGGGGTCCGTCCCGGGGAACTCGAGGGCGTCGATCGCGCCCTTCACGTAGAGCCCCGACCCGCCCACCAGCACGGGGGTCCTGCCCTCGGACAGCAGGCGGTCGATCTCGGCGCGCGCGAGCCGCTGGTACTCGGCCACGCTCGCGGCCTCGGTGACGTCCCAGATGTCCAGGAGGCGGTGGGGGACCCCGTCGCGTTCGGCGAGGGTCAGCTTTGCGGTGCCGATGTCCATGCCGCGGTAGAGCTGCATGGAGTCGGCGTTGATCACCTCACCACCGAGCCGCTGGGCGAGGAACACTCCCAGATCTGACTTGCCGGCGGCGGTGGGGCCGACGACGGTGATGACGCGGGGGGCGGGAGGCGGTCTTCTCACCGGGACAGTCTCCCAAACTCCGGGACGCCCACGGACCGGGTGCGGCTTCCCCGGCGGCCTCCGGTGGTCACGCAGGGACACGGTGAGTCACGCATGATTCCTGACAGACGGGTAAAATGTGATCACAGTCCCCCAGCACGGAAGGTGACCCATGGGTTTCCTGGACAACCTGAAGACCAAGCTGGCCCCGGCCAAGGAGAAGGTCGGCGACCTCGCGCAGCAGCACGGGGGCAAGATCGAACAGGGCCTCGACAAGGCCGCTCGTACGGTCGACGAGAAGACCAAGGGCAAGTACAGCGACAAGATCGTGTCCGGCACGCAGAAGGCCAAGGACGCGGTCGACCGTCTGGGCAACAAGGACACGGGCGGCACTCCCCCGCCGCCGCCCCCCGCGTCCTGACCTTCGGCCTGAGGGCCCGGGGAGCGATCTCGCTCCCCGGGCCCTCAGGTGTGCCGGTGCCGGGTGGAGCAGGTGCTCACGACCACGCGGCGACGGCGTAGCCGACGCCGTACGGGGCGTCCTCGTACAGCAGCCGGCCCCCCAGCGCTGCGCTCCGGGCCGCACCGGCGAGCACCTGCCAGGGGGCTCGTCCCGCCGCCTTGAGTTCGTACGCGAGGGTCTGGTCCAGGGCGCCGAGCGCGGCCACGTCCGCCGCGCCCAGCGCGCGGGCGGCGGCGGCGTCGAAGCCGGTGGCGCGCTCGTCCAGATAACCGGGCGACTTGACCGTGCGGCAGGCGCTGCCGTCCCCCATGACCAGCAGGGCGACCCGGCCGGCCCGGTCCGCCAGCGTGGCTCCCTCGGTGAGGCATTCCTCCGCGGGAAGCGTCTCCCGCACACCGAGCCCCTCGACCGGGGCGCCCCTCCACCGGACGCGCTCCAGCAGCCACGCGGCGACGGCCAGGGACGGCGGGAGCGGACGGCCCGAGGGACGGGCCCCGGCGCCGGGCTCTCCCAGCCGGACCGTCGTGTCCACTCCGAACCCGGCGAACGACCCGACGGATCCCGAGGGGTAGGCCCCGGCCTCGGCGGCGCCCGTCGGCCCGGTCACGACGAGCAGATCGGGCTGTGCGGCGGCGAGCACGGCGAGGGCGTCGAGGCAGGCGTTCCTCGCTGCGTCCAGTTCGGGCCCGGCTCCCGCGGCCACCTCGGGGACCAGCAGCGGCGGGCAGGGGCAGACGGCGGCGGCGACAAGCATGCCGGTCAGCGTACTCAGTCGCAGCCGCACCCCGGGGCCGCGGCCACGGGCAGGGGCGCGGGTGCGCCGATGCCGGGCAGGCCGAGCATGACTCCGGCAGGCCGCTCCGCGGGGGCGGCGTTGCGCTTCTCCCAGGCGTCTCCCGACCGGGTGCGGCGGACGCCCAGCGGCGTGCCCTCGGCGAGCAGGTGGTGCGGTGCGGCGTAGCTGATCTCCACGGTCACCACGTCCCCGGGACGTACGTCCTCGGCCGGCTTGGTGAAGTGGACCAGCCGGTTGTCCGGGGCGCGGCCGGAGAGCCGGTGGGTGGCGCCGTCCTTGCGGCCCTCCCCCTCGGCGACCATCACCTCGAGGAT
This sequence comes from Streptomyces sp. NPDC059166, assembly GCF_042755185.1. NCBI lineage: Bacteria > Bacillati > Actinomycetota > Actinomycetes > Kitasatosporales > Streptomycetaceae > Streptomyces > Streptomyces sp. NPDC059166. The sequence continues at coordinate 25,426 of NZ_JBHZCI010000046.1, read as the reverse complement.
CCGGCCGACCTGCTTCCTGTTCTCCTCCCAGGAGATCTCCTCCTGGAGGGCCGACAGCCGCATGTAGCGCTCCTGCACGACCTCCTTGGGGATCTGCCCCTCCATGTCGGCGGCGGGGGTCCCGGGACGCTTGGAGTACTGGAAGGTGAAGGCGTTGGCGAAGCGGGCCTCGCGCACGGCGTGCATGGTCTGCTCGAAGTCCTCCTCGGTCTCGCCGGGGAAGCCGACGATGATGTCGGTGGAGATGGCGGCGTCCGGCATGGCCGCGCGTACCTTCTCGATGATTCCGAGGAAGCGCTCCTGGCGGTAGGAGCGGCGCATGGCCTTGAGGATCGTGTCGGATCCGGACTGCATCGGCATGTGCAGCTGCGGCATCACGTTCGGGGTCTCGGCCATCGCGGCGATCACGTCGTCGGTGAAGTCGCGCGGGTGGGGCGAGGTGAAGCGGACGCGTTCGAGGCCCTGGATCGTGCCGCAGGCGCGCAGCAGCTTGGAGAACGCCTCGCGGTCGCCGATGTCGGAGCCGTAGGCGTTGACGTTCTGGCCGAGCAGGGTGATCTCGCTCACGCCCTCGGCGACGAGCGCCTCGATCTCGGCGAGGATGTCGCCGGTGCGGCGGTCCTTCTCCTTGCCGCGCAGCGCGGGGACGATGCAGAAGGTACAGGTGTTGTTGCAGCCCACGGAGATGGAAACCCAGGCGGCGTAGGCGGACTCGCGGCGGGTGGGCAGCGTCGAGGGGAATGCCTCGAGGGACTCGGCGATCTCGACCTGCGCCTCCTCCTGGACCCGGGCGCGTTCCAGGAGGACCGGCAGTTTGCCGATGTTGTGCGTCCCGAAGACGACGTCGACCCAGGGGGCGCGCTTCACGATCGTGTCGCGGTCCTTCTGCGCGAGGCAGCCGCCGACGGCGATCTGCATGCCGGGGCGCTTGGTCTTCATCGGGGCGAGGCGGCCGAGGTTGCCGTAGAGCTTGTTGTCCGCGTTCTCCCGCACGGCGCAGGTGTTGAAGACGACGACGTCGGCGTCGCCGTCGGATCCTTCGGGCGCCCGCACGTATCCGGCGTCCTCCAGGAGACCCGACAAGCGCTCGGAGTCGTGGACGTTCATCTGGCACCCGTAGGTGCGCACTTCGTAGCTCTTCTGGACGTCCACTGCATCGCTCCGGTTGCCGCTGGTCATGGAACAAGGGTAGGCGGTGGCCGGGGTGCGGCCGTACGGCGGAGCAGACCAGGTCCGTGCGGGGAGGCGGTGCGGGCCGGGGAGAGGGCCCGGGGGCCGATGAACGGCGCCTTCCGGTCGGTTCTTATGCTGATCGTTCCACGCTTGAAAGGTGCATGTGATGGTCCTCTCTCTCCTCCGCGGCAGGCGATCCAGGACGGCCTCCGGTGGCGGTGAGAGATTCACCTTCCCGGTGCCCGAGGGGGCCGGCACGGTCACCTGTGAGGTCGTCGAACCCATGGGCCAGCCGCTCGGCGGCGCGGAGATCACGGTCACCGCGATGAACTCGGCCCGGACCGTCGCCAAGGGGACCACGGACCTGTTCGGGATGTTCGTCGCCGCCATGCCCCCGGGCGACTACCGTCTGCTGATGACCGCGGAGGGCATGCAGCCGGCCAGCTGGACCTTCGAGATAGCGGCGGGCGAGACCCTGTCGATGGGGCGGGTGCAGCTGGACGTCGCTCGGCAGCTGGAGCCCCCGACGCCCGGCACCTGGCTCTTCGACCCGCCGCACACCGCCATCCGCTTCATCGCCAAGCACGTCGGCATGGCCAACGTGCACGGGCGCTTCACCTCCTTCGAGGGCGGGGTACGGGTCGCGCCCACGGTCGAGGACTCCCAGGTGGAGATCCGCATCGACGCGTCGAGCATCGACACGGGGAACAAGACCAGGGACAACCATCTGCGTTCGGCGGACTTCCTCGACGTGGAGAACTTCCCGTACCTGCACTTCGCGAGCAGCCGCTTCATCAGCCGGGGCGGGAACAACTGGACCGTCCAGGGAGGGCTGACGATGCACGGCGTCAGCCGCTCCGTCTCCCTGGACACGCAGTACCTCGGTGCCGTCAACGGCGGCTACGGCGAGGAGCTGCGGTGCGCGGCGCGGGCCACGGCCGAACTGCACCGCGAGGACTACACCCTGAACTGGCGCAACATGCTCGCCAAGGGCATCGCCATCGTCGGCCCCACCATCCAGCTGGAACTCGACATCCAGACCATGTTCCAGGGCCCCGACACCCCGACCCCGCCGGAGTAGCGGCGCCAGCGCCCACCCGGTGGCCACCGCCCTGGCCTCCGGGGGTGTGCGAATGGCAGGATCGCGCCATGCTGCACGCACTGTCCGGATCCGGCAGGCGACGCACCCTCCAGGGGGGCGCCGCCGCCGCGGTCGTGCTCGGACTGCTGCTGTGGTGGGTCCTCCCGCTCGGCGAGGAGGAGCCGAGCGGGTCGCTCACCTTCTCCACCGGTGTGCGCAGCGGTGTGTACCAGCGCTACGGGCAACGGCTCGAAGGCGCGCTGGCCAAGGACATGCCCGGGGTCTCGATACGGCTGCGGAACAGTGAGGGATCACAGCAGAACATCGAGCGCGTGGCCACCGGGAAGGCCGACTTCACGATCGCCACGGCGGACGCGGTCGCCACCTATCTGCAGAGCGAGAAACCGGGTTTCGAGCGGCTGCGGGGCTGCGTCCGCCTGTACGACGACTACGTCCAGCTGATCGTGCCACGGGACTCCGCCATCCGGACGGTCGCCGATCTGCGTGGGGCGAGGGTCGGCGTCGGCCAGACGGGTTCGGGGGTCCTCCTCGTCGCGGACCGGCTGATGAGGGCGGCAGGCATCGACCCGGCCTCGGACATCACCCCGGTGCACGCCGGCATCGACACGATGCCGCAGCGGCTGACCGACGGGCGGCTCGACGCCTTCTTCTGGTCGGGCGGGCTGCCGACCGCCGCCGTGGAGCACCTGTCGGAGAAGCTCGAGATCCGTCTGGTGCCGCTGGAGGAACCTCTGATCACGGAGCTCCAGGCGGTCGGCGGATCGACCCGCTACTACCGGTCTGCGGTGATGCCGGCGGATGCCTACCCGGGCGCCCAGCAGGGCATGTCCGTGCAGACGGTCGCCGTCTCCAACCTGCTGATCACCACGGACCGTACGGACCCGCTGACCACCGAGGCGTTCACCCGGACCGTGATCGACAGCCGGGACCGCATCGGCCGGGAGGTGCACTCGGCCCAGCTGGTCGACCTGCGCACGGCGATCTACACGGATCCGCTGCCCCTGCACGAAGGGGCCAGGCGCTACTACCGCTCGGCCAAGCCCTGACGCTCCGGCGTCACGCCCGGACGTGCGGGCGCCCAGGCCGGAACCCGTCGTGCCCAGCCTTGCGGGGCGCCGGGTGGAGCCTTCGTCCCGCTCACCCTTGCGGGGCGTCGCGCGGAGCCCCCGTCTCACCCGGCCTCGCGGGGAGTCCCCGTCCCACCCGGCCTCGCGCGGCACGGCGCTTCGCCCAGCCTTGCGGGGCGCCGGGTGGAGCTTTCGTCCCGCTCACCCTTGCGGGGCGTCGCGCGGCACCGTGACGGTGACCTTCAGCCCGTGCGGCTCGTGGACGGAGTAGCCGATCGATCCGCCGCCCGCCGAGAGCAGGGCACGCGAGATGGAGAGACCGAGGCCGGATCCCTTGACGTTCTGGTGCCGGCCACTGCGCCAGAACCGGTCTCCGATGCGCTCCATCTCCTGCTCCGTGAGGCCCGGTCCCCGGTCCGCGACCACGACCGCGGCCCCCGTGCCGTCGGCGCCGGCCGTCACCCTGACCTCCTCGCCCGCCGGCGTGAACTTCAGCGCGTTGTCGATCACCGCGTCCAGCGCGCTGGACAGGGCGATGGGATCGGCCCAGCCGGTCACCGCACGCGATCCGTCCAGGGTCAGCCGTACGCCCTTCTCGTCGGCCAGTGGACGCCAGGAGGCCACGCGCTCCGCCGCGAGCGCCCCGATGTCCGTGAGCCGGAGATCCGCCGTCGTGTGCTCGGCGAGCGCGAGGTCGAGAAGGTCGTCGAGCACCTGCGCGAGCCGCTTGCCCTCGGTCCGGACCGAGGCGATCTCCTCGTTCCCCTCGGGGAGTTCGAGCGCGAGCAGTTCGATCCGGAGCAGAAGCGCGGCGAGCGGGTTGCGCAACTGGTGGGAGGCGTCGGCGACGAAGGCCCGCTGCTGCTCCAGCACCTCCTCGACGTTGTCGGCCATCTCGTTGAAGGACCGGGCCAGACGCCTGAGTTCAGGCGGTCCGCCCGATGCGACGACCCGTGACCTCATGCGGCCGCTGGCTATGTCGTGGGTGGCCGCGTCCAGCACGCGGACGGGGCGCAGCACCCACCCGGTGAGGCGGAACGCGGCCCCGACGGCGACGAGCATCGCCACCGCTTCGCCGAGCGCGATGAGCAGCCAGCCACGCAGGATCCGGGAGCGCATGGCTCCGGTGGGCGAGTCGGTCACGACGACGGCGACCACGTCCCCGTCCCTGACCACCGGCGAGGCGACCACGATCCGGTCGTCCTGCCATGGCCAGACCTGGGGCGGGTCGTGGGACCGGCGGCCGAGGAGCGCCTCCTGGAAGGCGGCCCGGCCCTCCCCGTCGACGGGCAGCGCCCAGGACGCGGGGGCCTTGGCGAGCGCCGAGTCGTCCCGGTAGAAGACCCCGGCCCTGATGCCGTACACGGAGTCGTAGGACTCGAGTTCGGTCTGCAGGGTCCGCTGCCGCTCGTCGGTGCTGATGGCGGTCTCGCTGACGAACTGCGCCAAGGCGCCGAAGCGCGCGGTGTCGTCGATCCGGTCGATGACGACCCGCTGTTGCTCGGCGGCCGCCACCCGCACCGCGAGCGGGAAGCCGAGGGCGAGCAGGACGGCGGCCATCAGGACGATGAGCAGGGGGAGCAGACGGGTACGCACCGGCGGTGTACGTCCTCAGGCCGTCGGCGACACGAGCCGGTACCCGACGCCGCGTACGGTCTCGATCAAGGCGGGGAGACGCAGTTTGGAGCGGAGCGAGGCGACGTGCACCTCCAGCGTGCGCCCGGTCCCCTCCCAGCTGGTCCGCCAGACCTCGCTGATGATCTGCTCACGGCGGAAGACCACCCCGGGGCGCTGCGCGAGGAGCGCGAGCAGGTCGAACTCCTTGCGGGTGAGCTGGACCTCCTGACCGTCCACGCTGACCCTGCGGGTGGGCAGTTCGATACGGACGGGGCCGAGCAGCAGCGCCGCGAGCGGGGTCTGGCCGGTGTCCTCGCCTGCGGTCCTGCGCCGGGCCACGGCGTGGATGCGGGCCAGGAGTTCGCCGGTGTCGTACGGCTTCACGACGTAGTCGTCGGCGCCGAGGTTCAGGCCGTGGATGCGCGAGCGGACGTCGGACCGCGCGGTCACCATGATCACCGGGATCGCGGACCGCTTGCGGATCTTCCCGCACACCTCGTAGCCGTCCTGGTCGGGGAGACCCAGGTCCAGGAGGACGACCCCGAAGGGTTCCTTCTCGGCGGGGAGCAGTGCCTGGAGGGCCTCCTCTCCGCTGCGGGCGTGGACGACCTGGAACCCGTGCCGGGAGAGCACGGCGGAGAGGGCGGCGGCGACATGGTCGTCGTCCTCGACCAGCAACAGCCTCATGCGCCCTCCTCTCGTGTCGGCGTATCCCGGGCGGGGATTTCCCGGGCCCGCTTCCGGGCCGAGCGAAACTATCCGTGATGACGGACGGATGTTCCACCCGGCGAACCTTCGCGTAGGCGACGATTCACGTCATCCTGCACCAGGGCATCCACCCCGATGACGCATGTGTCAGTCAAGACCCTCCCCGTTACCAGAGGGTTTCCGTTACCCACCCGGTACGACGGCCCACGCGCCGTGGTGTCCAGTTCACGCGGTGTGTCCGGTTGAAGCCGGATCGTTATGCTCAATTTCCGCTCAGATGTAATGACGTTGGTAGCACTGCGTCACTAGGGTCCTTCTCTAACCGAGGAGGACGGAGCAAGAAGCCGATGAGCGGAGTTTCAGTGACCAAGGCCGCCGAGGATGCCGCACCCGCGGGGGACGACCTTGTCGTACTGAGCAACGTCAACAAGCACTTCGGCGCGCTGCATGTGCTCCAGGACATCGACCTGACCATCGCCCGTGGCGAGGTCGTCGTAGTCATCGGGCCCTCCGGGTCCGGGAAGTCCACGCTGTGCCGCACGATCAACCGCTTGGAGACGATCGACTCGGGCGCCATCTCGATCGACGGCAAGCCGCTGCCCGCGGAGGGCAAGGAGCTGGCCAGGCTGCGTGCCGACGTCGGCATGGTCTTCCAGTCGTTCAATCTCTTCGCCCACAAGACGGTGCTCGAGAACGTGATGCTGGGCCAGCTCAAGGTCCGCAGGACGGAGAAGAAGCTCGCCGAGGAGAAGGCGCGGGCGCTGCTCGACCGGGTGGGCGTCGGAACACAGGCCGACAAGTACCCCGCACAGCTCTCCGGCGGCCAGCAGCAGCGCGTCGCGATCGCCCGCGCGCTGGCCATGGACCCCAAGGTCATGCTCTTCGACGAGCCCACGTCGGCCCTCGACCCGGAGATGATCAACGAGGTGCTGGAGGTCATGCAGCAGCTCGCCCGGGAGGGCATGACGATGGTCGTCGTCACCCACGAGATGGGCTTCGCGCGCTCGGCGGCCAACCGGGTCGTGTTCATGGCCGACGGCCGGATCGTCGAAGAGGCCACGCCTGACCAGTTCTTCAGCAATCCGCGCAGCGACCGGGCCAAGGACTTCCTGTCGAAGATCCTTCACCACTGACACCAACGACCCACGACAAAAGGATTGTTGACATGAAGCTCCGCAAGTCGGCCACCATCGCGGCCATCGCCGTGCTCGCCCTGACCGCGACCGCCTGTGGCGGCAAGGAAGGCTCCGCAGGTGACAAGCCATCGGGGGTCAAGCCCGGTTCGTCGGAGGCGCCCAAGCTGCCGACGTACACCGTCGCCACCGGTGTCGACCTGGACTCGCCCACCTTCAAGGAGGCGAAGAAGCGCGGCAAGCTGGTGATCGGCGCCAAGGCCGACCAGCCCTACCTCGGCTTCGAGGACCAGTCGACCAAGAAGCGCTCCGGCTTCGACATCGAGATCGCCAAGATGGTCGCGGCCGACCTCGGCTTCTCGGACAAGCAGATCGAGTGGAAGACGGTCGACTCCGGCATCCGTGAGACCGCGATCTCCAAGGGCCAGGTCGACTACTTCGTCGGTACCTACACGATCAACGACGAGCGCAAGAAGCAGGTCGGCTTCGCGGGCCCGTACTACAAGGCCGGCGCGGACCTGCTGGTACGCAAGGATGAGAAGTCCATCACCGGCAAGGAGTCGGTAAAGGGCAAGAAGGTCTGCTCGATCGTGGGTTCCACCCCGCTCCAGGAGATCAAGAAGCCCGAGTACGGCGCTCAGGTCGTCGAGCTCGCCAAGTACTCCGACTGCGTGCAGCAACTCCTGACCAAGCAGGTCGACGCCGTCACCACCGACGACTCGATCCTCAAGGGCTACGCCGCCGCCAACTCCGGCAAACTCAGGGTCGTCGGCAAGCCGTTCACCGACGAGCCCTACGGCGTCGGCCTGAACAAGGACGACAAGACGCTTCGCGAGGCGATCAACAAGTCGCTGGAGACCCACATCCAGGACGGCACGTACAAGAAGATCTACGAGGCGACCCTGGGCCTGTCGGGTTCGGACTACACCGAGCCGCCGGCCATCGAGCGCTACTGACGCAGCCTCATCGCTGACGTCCCGTCACTGACGACACCCGCGTGAGTGGGGCCTCCCGTATGCCGCCGCCCTGAGCACGGCAGCGTACGGGACGCCCCTTCCCCTGCCCTGATGCCGCTGACTGCCGACGCGGAGACCCCATGAACGTATTGCTCGACAACTTCCCGGATTACCGCGACGGCTTCATAGGCACCGTGTCGATCACCGTCATCAGTTCGGTCATCGCACTGGTCTTGGGTGTCGCCATTGCCGGCTTCCGCGTGTCGCCCGTGCCGCCGCTGCGCTTCTTCGGCACCGCCTGGGTGACCCTGCTGCGCAACACCCCGCTGACGCTTCTTTTTCTGATCTTCTTCTTCGTGGTGCCGGAGATCCTCTTCCCGGGCATGAGCCCCTTCCTGCTCGGTTCGCTCGCTCTCGGCTTCTACACCTCCTCCTTCGTGTGCGAAGCGGTTCGCTCTGGCATCAACACGGTCCCCCTGGGACAGGCCGAGGCCGCCCGCTCCATCGGAATGACGTTCACCCAGACCCTACGGATCGTGGTTCTCCCGCAGGCCACCCGCTCCGTCATTCCACCGCTGAGCAGCATCTTCATCGCGCTCACGAAGAACTCGGCCATCGCCGGCGCCTTCAGCGTCGCCGAACTCTTCGGGTGGCAGAAGCTGATGAGCGACCGGGGCTACGAGATCACGCCCGTCTTCATCTGGGTGGCCCTCGGCTACCTGGTCGTCACGTTCGCCATCAGTGGTCTCTTCCGGCTGCTGGAGCGCCGCATGGAGGTCGCCCGATGAGTGCCAGCGTTCTCTACGACGCCCCAGGTCCCAAGGCAGCCATACGCAACCGGATCTATGCCGTGGCCGTCAGCCTCACCATCCTGGGCCTGATCGCTGTCAGCCTGATGCGGCTGTCCGACAAGGGGCACCTCGCCCCTGAGATGTGGGATATCTTCAACTACGCTGGCATCCGGCAGAACATCGCGGACGCCGCGCTCGCCACGCTCAAGGCCTTCGGGCTGGCGGCGGTCGGATCGCTGATCCTCGGCGTCCTGCTCGCCGTCGGCCGGCTCTCCGACCACAAGACGGTCCGCTGGGCCGCTGCCACATTCATCGAACTCTTCCGCTCGATCCCGCTGCTGATCACCATCTACACCATCTGGGTCGGCTTTCTTACCGACTACTCGATGTGGGCCCTGGCGCTCGGCCTGTCGGTTTACAACGGCTGCGTCCAGGCGGAGGTGCTTCGCGCCGGCATCAACTCGGTGCCCAAGGGCCAGAGTGAAGCTGCCTATGCCTTGGGCATGAGCAAGACCCAGGTCATGGTCAGCGTACTAATGCCTCAGGCGGTCCGCGCAATGCTGCCGACCATCATCAGCCAGCTGGTGGTGACCCTGAAAGACACCTCGCTCGGCTTCATCATCCTGTACCCAGAGCTGCTCCAGACCGCTCGTCTGATCGCCTCCAACACACAGGTCAACGGCCAGTACCCTTACGTATCGACCATCGCCGTGATCGGTACAATCTATGTGGCGATGTGTCTTCTCCTATCGACGCTCGCAACCTTGATCGAAAAGCGCGGCAGGCGGGCCAAGACCGGAATCGCGGTTGCCCACGCCGCCGCGACGCCGGAAGCCGACAGTCTCGTCGGCTCTCGTACCGAAGACCGGGCTGCGGAAAAGCACAACGAAAACGAGGGACCCGACAATACGAATTATTGATCGGAGGCTCATATGGTTCCCGTCCAGGACGTACCGGACGTGCGGGCCGTCGAAGTAGCCGCAGACGATGTGTGGCCGGCCCCGGCGCCTGCAGAAGACGAGTCTGAGCTGTACCGAGTTTCGTAGAGTCCGGTAATCTTGCTTCAGGCGGACTGCGGGGTTTACTCCTGGCTTCGCCAGAAGGCTTCCTCGTGCTCGGTCGGCGGCACGTAGTCGAGCGCGGAGTGAAGACGCTCTTCGTTGTACCAGGTGATCCACTGGAAGATCGCCCGCTCGACCTGGTCGACGTCCTTCCAGGGGCCCTGCATCTCGATCAGCTCGGCCTTGAAGGTGCCGTTCAGGGCCTCGGCCATCGCGTTGTCATACGAGTCCGCGACCGAGCCGACTGACGCGGAGGCGCCGATGTCGACGAGCCGGTCGCCATACCGAATTGATACGTATTGGGCGAGTTCAATTGGTCGTTGCAACACGGGGCTGTTGCAGCGAGCGTAGCTGTTCCTCGAAGACCTCGGCCGGTGTCCGCTCCGCCAACCGAGTACTTTGCGGGGCCGGTTGTTGATCGCCAGCGCGACGGCTTCGAGGTCCTCGGACGACCACCGGGACAGGTCGGTTCCCTTCGGGAAGTACTGACGCAACAGCCCGTTCGTGTTCTCGTTCGTCGGTCGTTGCCAGGGCGAGTGCGGATCGGCGAAGAAAACCTTCGTGCCGGTGTCGATGGCGAGCTGGGCGTGGCCGGAGAGTTCCTTCCCGCGGTCCCAGGTGAGGGTTTTGCGCAGCTGCTCGGGCAGCTGCGTCATCGACGTGGTGAGCGCCGCGTTCATCGCGATCGCGCCATAGCCCCCGAGTGAGGTGCCGTTCTTCACCGGCGGGCTCTCGCCCCAGCCTTCGAGCCGGGGCAGGTGCACCAGGAGCGTGGAGCGGCTGCTGCGCTCGACCAGCGTGCCGATCGCGGAGCGGCCCGTTCCGATGATCAAATCGCCTTCCCAGTGTCCGGGGACCGCGCGGTCCCCGGCCTCGGCGGGGCGTTCGCTGAGGACGACGTCCGCGGTGACATGCCCTTGCGGCTTGTTCGGCGACCGTGCACGGGGAGTCCGTAGTGCCCGGCCGGTACGCAGACACGTGACCAGCTCCCGCTTGAGCGCACCGCGGCCCTCGATGAACAGCGCCTGGTAGATCGCTTCGTGGCTGATGCGCATGGACTCATCATCGGGGAAGTCGACGTGAAGGCGGCGCGAGATCTGCTCCGGGCTCCAGGCTGTCGCCCATCTTCTGTCCTGGCGGTGCGGCTTGTTCAGTCCCTTCCACGCGGGCGTCGTGGGCCCGGTGACGATCGTGCCGTCGGGACGACGGACACTGCCGGCAAGCCGTTCCTGTACGTATTCACGCAACCTGTCGTTGCCTACGAGTTTCGCAGCTTTCGGGCGCTTCGCGGCCTGCTGTGCCTTCCACTGCGCGACCGTGGCCCGGTACTCCTGCTTCCCGCCGCGGGTGGCGGCGTTGCGGCGCAACTCGCGCGAGATGGTCCCCGGGTCACGTCCGATCGCGCGGGCGATCTCGCGCACGCCTTTGTCCCCGGCGCGCAGAATCACTATCTCCTCGCGCTCCTCGAAGCTCAGGTAGCGGCCGGTGGGCTCGGCCAGAGAGATCGGCGGCATGCCGCCAGCGTGACGGAACCACCGAGTACCGACCGGCACCGACACCCCGACCGCCAGCGATGCTTCAGCCGTCGTGACCCCGGTGGCGATCAGCCGCCAGAACTGCCGCTGCACCACCCGCGACGGATCAGGCCGGCCAGGCGAACGCATCGCCGGCCTCAGCGCCCGGTCAGCACGCCACTGCCGGCGAAGATCCTCGGGCGCATCGCCGGTCTTTCTGCTCCAGTCCTCCGTAGCGATCTTGAACACCTCCGAAATCAAGGTGTTGCGACGACCGATTGAATCCGCCTTGCGCCCCTCGGTCGCTGTGATGAATGAGGCCGGAGTCCTTCTTGATCCTCCGTCTCCACAAGGCCATCTCCAGGGTGTCCAGGGGGAGTTCGGTCCGCATATGGTTCGCGATCTGCCACCCAACGATCATCCGCGAGTGCACGTCCAGGACGAACGCCACATACGCCCACCCCGACCAGGTGCGGACATAGGTCGTGTCCGCCACCCACAGATGATCAGGCCGCGAGGCGGTGAAGTGGCGGTCGACCAGGTCCGGCGGACGCGGCGCCGACGGCTCTGGAACCGTGGTCCGGCGCCGACGGCCACGGATGACGCCCTCCAGACCCAGCTCGGCCATCAGCCTCTCGACGGTGCAGCGGGCCACCTCGACGCCCTTGCGCCCCAGGGCCCGCGTGATCCGGCGGGCACCATAGGTGCCGCCCGACTCGGCATAAATCTCTTCGATCAGCGGCATGAGCTGTTCGTCCCGGAGCCGGCGGGCCGACTTCGGCTGCTTCTTGCGGGCAAAGTACGTCGACGGGGACAGCTCCAGCACCCGGCAGACGGGATCGACCCCGAGGCCGTGTCCACGCAGGTGGTCGATCACCTGCTCGGCCTCGTCCGGGGACTGTCGATCTCCTGGGCAAAAACACCGAGGCGGCTTTCAAGATCTCGTTCGCCCGCCTCAACTCTGGGACTTCCCTGCGGAGTTGCTTCATCTCGTCGAGCTCGGTGGTGGTGAGCCGGTCGTCCCGCTCGCCGCGGTCGACATCAGCCTGACGGACCCAGCCACGCAGGGCTTCTTTGTGGATGCCGAGGTCCTTCGCGACGTGGGCAATGGGGCGGCCGGTGGTGCGGACCTCGCGAATCGCGCGCTCGCGGAGTTCGTCAGGGTATTTACGGGGTGCTGCCATGGTGCTGGTGGTTCTCCTTCGCCAGGACGGTAACCCTGGCATCAGGGACTCCACAAATCTCGGTACAGCTCATACCGGCTGGCTCATGTTCCGCCGCCGCCTGGCCCGCGACTACGAAACCCTGCCCACCCGCTCCGAAGTCGTCATCCACATTGCCGTGACCGACCTCATGGCCCGCCGCCTCACCAGCGAGAGCACCATCTCCTGGCGTGACCCGAAAACAAGCACAGAACATGCCATTGCAGGATGACACATCGGACAAAAACGACCCCTGAGAGGGCATTTGATCTAGGCGTATTGCCCTGTATGCCCTAGTAGGTTCCTCGCCAGGTTGGAGTGGTCTCGTCTGTTATGCGCTTGGCGAGGTTGTCGATCGACGCGATGTGGATCATGGCTTCGGAGCTGGCGGTGAGGCAGGGCTTCGGCATAGTCGGCTGACGTCCGCTTGCTGACGGATGGCCAGGTCTGGGGTCTGGCGGGGTCCGATGCGGAACAGGCACGGACATCCGTGATCATGGAGTTCTCTACGCTCTGTGATCCTGGGAAGCCCGTGCCTGCCGACGCATCATCTCTGATCCCGCCTGCTTTGATCCAGCTCGGCCCTCATCCGGGAGCCACCCCTGGAGAGATCCCCGACCTGCTCCAACGCTCGCGCAGGTCCCCGACCCGCGTGATCCCCGCGGTCTGCGGCACCCTCTCGTCACGGTGCTGGCCCTGACCGCCTGCGCGGTCCTGGCCGGCGCGAAGTCACTGCTGGCCGTGAGCGAGTGGGTTTCCGATGCCCCGGCAGACCTCCTCGAGCGGCTCGGTATCCGCGTCGACCCACTCATCCCCCAACGCTCCTGGCCTGCGGAATCAACGATCCGCAGACTTCTGTCCAGGGTCGACGCGGACGCTGTGGACCAGGCGGTGGGAGCCTGGCTCGCCGACCGGCGACACCCTGCGGACGGCCTGCGGGCGCTGGCCGTCGACGGGAAGTCATTGCGGGGAGCCGCCCGCGCGAAGGGCCGCAAGATCCACCTCCTGGCCGCCTGCGACCATGTCGGCGGTCTGGTCCTCGCGCAGACGGACGTCGGCGAGAAGACCAACGAGATCACACGGTTCCAGCCCTTCCTCGACACGCTTCCCGACCTGTCCGCCACGGTCGTGGCCAGCGATGCCCTGCACACGCAGGCCGACCACGCCACCTACCTGCTCGGCCGGGGCGCCCACTACATCGTGATCGTGAAACGCAACACGAAGAAGCTCCGCGAGCAGCTGAAGGCATTGCCCTGGAAACAGATCCCGCTCCAGGACCGCACGCGCGCGACCGGTCACGGCCGCTCCGAGATCCGCAGACTGAAGGTCTGCACCGTCGGTAACCTGCTCTTCCCCGGCGCCCGTCAGGCCATCCAGATCGTCCGCCGCCGCGTGCACCGCGCAACCGGGAAGATCAGCCTCAAGACCGTCTACGCGGTCACCAGCCTCACCGCGGAACAGGCCCCACCCGCTCGACTCGCTCAACTGGTCCGCAGACACTGGACGGTCGAGGCCCTGCACCACGTCAGGGACGTCACCTTCGCCGAAGACGCCTCCCAGCTGCGGACCGGCAACGCACCCCGGGTGATGGCGACCTGCAGAAACCTCACGATCGGCGCCCTCCGCCTCGCGGGCATCCGCAACATCTCCGCCGGCCTCCGGCAGACGGCCCGGAACCCATCCCGCCCCCTCGTCCTCCTCGGCCTCACATGATCAAAAAGGACGAACCATAACTACGCCGAAGCCCTGGATCTGCTCGACCGTGACGCCCGGGCAGCGGTACCTCGCGACCCGCACGACGTCCTCGCGGAATTCCTGGGGATAAGGCTTGGGCACAGCGACATCCTTCCCACCTGCCCTACAAGGCAAGGCAGTTCAGATGTCACCCGATCGTGCGGCAGACCCGATTATGTAGGTGCCGTTGTGTATTTTGCGCGTCGGGCAACAAGCACGCCGATGACTTGGTTGCGAGGACAAGGGCCGTGCCGCTTAGAGTCGATGCTGAGCGGATCATCTCCGATGACGAGAATATGACCAGCAGGAACTTTCCCCTGACCCCTGACCTGCGTTGGGTAATCATCTCCACCGATCGCAGCCACGCGCTTTATTGACCAGGTGCGCGTCATGGCATTGATCTCCAACTCTTGACTTTTCGCCCATCCCGTTTCACCAGCTGGGCGAATTACTACAACCACTTGCCCTCTACGGATACTGCGACTGCCCCGGCGAATTAGAACTCGGTCACCTGTATTGTACGTGGGGCTCATGCTCTCGCCGATTACTGAAATCAACATGAAGGTACGCCGGATTGCTGCAGCGCCGACCATGAGCCCTAGGAATAGTGAAATGATGAATAACCCAGACCAGTACACCCCCTACCCCTCCACCTTCTGACAGACTATTGCCGACGAGGGCTCTTCGATCTCGCATTCTGCGGAACCTTCGTAACCTGAAGCTTGAAGAGCAAACAAGCGTGCATACTCCCCGCCGCTTTCTATAAGTTGCGCGTGATTCCCTGTTTCAGTAATTCTTCCGTCCTGCAGAACGGCAATTAGGGCGGCCCGCCGGACGGAACTCAATCTGTGTGAGATAAGAATAGAGGTGGCGCCAGCCTGGTAGTGCTGGAGCTTTTCATGCATATCCCGTTCAGCTTCAGCATCGAGACCAGCGCTGGGTTCATCCAGAATTAGCAGATCGCGGCCCTCTCGGACTAGTGCGCGAGCTAGCGCGATACGTTGCCACTGGCCTCCTGACAAAGAGGATCCCTCGGTTGGATCAGTACCTTCACTCTGGAAGAATATCCGTGTCAGCACGGTTTCATATCCATGCGGCAGGCTCTCTATGTGCTCACGAATTCCTGCACGCTCCGCTGCAGCGCGGATACGCTTCGAATCATCGGCAAACCTCAAATCCCCAATAGCGATGTTTTCGGTCACCGACAAATCGTAAGATGTATAGTCTTGAAAAACTGCACTTATGCGGTTTCGCAAATCATCAACCGCGACATCTCGGATGTCGATGCCATCCCAAGTGATATGTCCTTCGGTTGGGTCGTAAAGTCTGCAGAGCAACTTTACTAGAGTGCTTTTTCCTGCCCCGTTTAGCCCGACCAGGGCGAGCGAATAGCCGTACGGGATGGTTAGAGTGACGCCGCACAGCACCCAGGGGCTGTCATCAGTGTAACGAAACCAGACATTCTCCAGATGTATGCCTTTCTGGAGAGAGGGAAGGTTTTTCGGATTATCGACAATAGGTAGATCCGGCTCCGTCTCGAGGACATCCAGATAGTGCCCAAACTGCAGCAATGCTTGGTAGCTGGCCGATACGCCGTATACAGCACCACCCAGCGCATTCTGGACCCCTGCTACTGCAGCGATGAATGCTGAAACGTCGCCGATACTGAAATCACCTCGCGTTGCGGCTCCAACCATCCATACCAACCCAGCTGCTGCGACGACCGCGCCAAACACGGATAGCGGTCCTTGACGCGTGGCTATTCTACGATCGATGCGTTCTTCGGCCTGGTTGATGGTTTTTATCTCGTCGCTCATACGCGCAAGGAAAAATGAAGAAGTGCCGAATAGTCTCGTCTCCTTGATCACGGCCAAATCAAGCATAAGTTTTTGGTAAAATAGCTGCCTTCGGGTACGAGGGCTTACCTGCCACATCATTTCGGATTGCTGTCGTCGAATCGACAGTTGAATGAACAGTGCAGGCATAGATGCGGCAATTGTGATAATGGCCATGAGGGGGCTAATTGTGATCAGAACACCCAAGAAACTAAATACAGTCAAGAATGATTGAATTATTCCGAATGTCGATGCGACCACCTGCTCCGGCGCAGAGGACGCCGCCTGTTGAGCCAGTCGGAGCCGATCCAAGAACTCCGGACTCTCGAATCTGGTCAAACCCTGGAATCGATTGACCGTGGAATAGAGGCGATGCTGCACAAGCAGGATCAAGCCTCTCTGCAGACGCCCGCGTGCGTATTCTGACACATGCGGCAGCACTGCCAGAAGGGCACCACAGATGCCGATTAGAAATACAGCTTGCATTGGTGACATGCCCGGTGAAGATATCTTCGATTCACCAACAGTTGGGGTACTACCCAGCTGGATGCCATCGATCAGCCACTTGGTGAGAAGAGTAATTACAGCGGGGAAAAGGCCTTGAGAGATGGTTACTAGCAGGTAAATCGAGAATGTCGCAGGCCCGGCTTGCCAGCCAAGGCGGATGGAATGGGCAAAATTCCTTCTTGCGCCGCTAAATCCACCGAGAGAAGTTATGCTTGACATCCTTTTTACATGAGTCCTTTCTGTGGGAGTATCCCTTGGCTTTTCCCGGATCGGACTACTATGCCATTGCCATCGACTACCACATAGGCGGGAATTCCTGATATTCCAAAGCTTCCTGACACCGACCCGCCAGGGCCATCCAGGATGATCGTTGCAATTCCGCTTAGTTTGGTGATGTACTCGGTGGCATCGCTAGGATCGCCAGAAATTATACTGACGATTTGATCAGATTTTACATTGTGTTTTTGAGCGTATTCAATTAGCTCCGGTATTGCTGTTTTGCATGTGGAACAGCCGGTGTCAAAGAACGCGAATATCGCCTCAGACCCTATGAGGCTTTCGTTGGTAAAAGTTGCGCCGGATATTGTCTCGCCTAGAAACGCGGGCGCACGGCTGCCTGTAGGTACTTCCAGGAGGTCTGGCTCATTGGGTGTTAGATAGGACGGTCGCGTCCGAAGCCTTTTTATCACTGCCATCGTCAATAGCAAATTGACTATCGCGACGATTCCGATTACAGCGATGGCAACTATCAGTAGCCGCATAAGGTTGCCGTACTTTCTCGTTAGTGAGCCTTCTCCAGTGCGCGGCGTGCGTACCGGCCGAACGAGTCGTCGAGAGGCCTCCAGAGCTATGGAGACCTGCTCAGAGCCTGTGCCGACTACGGAAGACCGGCCATCAACAATTCGCTGACTGGTATGGATGCCAGATTGAAAGAGGCTCAGTGATCTTCGTTAAGAAAATCTATGATGTCATCATAGAAAGTAGTCAAAATCGTCACCACAAGGGCTGCGAATAGTGCGATGCCGGCTCCTCCGATACTTGCAGATTTATCTGGCAGGTGACTAGCGCCCAGCATTGCAGCGCTTACTAGGGTCAGGAGAGCGAGATTGCGCCAAACGTGCCGCCATCCAAGCTGAGCTACCCCGCGGCCAAAGCATGCACAGGATATTTTGAAATTCGTGCGCGCCGAGAATGCGGCCACTGCAGTGAAAGCCAACAGAAGCGCAGTCGCAGCAATCAGGGCAGGGTAAACTGCGACACTGTCAAACAATAGCGTGGCGCCTACGATTACTTCTCCTATGGCAAGCACCCAAGATGCGCCCTTAGCCCACGCTATCGCTGATGGCCAGAAACGTTTCAGAAGCGCTATCCACATGGCTTGAGTACTGTTGATGGAGTAGCACTTAGCAATTCCTGATGAAATGAAAACGAGAGCAACGGTGAGACGGAACCCCATTAGTACATAGAACACCGAATTGCCCTTCGGCGGATTATCTGCACCAGTTGATAGCGCAGCGTTTGGTGGCGCGAGCGGGGGGGCGATGAATCCGGGTCGGCTCGACGACGATTCATCGAGCCGACCCAGTCTCTTGTCAGTTCGACATTGCTCTCGAACAGACGAAAACTAGCGAACTAGCAACAGCCGATCCGCTCCCACTTGCCGTAGCTGGGGCCGCTGTGTCCAGCGCACACCAACCGCCGAAAGCGCGTCACGCGCGACCCGGCGCAATACGGGAGGTCACACTCGTATCCATAGGTGCACTCTCCCGTGTCGGCGAGTGCAGTTCCTTCCGGCACGAGACGACTGAGCATCCGGTCACCGAAACTGCTTACTATGCTTCTCAGGGGCACTTGAATTTTCCTAACCTAGAGGAAAACGGAACCATCCGATCCGAAAAGGGATGGCTGTTGCAGTGGCTGAACGCTTTTGATCGTAATTAATTCACCTGTAGATCGCAATGGTTGACGTGGCGTCACACGCCTTGTATGGGTGAGACGATTCAGGAGGACTGGCCTGGTTTGCCCATGTCGAAACGAGAGTGCATGGGCTATTGGTTCAGGCCGTAGTGGCCGATTTGAACCGTCAAATTAAGCGCCCGCGGACGCGACTTCGGCACAGTTCGACCTTGTCCCTTTTACTCAGCTAGTAGGGTGTTTCGCCCCGTGGTTCATCCTGAATTGCTGCGGTGTGTGTAGTTCATGCCCTGCGCCATGTTGGGGGAGCATGCGGTGAGTCTGCGGGGCAGGAGGTTGATCATGGCTTCGGACCGATGTGGGTGGGCTTCGTAGTCGCGGGCGAGGCGCCGGAGGTTGATGAGCCATCCGAGGTCCGCTCGACGGTCCAGCGGCGGGGCAGAACGGTGAAGCCCTTGGTGGCGGGGTCGCGGCGGACGATGTGCATGTCGACGCACCGAGGGCCTGCTGTGTCCGCGCCGACCGCTGGAACCGCCTGGCCCCGACGATGACCCGGGGCGGCCGCACCACTGGGGACCCGGCCGGACGGATGACCGCCGAGGCCGCCGCCGAGGTGATCGAGCGCCTGGCCGACGCCGCCGGCCTAACCTCGCGCTTTCATGAGGCGGGCTGTCCGGCAGGTGGTCAGGCAAGCAGAAAGTGCCTCTGACCAGCAAGAATGAGGATTGTCGAGTTCCTTGTGGCTTTATCGGGTTTGGGAGGCGCCCCGATCCACGGATGGGTGATGTCGACGAGTTTGGGAGGCATCAGGGTTTTTGCCAGGGCAGCATCGAGGTGCCTCTGGTGAAAGGTGCTGGTCATGCTGCAGATGTCGAAGGTCGAGCTGTACGCGGCGATCCGGCGTGACCACCGTGGCGGCATGTCGATGCGGGAGCTTGAGCGCAAGCACGGCGTGACGTGGCGGACGGTGCGGAAGGCGTTGGACTCGTCGTGGCCGGAGCCGCGCAAGAAGCTGCCGCCGCGGGCGACCGGGCTGGACGGCTACAAGCCGGTGATCGACGAGATCCTGCGGGCGGACCTGGACGCGCCGCGCAAGCAGCGGCACACGGTCACCCGGATCTTCCACCGCCTGGTCGAGGAACACGGCGCCGACGTCTCCTACGGGATGGTCCGCTACTACATCGCGGCCCGGAAGCCCGAGATCCTGGTCGAGTCGGGCAAGGCTCCGCTGGAGGCGTTCGTCCCACAGACCCACAAGCCCGGTCACGAGGCGGAGGTCGACTTCGGTGACGTGACGATCCGCCTCGCTGGCGAGCTGGTCACCTGCTACCTGTTCTCCTTTCGCCTGTCGTATTCGGGCAAGGCCGTCCACCGCGTGTTCGCCTCGGCCGGCCAGGAGGCGTTCTTCGAAGGGCACGTCGACGCGCTGCGGACGCTGGTCGGGGTTCCGCGGAGCAAGGTCCGCTACGACAACCTCAAGGCCGCCGTCGCCCGGGTGCTGGGACTCAGCCGGGCGAGGGTGGAAGCTGACCGGTGGATCGCCTTCAAATCGCACTACGGCATCGAGAGCTTCTACTGCCGCCCGGGCATCGAAGGCGCCCACGAGAAGGGCGGCGTCGAGGGGCAGATCGGCTACTTCCGCCGCAACCACTTCGTCCCGGTCCCCGAAGTGTCCTCGCTCGCCGAGCTGAACGAGATGGTCGAGCAGTGGGACCGGCAGGACGACGCCCGCAGGATCGGCTCCAGGTCCAGGACCATCGCCGAGGACTTCGCCCTCGAACAGCCGCTGCTGATGCCGCTGCCTCAGGAGCCGTTCGAGACCGGGCGGCTGTTCACCCCGCGGGTCGACCGCTACGGTCAGATCCCGGTCCGCACGAACCGGTACTCGGTTCCCATCCGGCTGATCGGTAAACGGGTCAGGGTCATCCTTCACGCCTCTCACCTGGTGGTTTACGACCAGAACGTGGAAGTGGCCCGGCACGAGCGGCTGATCGCCAAGGGAGCCGTCCGCCTGGAGCTGGACCACTACCTGGAGGTCCTGGTCCGCAAACCGGGCGCTTTCCCCGGCTCGACCGCTCTCGAACAGGCCCGCTCGGCGGGCAAGTTCACCCCGGTCCACGACGCCTGGTGGGACCAGGCCATGAAGATCCACGGTGAACGGGACGGCACCCGCGCTCTGATCGATGTGCTTCTGCTGGGGCGGCATCTGCCACACGAACACGTCGTTGCCGGCCTGGCCGCGGCTCTGCGGGCCGGGGCCCTGACCGCGGACGCGGTCGCCCTGGAGGCCCGCAAGGCCGCCCAGGCCGAGACCGAGACCGCACCAGACGTCCGGGTTCCCGGCCAGGCGTCGGTGACGTCCCTGCACGAGTGGCGCCTCGCACACCTTCCGCCGGACACCAGGCCGCTGCCCTCGGTGTCTCACTACGACCAGTTGCTCCGACGCCGCCGCACCAGCGGCAGCGATCACCGTGAGGGAGAAGCGCGATGACCATGCCCCGCCAGCGAGGCTTGACCGGCAGGCCGCCGACGCCGCCATCGACTCCGCCTGCCGTCTGTTGCGCCTGCCGTCGATCCGCAACGAGTTCTCCGACATCGCCGACCGCGCGATCAAGGACCAGATGAGCTACCGCGGCTTCCTCGCCGAACTGCTTGATGGCCGAGTGCGACGACCGGGCCCGCCGCAGGTCGGAGAGGCGGATCAAGGCAGCTGGCTTCCCCCGGGAGAAGTCCCTGCGGACCTTCGACTTCGACGCCAACCCGAACATCGACCCGGCCACCATCCACACCCTCGCCAGCTGCGAATGGATCAAGAAGAGCCAGCCGCTCTGCCTCATCGGCGACTCCGGCACCGGCAAGTCCCACATGCTCATCGCGCTAGGCACCGAGGCCGCGATGAAGGGCTACCGCGTCCGCTACACGCTCGCGACGAAGCTGGTCAACGAGCTCGTCGAGGCCGCGGACGAGAAGCAGCTTAACAAAACGATCGCCCGCTACGGCCGCGTCGATCTCCTTTGCATCGACGAACTCGGCTACATGGAACTCGACCGGCACGGTGCCGAGCTCCTCTTCCAGGTCCTGACCGAACGGGAGGAGAAGAACAGCGTCGCGATCGCCTCGAACGAGTCGTTCGGCGGTTGGACGAAGACGTTCACCGATCCCCGGCTCTGCGCTGCAATCGTCGACCGGCTCACGTTCAACGGCACCATCATCGAGACCGGCACCGACTCCTACCGCCTGGCCAGCACCCGAGCCCGAGCCGAGGAACCCGCCAAGGTCGGCTGACCGCCCCAACAGCCGGCCGAAAGATCCCGGCTATGTGTCCGCGCGGGTCCAGAACTGACGCGGCGCGAACCCCTCGCGCCGCAGCCAGTGCTCGGTATAGACGATCCGCTCGGCCTCGATCACGACGAGCGGCCCCGACGGCGGTTCGTCGAGAGAACGCGACCGCTCGACATGGTCGGACTGCCAGCGGAAAGCCGGCCAATAGTGCTCGAAGCCCGGATCGTCCTCGGACAGTACGCGAGCCTGGCCGAAGAGCTGGGCACCTCGGCTGCTGGCCTGCCCGACCAGCGGAGCGAAGATCCCCACCGACACCCGGGGATCCGCGGCGAGATTCCTCATCTTCGGCGAACCCGCGGCTGTCGAGAACATCACCGCGAAGTCGAGGTGGAAGTACCGCACCGGCGTCGCGAGCGGCCCCTCCGGCCCTCCCGTCGCGAGCACGCACATGTTCTGCGACGACAGCAGATTGAGTATTCGCTCTTCCAGACGCTCGCGATCGAGCCGCTGCTTCGGAGACGGGCCGGCCAGCCACGGATTAGTCACAGGCATGATCAAGTATCCCACGCCCTGCCCCGGGGCTCTCCAGCCCGGACGGCCACGACCGTCGGCAGTGCCGTCAAAACTCGTCGACATCTCCGCAGCCGTTGATCGCCAACTGCCGCCGGAAGTCATCGACAAACGCTGTCGCTTGAAGTCAACGAAGCCATCCTTGTTCCTGCCACCGCCGGAGGCACTTCCCAGGTGAAGCACTCTATCGGGTCCTACCCCCGCGTCCGTGTGCAGGACGACGGCCGCCAGGTCGTCTCCCAGGCCGGGTCGGTCCTGCTCCTCGAAACGGTCCGCAAGACCGGCCTCGATCAGGCCATATCCCAGGCCCTGGCTCCGTGGCGCAAACCGCGGGCCGTCCACGATCCGGGCAAGGCCCTTCTGGACGTCGCCCTGGCGGTCGCGCTGGGCGGGGACTGTCTCGCGGACGTCGCGATGCTGCGGTGTGAGCCGGCCGTCTTCGGCCCGGTCGCCTCCGACCCGACCATCTCCCGCCTGATCGACACCCTCGCCGCCTCCGGCGAGAAAGCCCTGCAGGCCATCCGGTCCGCCCGCTCCGAAGTCCGCAACCGGGTCTGGTCATTGGCCGGCAAGAACGCCCCGGACGCCGACGGTCAGATCATCATCGATCTCGACGGCGTCCTCGTGGTCGCGCACTCCGACAAACAGGACGCGGCCCCGACCTGGAAGAAGAGCTACGGCCATCACCCGCTGACGGCCTTCGACCACGGACCGGGCGGAACCGGTGAGCCCGTCGCCGCCCTCCTCCGGCCGGGAAACGCGGGCTCCAATACGGCAGCCGACCACATCACCACCGCCTGTCGGCGTACAAGTGAACGTCCCCACCTGCGTACGGATGAAAAGGGACAGTTGTTGATGCGGTGAGACCTGCTGCTCGGCACTCTGCTGCTTGGTCGGTGAGAGGTGGCGGAAGGCGGTCGGCCGTGGTGTTGGATCCGCGTCGTTGGTTGGAACTACGGCGTTTTCGAAGCCTGTTGGAATCTGGGGCGATCAGCCTGTCGGAGGTCGCTCGGGAGACTGGGCTGGACCGGAAGACGGTCCGTAAGTATCTGTCGGTGCCGGGGGCGGCGACCCCGCCGCGCCGGTCGCAGACCGGGCGGTTGAAGGCGAGGGTGATCGACGAGTTCGCGCCGCTGGTCGACTCGATGCTGCGGGCCGAGATCCTGATGAAGGCTGCGGTGATCCACGAGCGGCTGGTGGCGGAGTACGGCTTCACGGGCAACTACCAGCGCGTCAAACTCTACGTTCAGGAAGCCCGCCCGAGGGTCGCCGAAGAACTTGGCATCACGCCGAAGGAACTGGCCGGCATGCACCGCCGCTTCGAGGTGATCCCCGGCGCCCAGGCCCAGGTCGACTGGGGCGACGAGGGCAAGATCCTCGCTCACATGGGCATCGGGAAGGTCTACTCCTTCCACATGACGCTGTCGTACTCGCGCGACCCGTTCTGCTGTTTCACCACCAGCCAGGACCTGCAGACGTTTTTCGACTGCCACCGTCGTGCCTTCGCCCACTTCGGCGGAGTGCCGATGACGATCGTCTACGACCGGACCAAGACCGTCGTCCGACGGCATGTCGCTCCGGGCGAGGCGGTCCCGCTGCATCCGGAAGCGGCCGGGTTCGCCGGCCACTACGACTTCGACATCGACGTGCTGGCCGCCTACCGGCCCACCGGCAAGGGCCGCGTCGAGCGCCAGGTCCTGATCGTCCGTGACCACGTCCTGTCCGGCCGGTCCTTCTCCTCCGTCGAGGAGATGGACGCCGCCTTCACCACCTGGCTCCCGCAGCGTCGGGCTCAGGCCCACAGGACCCATCAGCAGATCATCGGCGAGCGAGCGGCCCGCGACCACATGGCCCTCAAACCACTGCCGCCGACCCCGTATCTGGTGGCCGAGCGGCACCTGCGTCCGGTCGGCAAGGACTGCCTGGTCGCCTTCGGCGGCAACCTCTACTCGGTGCCCGCCCGCAGGGTCCGGCCGCGTCAGCTGGTGGAGATCCGGGCCACGAAGTCGCAGGTCATGCTGCACTCCACCGTCGCCGACTCCAACGGCGAGACGTTGCTGGCCACCCACCCACGGGCGGTCGGCCGCGGAGTCCGCGTCGTCGAAGAGGCCCACTGGGACGGCCTGCCCACGGGCAAGGGACGCCGGACCACCACCGGCGAGGTTCTACCACGGCCCCGCCGTGAGCGTCCGCTGGGCGACGAGGCAGGACCTCTGCAGGCCCTGCTGAACCGGGCCGCGGCCAGCCGCATCGAGGTCGGCCGCCGTCCGCTGTCGGTCTATGACGAGCTGACCGGAACCCGTCCCTTCACCACACGTCCGAGCACAGGGGAAACGTCTTGAGCGAGTTGGTCTCCACCCGCATCCGCAACACGGCCGACAAGCTCGGCCTGCCCCACCTGGCTGTAACGATCAACGAGTACACGCGGCGGGCTGACGAGGGCAAGATGGGCTATCTCGACTTCCTCGACCTGGTGCTGTCCGAGGAGCTGGCCGTCCGTGATGACCGCCGTTTCCGCCAGGGCCTGCGGCTTTCCCGGCTACCGCACCACAAGACGCTGGATGAGTACGACTTCTCGTTCCAGCCCGAGCTCGACCCGCGCAAGGTCAAGGACCTCGCCACCCTCTCGTTCGTCGAGGGCAAGGCGAATGCCGCTCTGCTCGGGCCGCCCGGGGTCGGCAAGACGCACATCGCCGTCGCCCTGGCGGTCGCGGCCTGCCGGGCCGGCTATTCGATCTACTTCACCAGCCTCGACGACATGGTCCGCAACCTCAAGGCCGCCGAGGCCGCCGGACGTCTGACGAACAAGCTCGGCACCTACCTGCGGCCCGGCGTCCTCGTGGTCGACGAGGTCGGCTACCAGCCTCTCGAACGGGCCGAGGCGAACCTGGTCTTCCAGGTGATCTCCAAGCGTTACGAGAAGGGCTCCATCATCCTGACCTCGAACAAGACCTTCAGCGAGTGGGGCCAGGTCTTCGGCGACGAGGTCCTCGCCACCGCCATCCTCGACCGCCTCCTCCACCACTGCGAAGTGATCTCCATCAATGGCCCCAGCTACCGGCTCAAGAACCGCCTCCAGGCCATCGAGCGGGAGAACGACGTGGCCTGACAGCTGGGGACGTTCATCCGTACGCAACTGAGGAGGAAAGTGGCTCTGGCAAGATATTCGTAGGCGAAGATCATCTCGGTGGCACGATCGGCCGGTCGGCATGGTGTCGGCGGAGGTGAGCGATCAGGACGACGCGGTGGCGGAGGAGACG
>NZ_JBHZCI010000045.1:0-58875 GCF_042755185.1 Streptomyces sp. NPDC059166 | reverse complement strand
GCCGAACACGAAGCCGCCCACTACGCGGCCCAACCCCCGGCGTCACTCCAGAAAACCAGCTAACTCACTCTCCATAAAACCCGGGGCTTGACAAAGAAGCACCACGGAATGAACGTGCAAGTCCTCGCGGATCCCGCCGGCCGTCTGATCTGGGCCTCGGACGCGCTGCCCGGATCCGTGCACGATCTGACCGCGGCTCGAGCCCACGGCATTCCCGCCGCTCTCGCCGCCGACGCCATCAGGTGCTGGGCGGACAGTGATGATGGCTGATGGCGTCACCGACAGATCTGTCCCTTGTGCTGACTGACCGGAACCTCGTGTCCTTGCCTTGATCCGTCGTTCTGCCGGTGGCGCCATCCCACGTGGCCGGCCAAAGGCATCGTGACTTCATAGGGGCTTGTGCGAGAAGACCCGTCACTGTCGTGTCCGTCTGCCTCGCCCGGCGCGTGTTGCCCTGTCAGCACGACGAGAAGGCCGCACCTTGAGCATGATCGACCAGCAGCCCGAGAACGAAGTCTTCGCCGGTGTCGACACCCACACCGACACTCACCACGCCGCCATCGTGGACCCCCTCGGACGCCCCATCGCCGACCGAGAGTTCCCCACGACCACCCAGGGATACCGCTCCCTGCTGACGTGGCTCATGACGTTCGGCCACGTACAAGCGGTGGGTGTGGAGTGCACCGGCTCGTACGGAGCCGGACTGACTACCGTGCTGAGCGCGGCCGACCTGGTGGTGGTAGAGGTCAACGTCCCCGACCGGGGTACCCGCCACGCCCGCGGCAAATCAGACGCGATCGACGCCTATTCCGCCGCTCGCGCAGCCGCCTCAGGACGAGCCACGGCCACCCCCAAGTCCCACACCGGTGTGGTGGAAGCCCTTCGTCAACTGCGTGTGACCCGCGCTTCCGCGGTCAAGGCCAGAACCCAAGCGATCAACCAACTCATCGGCCTGCGGGTAACAGCTCCCGAACCTCTGCGCGCAGCACTCACCGGTCTCACCCGCACTGCCCTGGTCAACTGCTGTCTTCGGATGCGGCCAGGAGCCGATCTCACCTCTCCCGCGGACGCCGCCCGCTATGCGTTACGGCAACTGGCGCGCCGCATCCGCATACTCACCGAGGAGATCGACGAGGTCACCGAGCACCTGGCAAGGCTCACCGCGGTTGCCGGGCCTGATCTCGTCGCGCTGTTCGGCGTGGGTACGGAGACCGCCGGGCAGCTCTTGGTCACGGCCGGCGACAACCCCGAACGCCTGCGCACCGAGGCCGCGTTCGCAGCTCTGTGCGGCGCAGCTCCGGTTCCGGCTTCCTCCGGACGCACCGACCGACATCGGCTCAGTCGAGGCGGAGACCGCCAGGCCAACCGCGCGCTCCACATGATCACAGTGGTGCGGATGCGCTACTGCCCCCGCACTCGCGCCTACGTTGCGCGCCGCACACAGCAGGGACTGACCAAGAAGGACATCATCCGTTGCCTCAAACGCTTCATCGCCCGCGAGGTCTACCACGCGCTCACCCGCACTCACACCGGCAGCACTACTTCGACGACTTGACTTCTATAGGAGCATCAAGGCGTATCAGGGCGCAGGTCCTGCTGTCCGCGTTCCGTTCCGGGGCAGGAATCTGCGCGGCTGGCGCCGTCGCCACAACCGCGATCACGCCAAGATCCGCAGCCTCGGCGAACGTGCCATGGCCACCCTCAAATGCTGGCGGCTCCTGCGGAAGCTCCGCTGCAACACCACCCGGATCACCGCCGTCGTCCGAGCCGTCGTTGCCCTCGAACTCGCCTCCTGATCAAGATGGAAAAGGCTCAGTGTCACCGGTTTCTGACGGTTGAACCGGGGGATGGGCCGAGGAGCGCACCACAGCAGTCGCGGAGGAAGCACACGACTATTTTGTGCCAAGGGCGGCTTCGAGCCAGCGCACGGACCAGATGAAGATGCCCGCGAGGTGGAGTGCCGCCTGGTAGATCGTGGCGGTCTTGTGGCATCGGGTGGCCAGACTGCGCCACTGTTTGAGCTTGTTGATGCACCGCTCGACTGTGTTGCGCTGTTTGTAGGCAGGCATCCTGCAACAACTTCCGTCAGCGATGTCGGACAAGGGGCGTGAGGTGCCCGTGGGGGTGGCAGATGGAACAGGCTCGTTCCCACTCAGCCCTGCGTACGAAGCGATTCGAAGAAATCATCGATCTCCAAAATTTCCGCATCGCTGAGATGGGGGACGCTCCACTGCATCCTCGCACCGTGCTCCATGAATCCAGAAGGGAGCCCCGTCCTGTAGGTCTCCACGTACTCGGCAGTGTCGCGACGCCAGTAGTAGGTGCCGTCACTGTGAAGGGCGGACCCACCCATCACGCCGAACTTTTTGCCCACGACATCCTCCGTATATCCCATGAGGGCGATGATCACGGGAGCTCTTCTCAGGTATTCCGCTACGCGCGAGCAGTCGTGTACGGGCATCTGTCCGGAGAGTTTCTTGATGCCCTCCGCATTAACGCTGAAGCGGGACTGGCTGGAGATACTGCTGAAAAACCCGAGAGGGGTGACCTGGCGCATGTGACGGCTTCCTGAGCAGGACCGCGTGAGGCGGTGATAGGTATACTTATACCGGTGCGTAAGGGTGCGCACGGCTTTCGTTCCGGACGCGCCCTTACGGGTAATCCTGAGCTGTTTTCGGAGAATTCTACCTCGGGTCGCCCTGGCTCCCCTCAGGCCACTCGCGAACCTTTCCGGTCCGAGGGTGGAGATCTACCTGATGACCGCTCGCGTTTCTCACTTCCACGCCACCCAGAGCCTTGGAGAGTTCACCGGCCGCCTTGCAAGCGCCGTGACAGGTGACCAACTGAATGGGGCCTCCGTTGTAATACGGATTTTCTCTGACCAGTTCGGCGATCTGCTGCGGGTGGGTTATCTTGCCGTCAACGATGAATTCTCCCTGTTCGTTGCCGTGCACAATGACGTCGTGCCCATAGTCGCCCCTGGACCGCAGCAGATTCTGAATCGTGTTCGTATCGTCTCCGATTGCTGTGGCGGTCCTTGTGTAGCGGACGCTTCCGCCGGCCCAGGTGAACGACGAGGCAGGTGGAACCCCCATCACGGTGGCTCCAGCCGCACCACGAGGCGATGCCGCCGCCTTGCGCCACCCGGTCAGTCCTCCGAGTCCCGTGACGGCGAGCTGTTGGGTCAGCTCTTCCCTGACGCCTCGTCACCAATTCAAGATCATCTTGCACGCACGTTGCACAAGGTGATGAAAAACAGCGATGATCAATGGAGGGTCCCGCAAGTGTGTAACAGCAGGTCAGCAGGCATTTAGGAGTGTCGTGCCCCTCATCTCCTAGGGGCACGGCACTCCTGCCGATCAGATGTCCCGGAAGAGACCAGCGAACGCGTTGACCTGCCGCAATGAGTGGCTGATGGCGGCTGACCTGGGCGAATGCCCTTTCAGCTGTTTCACGTTCGTGCCGGTTGATGGGGTCGGAAGTCCCAGGAAAGTCCCAGAGGGCTCCTACTCTTGATGGACGCCCTTTCGGCTTTGTTCAGGGTGGGGCAGCGTGGTGTGGCCTGGATCGTGGAACACGGATGTCGAGTCACTGGTGCTCAGCCGATGCTTTGCGGGATCGTGGGCTCCTGATGATCGACGATGACTCTGCGACTGGCGGCAGCGAGCCGACTGTGCCCTCGGAGCCTCGGACGTCGTACAGCGAGCGGGCGAGGGCGCGGGAGCTGATCGAGCGGCTCGTCGCCGAGGGGCGCGTTCGGATCGCTTCTTCCGGTGACGACGAGGTCACCGAGTGGCGGCGTGTCCTCAACTACGCGAAGCCGCACGGCCTGGAGCCGGAGGGCAAACGCATCGAGAAGGTGCCGTACGGCGGGCCGGGGATGGAGTTGTTCCTTGCGGAGGGCCTCATCCCAATGCGCGGAGTCAACGGCGGAAAGAGGTCGGGGGCTTGGTTCCCGTCCACGCACGACTGGGGAACCTGCATCCTCTCGTGGCCGCGCTCAAAGATGACGAGTGCCGACTGGTCATGCCGTCTGCCCTGCGCCGCAGGTACGAGGTGGGGAAGGACCACTCGTCCTTCTACCCACGCGAGGGCGGAGTGGACATTGCTGTCGACGGCTTCGCTTATACCGTCACCGTCAGGCAGGAGTTCCCGAAGTCAGCGGTTCCCGACCGCTCCGCGCGCCTCGTCGTGGAGCTCGCCCATGGCCTGACCAGACGGCCGGCCGCTGGCGGGATCCGAAGACCCGGACGCTCGAAGAGGCCCTCGGTGTGGTTCTTGGTGAGATCGAGGCACGAGCGGCAGAGGATGTTCGGCGAAGGCAGGACGGGCAGCGGGCTGGCGCGGAACGCGAAGCTCGCTGGCGAGCGGCCGTGGAGGTGGCGAAGGAACAGGCTGTTTGCGAACAGCTTGCCCAGGCGCTGCGCGATTCGCGTCACGCTTCGATGGGAAGGGGACGAACACTCTCCGCCTGCGGGCCGCGGTCGCCCTGGGTGATCCGGAGCTGGACGCGCTGACCGACCTCCAGCCCGCGGAAGCCGGTCATCTGGATGGCGGAGTAGTGGACGAAGACATCACGGCCGTCGTCGACGGCGATGAATCCGTAGCCCTTGTCGTTGCTGAACCATTTGACGGTGCCTTCGAGCGGCGGTGCGAAAGCGGGGTTGCGCAGGAGAAGGCCCCGGGAATCGGCGCTGGCGTCGTCAAAGGTCTGAATACCGATGACAAGCCTGCGGTCGCGGATGCGAGCAGTCAGGTCCCTAAGGCTGATGAACTCCGGCGCTTTGGGGATTCCTTCGGTGAGCACGGTGGCGAACTCGTTCGTGAGCGTCAACCGCGACCGCTTGGGGTTCTGGGGTGCGGTGATCAGGGACCAGTGCCCATGGACGGATCGGGAGTTCAGCAACGACCGTATTCTGTCCGCGTCGGCAAAGCAGGCGTCGATGATGAGGACCTTGAACCGGGCGGGGCTGTCCTCCATCAGCGAGACCAGACGCCGGAGGGACAGGGCGGTGAGATCGGGCCGGTCGCGATGGGAATAGGAAAAGGCGAGAAAGACGCCGTGGGGTGTTTCCAGCACATGCCCTGTGAAGTGGACGAGAAGAGTGTGCTCGGCCTGTTGGGAGAGGTTCTCCAGCGAACCGACGAGAGGCTCTGGGGAGTGCTGGTTCCAGAAGAGCGACACGTTGGCATCGTCGAACGGACCGGACTCCTGAGCCTGTCCCAACGCGCGCGCCAACGCGAGGGCCTGCTCCGCGGAGTTGGGCCGGTCTGGGAACTGCTCGTATCTGTCGGCTCCGATCAGCACGGCGCGTGAACGCGCTGGATCGAGCACGACGCGGCTCGAAACGGACTCTGGGGTCCGGGAGGCCGTCTGCGACGAAGACGGGATCCTTGTGGCGTGGAGCCGGTTCTCCCTGTCACCTGTGCTTCGGTACACCATGCCGATCACAGCGCCTTGCAGGTCGACAACTGTTGCCCCAAACAAAAGCACGGGGTCCGCCGCCGCTGACTCCAGTACGAAGTTGTCGCCCCGTACGGATACGACCCGGTAGCGGGCCAGAGCCGGAGGCGTGGATCCAGGAGTGCGGTCCCGCGTGAATCCCACGACCAGGACCCAGTCCCCCCGTGTCGGTGAGGGAGCGGAGGGCAGGGGTGGCTCCTGCGGGGGGCGCCCGGGTCCTACGTTCGTCAGCACGGCCAGCGGCGAATGCGTCTCAGCCGTCAGTTGGGCATGCCACGTGCGCGGGTCCTCCCATGGGCGCCCTTCGAGGCGTAGGAGGGGGGCGAGAGTACCCGCTGGGAGCAGAGCGGCCGGCATTACTACCTGCCCGCCTGCAAGAAGGATTCCCGAGCCCAGCTCCTCACGGTTCAAGCTGATCCTCACCAGCCGTTCGCCGGCGGCTCGGGCCAAGCTACGGATTTGGGGGGAGCGCGTGTCGTTGTGGAATGCCGCTGCGTTCCGGAGGAGCCAGGACACCTCGCGCAGACCTCGCTCCCGAGCGGTCTGGGTCAGGACGTCAAGTGAGTTCGTGTCGGCGAATCGGGCCAGCACCGGCCAGAGTTCGTCGGGTGGGGAGAAGTCCGGGCGGTCCCGTCGGTCGGCCCACTCCACGAAGTCGTCGAGCACGTAGTAATCCCCTCCGCGCGACGCCGTGGCCATCACCGACCGGCCTTCGGGCACCGCTGCACAGGCGTATCCCAGCGCTGCCGAATGCCAGTTGTGCGGAGCGGTGTCCCAGCTGGAGCCGGAGGACCGATAAATCAGTGTCGCCGCCTCCAGCAGTTGGCGCGACATCGCGGCCGTGTGTCCCAGGCGCCGGATGTCCAGCGCCGCCAGGAGCAGTGTTTTGGCGAAGGGCGGAGCGTTGTGGACGCGTGCGAGGGTTTCCGACTCCGCGGTCAGCGAATACACCCGTATCAAATTGAGCCGGTCTAGGGCAAATTGAAAGGACTCGGCTTCCTTCGAGTGGTCCGTTCGCAACGCATGGAAGTCCTCGGGTCTGAGTTCGCTCAGCACCAGCATGGGGCTCAGCGCGGACGTCAGATTGATGAGCTCGTTGGTTGTCGTGGGCGACCGACGGTCGGAGGCCAGCAGGAAGGAGCGGAGGTCGGGCACGACCACGGCCGTCCGAGGGTGCAGCCGTTCTCTCGCACCGACCAGTTCGTCCGGTGACTGCGGGGTCCACAGTGTCCAGTCGTCCGGCAGGGCGGTCACCGCGCGGGCGATGGCCGTCGTCTTCCCCGACCCCGCATCGCCCAGCAGCACCGTGAACGAGCTGAGCCCCCGCTGCGCCCGAGCCAGTACTTGTTGCAACTGTTCGTCCACGTAGCGGTCGACGAGTTCGGGTATAGGCTGGAGCCCTGGCGGGGGATCCGAGACCCAGCTTCCCGCACCCTCCCGAGCCGCGAACGGCATCGCCTCCGGTACGAGTCCCCGTTCACCGGTGCTGTCTCCACCCCCGCGCCCGGCGAGGAAGTCGCCGCCGCTGGCCGCGCCGTACTCGCTGATCCCCGTGCCCATCTCGCGCCGCACCAGTTGCTGCACGGAGGTGATGGCGTCCCGGCGCTGGCCGCCCAGTAGTGCTTCCCGGACCCCGGGGCGGAAGTCGAAGGGGATGCGGTCGGGGTCGGCCGCTGCCTCCTGGCCCCAGGGGGCGAAGAGGCCACCGAGAGCGACCTCCGCCAGGTGGCCGTGCTCCGTCTCGGGGAGCATCGTCTGGCGGACGAGGTTCATGACCGGGAGGCTTAAGGGCACGGCGGACAGATATCCGGCCAGTCGTTGGGCAAGGGGGGACGCACCTGCCCTGAAGCGGCGCAGTACGTCGGTGACCTCCTCCCGGGCGGGAGCCAGGGGCTCGGCCCGCAGCGGCGCTGGCGACGACGGCGTGCGGGGGAGCGCCAGGCACGGCACCCGCGTCCACTGGCCGCTGCCCGCCACCAGCTTCGCCAGGAGCAGCACGGACGTCGGTTCGGCCTCCACCACCGGGATCGCGAGGACCTGAGGGGTGGGCCGCAGCCGCATGCTCCTGCGGCGGCTCCGTGCCGGCGCACCCACCCGCCACGACGTGTTGGGCGAGGCCGGACTCACCGAACGCAACGACAGGGACCGCGGACGCACCGCGCCACGGTCCCAGAGCCGGCGCGGCAGGACGTTGAGGAGCGCCACCGGGCCGTGGGATGCCCACTGCCGCAGCATGCGCTCGACGTCCGCCTCGGCCCAGCCGCTCGCCACTGTGTCCGTGACGACGATGACCAAACGGTGCCCCGACGGGTCGGACACCTCTTGCACGCTGCGCCGCTCACCGTCAGGTGTACGGGCCACGGACAGCGGCTCGGCGGCGTCCGGGTCGGTGCCGAGCAGGTGCCAGGTGCGTACGTCGCGGAAGATGCCTGTCTGCACGAACACCCGCCGCAGTTCACCGACCAGGCCGTGCCAGAGCAGCATCGAGTGGTGGGCGTCCACCACGAGGGCCAGGTCCAGCCAGCGTCCCCTGCGCGGCCGCAGCACCGGAGTCGGAAGGCGCTGCTCGATGGTCCTGCGGACCGTCAGTTCCTCGTCGAGTTCGCAATCGGCCGGGTTCCCGCCCGAGGTGTCCTTCGAACGGCCCAGGGGGCGCAGCGCCCGCATCACCGCCAGCGCATCCCGGACGGACGAAGCTCGGCGGACGCGGACCAGTTCGACGCCTTGCCGCGCCGGGCCGGGCGCGTCCGTGACGTCGCCCGCGGTGTAGAACTCCTCCTCCGGCGCCCGGTCTGCTTCCTCGGGGCCCTCGGCCGAGTACTCGGTCAGCGGCGTGGCCTCGGACTCGTCGAGGACGTCCTGAGCGGACCCTGCGTCCAGACCCGCGGCGCCACCGACGCGCGCCGCCAGCCAGAGGATGTCCGCCAGCTCCTCGGGTCCGGCGTTCGCGCCGGACTCCTCCAGTGCCCGCAGCAGCCGCTCGATCACGCCAACGGGCCCGTCAGCCGTTGCAGTACGGCGTCCAGGAAGTCATTGCGCTCGCCCGCCCCCGACCACGCGCCGCTCAGCCGCAGCTGGACGGCGTTGAGCAGCTGGTCCGTCGCCAGGTCGCCCTCCGTACGGCGCTCGATGAAGTCGGTGATGAGGTCCTGGTAGCGGTCTTCCCGGGTCGTGTCGTCGAGCCTCAGCCGCTGCCGGACGATCTGCTTCAGCTTCTTCTCGTGCGGCGGCTCGACGTGGAGGCGGATGCAGCGGCGCAGGAAGGGCGGCGGGAAGTCGCGCTCGCCGTTGCTGGTCAGCACGACGACGGGGAACGCGCTGCACTGGACCCGCCCGCGGTCGATCCCGGCACGTAGCTCGGGATCATCCTGCGTGCCCACCCTGACCCATGGCTGGCGGGTGGCGATCCGCGCCAGTTCCGGGATCTCGAAGAAACCCTCCTCGAACACGGTGAGCAGGTCGCTGGGCAGGTCGATGTCGCTCTTGTCGATCTCGTCGACAAGCAACACCCGGGGGCGCTCCTGTGGCAGCAGCGCCGTGCCGAGCGGGCCGAGACGCAGGTACGGCGCGATGGCGCTGCCCGGGGAGGGACGCCCGCCCGGCTGCCGCCGGGGCGGCGCGCCTCGGCCGGCCTTCAGATGGCGCAGGTTCGCATCGTGCAGACGCCCGATCGCGTCGTACTGGTAGAGCGCGTCCCGCAGGGAACTGCGGCTGGTCACCGGCCAGTGCAGGACCGGTCCGAGTTTCAGATCGGCCGCGATGCTGTGCGCCAGCGTCGACTTGCCGACTCCGGGCTTGCCGGTGACGAGGAGCGGGCGGCGCAGGTACAGGGCCGTGTTCACGGCGTCAATCTCCGCGTCGTCCGGTACGTATCCGTCGCCGCGTACCCAGGTCTCGGTCCAGGCCGGTCCGGCGGTGCCGGGCGGGGCGTACTCCGGGTCGGGGGCACCCTTGAACTCCCGCCACGGCGGCCGGTTCTCGTCGAGCCGGGCGCGCTTCTCCGCGACCGAGCCAGTGCCCCGGTAGATCCACCAGTCCTTGACAGTGTTCATCGGACTTCCTCTCCTAGACGACGGTTCACGAGGACAGCGACCGCCTCAAGGGCACCCGATCGGGGTTGTCGTAGAGCAGCGCGAGCGGGTGTTGGTCCACCCGGGCTCGCCTGAGTCCGGTGGGTAGCGATGCCACGTCGAGTGCGTGCGGAGGGTCGGCGTCGAGCGCTGTACGTATGGCCGCGCCGGCTGCCGGGGAGGGGCGACGCCAAACGGCGATCGGGATCCCGCCGTCCACCACGGCTTCCAAGACGTCCATGACCAGATCCTCGGTCACCTCGGCCAGCACGCAGACCGGTGACGCGTTCAGTTGTAGCTTGTCGGCCAGGTCGCCGGACACATCGCAGTCCGCGATGTCCCGCACGGCGTCCGGATGCAGGCCGCCATGTGTCTCGTACCACTGCCACTTGGCGAGCCAGAGTTCGAGATCCTCGCGTTCCTCGGGGCAGCGCAGCACTACCTCGTAGCGGCAGCCGAGCTGGACGGCCCGCTCACGGCGGCCTCTGCGCGCGGGGTGCGACACCGTCCAGGTCTCGAACGGCACCTCCAACAGGTCGAACGGAACGTGGAACTCGATCCGCGCCGGCTTCGCCGGTTCCGTCAGGAGGTGAAGGGTGAGCGCCTTCCGCACGCCTTCCAGGTCCATGGGGTCCGGAAAGTCGCCCACGTAGTCCCAGCGCTCCTGGAACGACCAGAGTTGCAGTCGGTAGGAGCCCTCGTCGTCCTCGGTCAACCGCACGTGCAGCGCGGGGGACTCGACCGGAGGAGAGGGCGGCACCGGGACGGGGTCCGCGCTGAGGCGTTCACGCGTACGCTCCACCCATCCGTTCGCCGCCACGACCCAGGGAGAGGGCGCGGCACGGGATGCCAGGTGCTTGACGAACGGCAGAGCGAGCGGAACGGCGCGGCTGGTGCCCTGCCGGTCGTCCAGATCACGCACGATCTCCACCAAGTCCGACGACGGCAACTTGTGGTCCATCGGCGGAACGCAGCCCGTCACCTCGAAGGCCCAGCGGTACGCCGCATAGGTGTCACGGGGCAACTCCGTGCTCTCGGAAATCAGTTGCCCCAGCTCCGTCCAGGCGACCTGGTCGAGGACGAGGCCACCAGTCGGCCTGCTCGTCGTACCACCGTCCGCCCAGGTGTCCCCGTGGAGAGAAGAACCGTCCCAGCCCAGGGCGATGTCGAACTGCGGATGCTGCCAGGCCGTGCCGTTCGCTCGCATCACGGTGAAGTCGGCCTGCACGTGCCGGGCGATGTCGGATAGGCCGAGTGTCGCCTGTTCGAGCGTTCGGCCCTCCAGACGTCTGAGGAGGGTATCCGTGAACTGGCCCGCCTGGACGGTGTTCTTCGCGGTCTCACCGGGCCGGGACGCGTAGAGCGTGAACTGCATGCGCCTGGTGGGGGCGCCCACCGGGTAGTTCACCTGGGAGAACTTCCCTTTAAGTCGTGCGATGTCCAGCCGGCAGGCATCACCCACGGTGACGGTACGGCGGAAGCGGCCACCAGCGATCTCGTCGGACTTCCACCGGCGCAGAGCCGAGCTGAGATTGAGGTGAGCGAAGAGACCAGCCGTGGCGTCGGCGTACGGCAGCAGCAGATCGTGGCGACGGTCCAGGAAGCCGTGTCCGGCCCAGTAGATCCACAGCAGGTCACCGTCGCACTGGGCGAGGTCCGTGAAGAGCGCATCCTCGACGTTCTTCTGTGTCGCGGGTTTGGCCTCCCCCTCGACCCAGGTGCCGGCCAGGGGCGACAACAGCAGACGTACGTTGCTCTTCGGTACACCCGCGGTGCCGGTGAGCCAGTCGGCGAAGCGGACGGCGTCGCCGGCCGGGCCGGAGAGGTTCAGCCGGGTGTCGATCTCGTAGGACTCGACACCCACCACGAGCGCGAAGGTCCGTTCCGGTGTGATCTGCGGCTCGGCGGCTGGGGAGCCGTCCGTCACCGCAGTGCCTCGGCGATCCGCTCGAAGACCGGAGGGAGCTTCCAGTAGGCGCTGTGCGAGACGGGGAATGGCATTCCGCTGCGCACCTCATGGTCGACAACCCGGCCGTCGCCCGGGAAGACCGGTTCGGCGAGGTAGGAGAGGACATCCCGACGGTCGTAGATGTTGAGCCACTGAGGGAAGTCGGAGGGCAGCCGGTCACCAGGCTCCAGTCCGGCCAGGGCACCGAGTTCGTGCAGGAAGGGTGCCTGGGAGCCGACCGTCACCAACAGGCGCACAGACAAGGGAGGCTGGCGTCGGGCAGCCAGAGCGAGGGTGTCCACGAGGGCGATACCGCCGAGGCTGTGGCCGATGACGACCGGAGGCTCCGGGCTGTCGCCGATCACCCGCTCCAGATGGGCGCGCAGATGCTCACCGCGCGCCTGGTAGCGCAGGATGTCACCGATCTCGGATGCCTTCTCGGAGGTGACCTCACCCCGCTTACGGTCCAGAAAGGACTGGGTGGCCACGCGCTGTGCCAATCGGGACAGGACGCCCGCCGTGCGCGTCACCACGCCCCGGGCAGTCCCGCCTAGCCGCTCGCTCAGCACGTCGACGAGCCGGTCCCGTTCCGCGTCGGTGCACAGGGCGGTGTCGCGGGCCTCGGCGAGCATCACGGCCACCAGAGCCCGGCCCGCGTGGACCCTGAGTTCGGCGGCGGTCGCGTCGTCCTCGGCGACGAAGCACGCGGCGTGGAACTCGTCGGAGCGCTCCACCGTCCACAGGGCGTTCCGGTAGCCGCCGGCCAGACCGGTCTCCCGCAGTAGTACGGCGAGTTCGTCGTCCGGTGCCGGGACGGCGGGCAGGGCGCGCAGGGCATCGCCCACGTTCTCACCGGGCGACTGCGTTCCCAGCAGCCCGAATCCGTCGTCTTCGGCCTCGGTGCCGAGTTCGGCCAGAACCCTCAGCTCGCACAGCGGGTCGGCGAGGAGCAGCAGCCACTCTGCGGTCTCGGGATCCTCCTCCGGCCCTGGCGCGGGCCTCGTGCCGGGAACCGACGCGCCACCCGCGCTGAGTTCCGCACCGAACTCCGCTCCCCAGTAGCAGCGTTCGACCTCGGCCTCCGGGAATTCCTTCAGCAGCCCGGCCTCGACCAGCGCGAACAGTTCCTCGAACCGTTCCCGGCGGACACCGGTCCCATGGACAAAGACGAACCTCATGCGCCCCCCGACCTCCGACGTGCCTGTGCCACAGTGAGAATAGTCCGTCGACGCAGTTGGGGGAGGCGGTGTGGCGAACCCGCCTGACTGCGTGTCACGTTCAGACGGTTATTCCCAAGGTGAAGCTCAGAAGGCAGCCAGCGGAAGCAGGCGCGAAGGTCGGCGGGGACGACGACACCTCTCCATCCTGCCCCGGCCCGCCTCCGCCCGAGAGCAGAGACCGGGAAGGCCGATAGCCCCTGGTCTTCGTGGGGAAGACGAGGGGTCACCTGCCATGACAGCGGCGGTCCCCCGCGTGTGCGTTCTACGGCTGTGGAAAGCCGCTCAGCCAGACGGCTCGCCGTCTGCTGGGAAAGCCGGACCCGCTTGACGCACAGGTCGCCGCGCGGGCCGTACTCCGCGGTCGTGCCCGGGCCCGGGCCAAGTCCGGCGACGGCCTGCTACCGGATGCTTCTCTTGACTTCGGTGACGATGGTCCCAGGGATGCATTGTCCTTGTGCCGTGCGGCTGGCGCCCTGGCTGAACTCTCTCCAGACACGCGGATGCTCGGCGGTCACAGGCTGCCGTTCACCGGTCATGCCCTGGACCAGGCAGTGGCCGCTGCGCTCGAGGTGGTGCTCGAGCCACTCCCTGGACGCGAGGAGACTGTAGGCCCTGCCGCTCTGGCGGTCCCATGTCAGGTACTGCACCTGCAGTTGCCCGTCGGTGTCGTACCAGAAGGGGCGGTCCGGGTCGCGCCGCAGCCTGCTGGCTCTCAGGAGTGGGTCACTGGGCAGCGTCACGGAGACGGATGCGTCGAGGGAGCAGTCCAGGCTCTGACCACATGGCAGCCAGTGTGCTCAAGGCGGGCCGGACGGACTTCGGAAGGCTTTGCGCGAAGGCCGGGATACGGGCGGGGTCGA
This sequence comes from Streptomyces sp. NPDC059166, assembly GCF_042755185.1. Taxonomy (NCBI): domain Bacteria; kingdom Bacillati; phylum Actinomycetota; class Actinomycetes; order Kitasatosporales; family Streptomycetaceae; genus Streptomyces; species Streptomyces sp. NPDC059166. The sequence goes on along the minus strand of NZ_JBHZCI010000045.1, from coordinate 45,313 downwards.
CGACGACAGGATCGTCGGCGCGCTGCCACGCCGGCCGACGGGGATAGTCGGTCGACAGCGGCAGCAAACTGAAGTGACGCACGGCCGGCCGGACCTGGTAGTCCGCAAAGTCTCCCAGGGGTGAAAGGGACGAGCGGAGCGATCCCCACAGCGACTTGTTCTGGTCCCGCCAGGGGAAGAGCACGTCGAGGTCCTCCTCCGCAGGAGCCTGCCCGATCGGAGCGCAGGCGTGTGGATGCCTGACCGCGTTTGCTTCCTCGCCGGTGACGGCTCCAGCCCGGTGCGCCAGGGTGACAATTCGGGTAGCCGCTTCGCACAGCAGCCCGTTCCGTGAGGCGTGCGCGGGCGAATCAATGGCGCCGTAGGAGTACGTGAGGAGCCGCCGGGCGACGGTGCCGAGGAGGTCGTGCTGGCTGGCGTCCTCGCCGTGACGGGCCAGGACTCCGTAGGTGACCCATACCAGACGCTCGAAGAGGTAGGGATCGTCGATCTTCTCCGCGTCCTCGTGGAGGAATCTGTCCAGGAGTGAGACGAGAACGTCTCGGTGTCCCAAGAGCAACTGCACGAGGGCTTTGGTGGCCCGGTCGCGCAGGAACCGGTTGGAGGACGTGAGGGTCCACACCAGTGTCGTGGCGGCCAGCCGGACGACTTCCTCGTGGCCGGCTCCGGCCGTCTGCACCGGCTGGCGGGTCCGGTCCCCGAGGCGAAGTCGGGCCGTGAGGGATGCAGGGTGGAGATGGCGCGGGGTGGGGTACTGCTCGGCCCAGCGCAGCAGCCGGTCACGTTCGTGCCGGTTGATGGGTCCGGAAGTCCCAGGAAAGTCCCAGGGGACTCCCACTGCTGACGGGCGTCTTTCGGCTCTATACGGCGGTACGGGTTCGTAGAACGGCCTCGTTTCGAGCGCGGCCAGTGGAGCCAAGATGTCGAGTGACTGGCGTTCGGCCGATACCTTGCGGGATGGTGGGGTCCTTATGATCGACGACGACTCTGTGGTCGCAGTTGGCAGTGAGCCGGCGGCGCCCACCCACCCTCGGACGCCCTACAGCGAGAGGCCCGTCGCGCGAGCCCGGCGGGCGAAGGCTCATGAGTTGATCGAGCGGCTCGTCGCCGAGGGCCGCGTTCGGATCACTGACCCTGATGACGATGAGGTCGCGGAGTGGCGGCGCGTTGTCAACTACGCGAAACGGCACGGCCTGGAACCAGCAGGCAAGCGCATCGAGAAGGTTCCGTACGGCGGGCCGGGGCTGGAACTGTTCCTTGCGGACGGCCCGCATCCCAACGCGCGGAGTCAACGGCCGAAGGAGAACGGGGATCCGGTTCCCGTTCCCTCACGACTGCGGAACCTCCATCCGATCGTGACCGCGCTCAAAGACGACGAGCGCCGACTCGTCATGCCGTCCGGGCTCCGCCGAAGGTCGCTTCTGCTCCTGCAGGGACTGTCGGCTGAGGCGGTCCGGCGAGGGTACGAGGTGCGGAAGGCCCACTCGTTCTTCCACCCACGAGAGGGCGGAGTGGACATTGCTGTCGACGGCCTCGCTTACACCGTCAGTGTCAGGCAGGAGTTCCCGCAGTCCACGGATCCCGACCGCTCCTCTCGCCTCGTCGTGGAGCTCGCTCATGGCCTGACCGACCGGCCCGGTCGCTGGCGGGATCGGACGACCCGGACGCTCGAAGAGGCCCTGGACGCGGTCCTTGGAGAGATCGAGGTACGAGCGGCACAAGACGCCCGGCGCAGGCAGGACGAGCAGCAGGCCACTGTGGAACGCGAAGTTCGCTGGCGAGCGGCCGTGGAGGCGGCGAAAGAACAGGCTGTTCGAGAACAACTTGCCCAGGCCCTACGCGAAGAGGCCGGGCGCTGGCAGGAGTCTGCTGCCCTCAGCGCGTACTGCACGGCATTGGAACATCGTATTGGCGAGCTTCACGGAGTTGTAGACGAGCCGACTCTAAGTCAGACTCGGCGCTGGTTGGAGTGGGCAAGGGCGTACGTGAGGTCGATCGACCCCTTGAGTGAGCTGCCGAAGATGCCAGACGTACGAGAGCCCACGCCGGAGGAACTCAAGCCGTACCTCAGGGGATGGAGCCCTGACGGGCCGGAACGGCGGGGCGGTCGGTGACGCGCGCATGAGCAGTTCGCCGACCTGCTGCCGGTGACGCATCATGTGGAGTGCGTGGCGATTTTCGAGCGGGCGGCTAAGGGACCGCGATGATGTTCTCGGAGACCGTGACGGTGATAGAGGCGAAGCTGTCCCTGATGGCCTCGACTATAGGGTCGGCCAGCGGGTGCTGCTGGCGGGCCCAGTTCATCCAGTCGGAACCGGGAACCTGGTCATGACTTCGGTACGGTCAACGTATTTGCGGCCGGAACGAACCGCACGAGGGTTCGTGAGCCTCCCGAGCGCCAGGCCACGACCAGCTTGGTGGCGGAGTAGCCGGGGATCCACGCTTGAACTGTCCAGGCGGAGCGTCCACTGAATCCAGACATCTGCCCTTCCACTGTGGCATCTGCTTAGGAGCGGGCACGGCGTCGAGAATGACAGCGGTGCGTACGGCTCGCTGCAGGGCACTGCTCTCGTGCACCCTGGGCTTAGTGCATTGACAGAGTCAACGCGTAGGCTTCGCTCGTCGGCTGCACAGTGCCTCAGGTGCGTCGTTGCCCGCCATATCCAGCTGGACCATCCCTGAAACGAGAGACCATGGAGCAGCACGATGAACCGGTCACGCTCAGCCTTGCAGGGATCGCGCGGCTTGCCGGAGTCGGTCGTGCCGCCGTGAGCAACTGGAGGCGGCGGCACAGCGACTTCCCGGAACCGGTCGGCGGCACGGATGCCAGCCCTTTGTTCTCCCTGGCGGATGCGGAGTCCTGGCTTCTAAGGCACGGCAAGATCGACGAGTCCTCCAGCGGCTGGGACCGTCTCTGGCCGCGGATCGAGGACCTCGGCGACCGGGACGGGATGGCCCATCTACTAGCCTCGGCGGGGGAGCGCCTGGCGATCCCGGCGATGAACCCGCCGCGTGGAGCCTCGGAACTCGGTGCTGCCGACCGGGGGCTGGCGGACGAGGTCGTGAGGCTGGCTCTTCGTCAGTCGCCGAGGGAAGCCTTCGCCGTGCTGCTGGATCGTTGGCATGCTGTCCACGTACGCCAGTTGATCGTCAGTCCCCGGCAACTGGCCGACACCGTGGTGGTCCTGGCGGACGAACTGCGTGAGGGCAGTGCGCCGGTGCGTCGGGTGCTGGACCCTGCGTGCGGAATGGGTTCGCTGCTGGCTGCGTCCGGTCGGCGGTGGTCGGGGCAGGTACCTCCGCCTGTGCTGGCAGGTGTCGACAACGATGCCGCACTCGCTCGCCTGGCCCGAGCCAGGCTGGCTCTGGAGTTGCCTGGCTGTGAGCGGCAGGTGCAGTCTGGGGACACACTGCTTGATGCCCCCCTGCTGCACGCCTCCCGTGCCGATATGGTTCTGAGCTATCCACCGACCAACGAACGTTCCTGGGGACACGACGAACTGGCGACCGATCCTCGCTGGACGTACGGCACGCCACCACGGACCGAGCCTGAGTTGGCGTGGGTGCAGCACTGCCTGTCCGTGCTGGAACCCGGGGGAGTCGCAGTGCTGGTACTGCCGCCGGGTGTCGCTTCGCGCCGGGCCGGACGGCGAATCCGGGCGGGGTTGGTGCGCACCGGGGCCGTGCGAGCTGTAGTCGCGCTGCCACCCGGGAGCGCGCCGCCGCATGGGGTGGGGTTGCACCTGTGGCTACTGGCGACGCCCCGTGAACACTCCGCGGACGACGTGACCTTCGTCGACGCTGCGGACTGCCGGACGACCGCGCTCACCGGTCGCGGCACGGCCGTCGACTGGGACAGTCTGCGTCAGCGCACCCTGGCGGCCCTGCGTGGCAGTGACCTACATGGCGTCACACGGGTGCCGATGGCTGAACTGCTCGATGAAGAGACCGACCTGACGCCCTCTCGCCGTACCGTGACCGAGCGGCCCGTGGGGCCGGTGGAACTGCGGCGCGCCTGGGCCGGCTGGGACAAGGCGCTGATGGACATGGACGATGCGGCCAAGGCCGTTCGCGAACATGAGGCGAGCGCCGCAGTGCCGGACGACTTCGGCTATACCTTCGTGGGTGATTTGGAGCGTTCCGGTGTTCTGGACGTGACGCCCGGCAAGGCTGTCGCCGACGATTTGATCCAGCAGGGAGCGCCGGCCGAGGATTCTCTGCGCGTCGTCACTCCATGGGCCGTACGGGGTGAGGAACCCTGGGTTGCCGCGGCGCACGCCGCCGAGTTGGAGGCTGAAGGACAGGGGGTCTTGACGTCCTTCGGCGATGTAGTGGTCGTGACCGCGGCTGGCGGATTCGACGTCTGGGTCGAGACGGCTGGACCGCGACTGCTCGGTGCCCACACCGTCCGGCTGCGGACCGACCCTGCTGTGCTCGATCCGTTCTTCCTCGCCGCATGTCTGAGTGCGCCAGGCAACGACCAGCGGGCAGGGACGCGTGCCTCCTCTTCCTCCCGGGTCGACGTACGCCGACTGCGCGTCCTGCGCGCGCCGGCGACGCAGCAGCGGCGGATCGGGGAGGTCCACCGCCGACTCGTCCGGTTTCAGGAGTCGGTGGCTGACCTGGGCAGGCACGGTGATGCGCTCTCCGCCACGTTGTCGGGGCTGCTGGCCCAGGGCAGGCTGACGGGGGAGTGAGGGGCGGGGCCCGGCAGAGGCCGGGCCCCAGTTTCCGCGGAGCTTGTCAAGCTGGCCCTGGCAGGCGATCCAGCAGCTTGCGGATTGCCTCGGGGAGCGCCGGGGACACTTCATCCTGTCTCGCGTCGAGAACTTGTTCCTTCACTTCGAGTCCCACTTCTCGGCAGAATTCCACGGTCTGGCGGGATGGTCCCGGCCCGGGCCAGGACGCGAGTTCCTCGGCCAGCGTCAGCCAGGTCTCGGCCACTGCCTGGACCGGGCTCCTTTCCGCAGTCATCACCTGAATCGCGCCGAGCCGTGCCCGTGCCCGCAGTTCACCGGTATCCGTGCCGGCCGACGCGTCCGCGAGCCGTCTGGCGACATCCCGGCAGGTGCGGCCTGCGGAGGCGGTCTCCCCGCGCAGCAGCTGAGCACGCGCCACGACGAGGCGCGCACCCTGCACCTCACGGATTGCCCCAGGAAGGCACTGCTCGGCGCGCACCAGTATGGCGGTCAGCTCATCGACGGCCTTGCCCGGTTCGCCGCGTTCGATTTCGATCTCGGCCTCGGCGCACAGATTCCGGAGCACGGACCGGGTGGGACCGCCGACGGGTCGGCGATGCACCCGAGGGCGGCGCGGACCCGTCGGCGGTGCTTCCGGGAGCGGGGCCGCAGCGGTCTCCGGGGCGCGATGGGGCAGCGTCGGGTCCGGGTCGAGGGCGGGGCGTGGAGCGGGGTCACCCGGCGAGGGCAGCAGGGGCCGCCAGATCTCGAGCGCCAGTTGCAGAGGCGGCCGATCGGCGGGCGACTTGGCGAGCATACGGTCCGTGATGTCCACAATCTCGGACGGCAGGCCGGGAACGTCGTCGCTGAGCAGCGGCGGCCGCTCCTCGCAGTGCAGGCGGGCCAAGTCGTAGTCGGAGTGGCCGGCCTCGAAGACCAGCCGTCCGGTCACCATCTGGAACGCGATGCAGGCGACACTGTAGAGGTCGGCCTCCGGGCCCGGGTTGCGTTCGCCTCGGTGGATCTCCGGAGCCATGTAGCCGATCGTGCCGGGCGTCCGGCCGTTGGTGTACCGGGTGGCCGCCGGATCTTTCGGCAGGGCGATGCCGAAGTCGGTAAGGTATAGGACCCCGTCGCGTCGGGCCAGCAGGATGTTGGCTGGCTTGACGTCCCGGTGCACCACGCCCGCGCCGTGCACCCGCCCGAGCACTTCCAACAGTGGGACGATCGCACACGCCGCGGCCGACAGGGTGGGTCTGTTCCTGATGAGAAAAGCATGCAGGTCATCGCCGTCGACGTACTCGGTGACGAGGTACGGCCGTGGCGGAGAAAGATCCGCGTGGACGAAGGCTGGCACACCCCGGCCACCGAAGCGTCGGTGCATCTCGCACTCGCGGTCGAAACGTTGTAGCTCTTGTGGGGTGGGAGTCCGGTACCCGCGCAGGGCGGCGTCCGGATCTCGAGGCCACAGGAACTTTACCGCGACCACCTGCCCGGGACGCCTTTCGTCGGTCGCCCGGTAGACGACCCCCATGCCACCCCAGGCGCCTTCGCCGGCGCGGCTGAATCTGCCCGCGAGTTTCCTCCCCGCCGGCCATGGCTCCACCACGCACACTCCCTGCCTCTCCTGGCGAACCGTCAGACATCAAGCTACAGCAGATTCTTGCGTGCCTTGACTTTGTTCACACGCCTCTGTCACGGTGGTGCCCTCACCGTCGAGACCGCAAGGAGTCCGCACCGTGCAGCCCTGGGCCAATCCCCCCGGTACGGTCGGCGTCGGGTGTCTGGCCCGCATCCCGGTCCGTCATCTGCGCGACGAGGAGCCCGGTTGCCCGATGAACCGTGCTCTCAGTGTTCGCCGCGACGTGTTCGCTGCGGAACGCCTTTCGTCCAAGACTCCACGCGAGGAGTTCCCGTTCGCGCTCGTGCAGGAACTGCTCGACCAACTGGAGTCCGGCGCGGCGCAGAGCATTGAAGAAGCCCTGGAACGATGTCGCCGGACCCGGTCCCGCTGCCTGCCGCAGCACGTGACCTGGTCGGTGGCGGCCGCCGAGCGTTACCTTGGTGCCTGGCGCAGAGACCAGGAAAGCCGCAACGGCGCCGGCCTCCCCCGCACGTTCCGTGCCCCGGACGCATGGATCGCGTTCCGCACGCCTGAGGAACCCGACGAGCGCGGCATCACCGCCTACGAGCGCACTGTCTGGGGGAGGCAGTACGTCTCGGAGGACGCAACGCTGCGCGAACTCGTGATTCCCGCCAAAGGAAGTGCCAAGGAGCGTCTCCCGCTGCCTGAACTTGCAGCTGTCGCCTCTGTCCTATATTACGGGACTCCGGCCCGCATTCCTTCCTTCGAGCACCACTCCCCAGCCCTCAGACACCCGGTGCCACCGCCGCGGCCAGAACGCGTCCGGATCTACTCCGCTGGTCTCACCGAGGGCCGGGTCCGTCTTCTGCGCACAACGGAGACCGACGTCTTCGCGGACTGGACCGCTGAAGAGATCATGGACTTGCACGAGCAGCACGTCGTGCCCCGGCTCGGCCGTGTCCTCGACGGCCGCGAACGCATCGCCGGCCCCCACTGCGCGGGTTGCAAGGTGTTACCCCAGTGCTCCGTCGTACCGCGGGTGCCCGCTCTCCTCGTGCTCCCACCCCCCACGCGGCCTCGCAAGCGGCGCACGGTATCGATCAGCGACCTGAGAGCACACCACGACTGTCCCGCCCGCTACCACCTGACCCGAGTACTCAAGCTGCCGAACCCGGGTCAGGAGAACGAGGCTGTGCGCAGAGGCCGGGCCGTCGACAGCTGGCTCAACGTCCGGCACGCCTCGGCGGACGCCCCGCCGTGCCGCGAAGTGCCTCTACCCGCAGACCTGCCCGGCCTCACGGACGGCGAGCTGGCCCCCGCCCTCGGTATGCTGCGGGCCCACCAGGCCCGGTGCCCGCTCGACAATCCGGCGGCGACGCGGTTCCGCCCGCAGCATCGAGTGACGGCCCACGACCCGCAGTCCGACGTCATGGTCATCGCCTCGTGCGATCTGATTTACGAGGAACGCGGCGGCGTCGTCGTTCGCGAGACCAAGACCACTGCGTTTCCACCAGGCAGCCGGTCTGTTCTGCTGGAGAAGCATCCACAACTCGCCCTCGCCGTACTGCTGCTAGCGGCCGGCGTACTCGGCGGCGATTCGCGACGGTCCCGCGTGGAACTGGAGATCCTGCGACCGGACGGGGTGTCCCTTGAGGAGTTCGATCCGGGCGACGGGGCCACGATCGACCACGCCCGTACCGTCCTTGCCTCGTACACCGTCCCCTGGTCCGCCGAGACCCGCTACGACGCGGTGCCCCGGCCCGGCTACGACTGCATCGGCTGCGAGGCACTGCCCTGGTGTGCCACCGGTAAAGAGCGCGTGGCTGTCGCCGGCTGAGGGAAGTTCCTGCCGTCTCCTCCACGTCACTCATCGCACCACCTGGAGTGGAAACCGTGCCCACAAGTCCCCTTGCCACCTTCGATTCGTCCGCCGAATCGCTCGATGCCTGGGCCGCCCATGACGGCGTGCCGCTGCTAGCCACCGTGGCCAGGGCCTTGTGCGTCCTGGACCACACGACCGGGCTGGACGCCTTCCGTCTTCCGTATCCTCCCGTCGTCCAGCTCGCCCTGGACCGGGCGGTCGTCGCCTGGCTGCGCGGCGGGCTCCGGCCTCCCGCCTCACTGGCCGAATTCGTCCAGCGGTGTGCCGACATCCCGTTGGAGGACTGGCCGCTGTCGCTGCCGTCGGACGCCGTCGGCCCGGACGACGTTCTGCTCGACCCGTACTCGCACCGCCCCACCCAGTTGTGCCATGAGTGGAGCGAATGGGAACGTTCGGCGCCCGACCCGGCCGTGCGGCATCGCGACCAGCAGGTGATGCGGACCGCTCTGGACCGCTGCCGTAGCCACGGAGAGCAGGACGCGTACACCGAGTTCCGCAGCCTGCTGGTGCGGCGGCCGGTGCTGACGGCCCACGAACTCTTCGCCCTGCACGGCGACTTCACGCTGGAGCCGGTCTGGGAGCTCATCGATCTGATCTATCCGGAAGTCCCTCTTTCCTGGAGTCGGCACGGTTGCTACGCGGTGTGTGGCCGCTGCGGAACACTGCTGACGCCGGTTGCGGGCGGAGAGTGGTGGTGCGAGCGGGATCGCTGCCGACGGCAGGGAGACCCGCCGGTCGGCCGTCTGATCGAAGCGGCTCACGCCGGCACTGTGTACCAGCTGGAGCGCCCGCTGCGCCGACACGTCACCGGGCCCGGACTGGCCGAGGTGGAATTGGAGGACCGGCTCACCAGTCTGGGCCTCGACGTCACCATGTGGCCTGGCTTCGACGCCTACGACGTGCTGGTGGTCTTCCCCGACGGCCACCGCTGGGCCGTCGACGTCAAGGACTGGGCTCATCCGGCCTTCCTCGGCCGGGCCGCCCGCCCCGCGCGGCCCGAGCCTTCGTGCGACGAGGCGTTCTATGTGGTGCCTGTCTACCGAGTGCGCGAGCGCCCCGGGTATCAGCAGGCGTTTCAGCGAGCCCGGCCCGCGGCGGCCGCTGCCGTACGCCTGCTCACCGACGACGAATTGCTCCGGGCTGCCCGGCGGCGGCTGGCCGAGTCGCGCCGTGGCACCCACGCCGACAGCCAGGAGGGCACAGATGCGTGACGAGAAAGCCTGGTGCGAGGCGCTAGCAGGGGAGTTGAGGGGCGAATGGTCCGAGGCCGGTGCCCCGGACGGGTTCGGCCCGGTCGAGTTGTGCCGCGTCGAGCTCGGGCTGCGGCTGCTCGAACGGCTTTCCCCTACTTCGGATGCCGGGGACGTTTATGCGCTGTTCGGCGGCTATCCGTTCGCGCAACACGCCGGGCTGGCACAACATCCGTGGCAGCGCACGGCCCTCGCCGCCGCCCGGCACCTCCTGTGGCCGATGCGGCGGCGCGCCTGGCGGCAGGCGCTCGACGCCTACCGGTTGGTCTCCGACAGGCTGAGGGCCTACGAGCTGCCGCTGGCCGGAACCACCGGCGGTCCTCGACCCGTGGTGCCGATGGTTGCCGGGCGCCGGATAGACGTCTACGACCAGGCCCTCAGCCGGCTGCCGGACCTGGTCACCCGTGCCCTCAAACCAGCCCCCGCAGGGCCGAGTTCCTTCCAGGAACGCCGCCGCAACGCCTCGGTCACCATTCCCGAGGAACTCGTCCGCGCCAACCCACCCGGCCACGACCTCGCCGTAGGACGGCCCGGGGGCGGCGAGCCACTCCGGGTGTGCCGCGCCGAACTACGCGCGACGGCCAGGTGGATGGATGAGCGTGAGGCGGAAGTCCCGCATCCGGGTCACTGGGAACATCGGCTGGAGGGGGTCAGGTTCGCGCCCCGCGATGTCGCGGGAACGGACTACACCGAGGCCGACGAGGTCGAGCTGGCCGGCATGGTGCACCTGGCCGGCATGGTGGGTGCCGGCAAGAGCACATTCATGATTCTGGTGGCAGTCTGGGCCGCCCGGCGCGAGATTCCGCTGCGCACCACGCTCGTCGTCGGAGACGTCGCCGAACAGCTACGGCTGTGCGGTCTCTTCGAGGCGCTCGACATCGCCGTCGCGCCGGTGCTCGGCACCACCACACGCGAGCAGCACGTCCAGCGGCTGCACCGGCGGCTTTCGGCCCGAGGGTTGGACAACCTCCTCGACCACGACGACTCGGGCTTCGACCTGCTGAGCACTGCCTGCGCGGTGAGCGGTCTGCGCGGCGTGGACGGCGATCCGCTGGAATACCGCGACGCACCATGCGCCCGTCTGCATCCCGAGCCACAGCGCGACCCGGCGGAGCCGGAGTCGGTCGTTCTGGAGCAATGGACTCCCGACCGGAGGAACACCGCACCCCCCCAGGCCCACGCCCCGGACCGATTGCCCGGCCGCCCGCACGGTTGCCCTCTGTGGGCCGATTGCCCGCGCCACGCGGCTGCCCGCGCGCAGGTCGAGGCTCTGATTTGGGTGGCCAACCCGGCCAGCCTGGTGCAGAGCCAGGTGCCCGCGCATCTGAACGACGAGCGGCTGCGCCAGCTGGAACTGGCCTGTCTACGCAGCGATCTGATTTTTGTGGACGAGGCGGACAGCGTCCAGATGGCACTGGACCGCCTCTTCACCCCGTCCGGCACGCTGGTTCGCCCCGACACCGACTCCTGGCTCGACCAGCTGAACCGCTACAAGATCGAGGAACTGAGCAGGCGCGCCCGCCTGCCACTGACCGACGGCCAGGTCGCCCAGTGGAACCGGGCCCTGGGAACCGTAACTCTTGCCGTCGATCCGCTCTGCGCTCTGCTGATCAAGGACGAGGACCTCCGGGAGTGGGCTGATCCCGCCTACTTCAGCCCGTGGACCCTCCAGCAGAGCCTGCTCGATGACCTGTTCCGCGACGTGACCCGACGCCACCGCGAAGCCGTGCAGCACCAGGCGGAAGGGGACGCGTCCGCCGCTGACGACATGGTCGACGACAGCGCTGAACTCTACGAGGGCTACGACGACGTGGTGCACGAGCCCGGCCCTTCCCCCCATCTCGCGCTCTCACCGGCACGCCGCTTGCTCGAGGAAGCCTGGGACGCCTTCCGCGACGATCCGTTCGGAGAAGGCGACGCCCCCGACCCGCTCACTGGCGTCCTCACCGACACTGCCGACGCCCTCCTGCACCACATGGCAGCGGGCCGCACGAGGGATCGGGTGCGTGAGCTGGCCGGTCAGCTCGTCGACCGGGTGACGGAGGAGGTACGGGCCGAACAGCCCGCATCCGCCACGCCCCCGCCCGAGCCGACTAAGGACTGGTGGGACGTCCTGTGCCTGCGGCTCTCCTTCCTCCTGCTGCTCAGCACCCTCCACCACAGGCTGGAGCGGCTCACCTTCCTGTGGCCGCACGTGGAGGCCGCCCTGCGACTGGACTCCCAGGGCAGGGAGCTTGCCCGGCGAGTCCCCTTGGACTACGCCCCGCTGGTGCCCGAGGCGCCCATGGGCAACATCCTCGGCTATCAGTACCTCCCGGACGGAGAGGAACGCGACGACGCTGGCCGCCGCGGCGGCACCCTGCGCTTCTTCCGGTGTGCCGGAGTCGGACGGGAGCTGCTGCTGAACCTGAACAGCCTCGGCGCCGACCCGGCCACCGGCCGTGGCGGCCCGCACATTGTGTTGATGTCCGGTACCAGCTGGGCCGGCGAGTCCAGCCGCGCCCATGTCCGCGTACCGGTGAGCCTCGTCCTCAAGCCCACCAACGCGTCCCTGGCTGCGGTGGCCCGAACCTCGTTCGCTACCCGTTTCCTCTACGACCGGGACGGCCGCCCGATGAGCCTGTCCGGCACACCGCCGCGCGACCGGCTAGCCCAGGCGGTCGCGATGGCCCGGAGGCTCGGCGAACCGGGCCCGGGCGGCACTTCGGTGCTGGGCCAGGAGATCAGCCGTATCCCTGAGACGACCCGGCGCCGAGCGCTGATCCTCGTGGGCAGCTACAGGGAAGCCGCTGCGGTCGCCGAGGCACTGCACCGGTTCGACGCCTGGCGCGGCAAGGTGAGTGCGCTGATCCCGGACGACGAGCCCCGCGGTAGCGACGGACCAGCCACCGCCCCGGGGCAGCGGGACGAGACTCCGACGACGCTACGGCGTGGCGACGTCGCCCGCTTCGCCGACGATCACACGGCAGAAGTCCTGGTCGCTCCGCTGCTGGCCGTCGAGCGCGGCCACAACATCCTCAACGACGAGGGCAAAGCGGCCTTCGGCACGGCCCTGTTCCTGGTCCGCCCGCACCCCCGCCCCGACGACCTCGACCTGTCTGTGTTCGCCGTTAACGACTGGTTGAGCGGCATGCTGCGCGACCAGCCGCGCCGCGACAGCCTCGACGGCCCGCACACGCTCACCGAACTCATGGAGAAAGTGGGATCGCTGGACGAGGCGGCCGGAGCACTGCGCCAGCAGGGCCGCCGCGAGTGGCGCCGGCTGCTCAACCGCAGGTACGCCTACAGCTCACTGCCCGCCTGGGAGAAGCGCGCCTTCGCCTGGGACCAGCTCGTCACGCTGTGGCAGGTCATCGGCCGTCTGGTGCGCGGCGGAGTGCCCGCCCGAGTGGTGTTCATCGATGCTGCCTTCTCGCCTCGCCTGGCGAGACAGCTCGCACCCGGCAGCACAGGCCAGCCGTCCCCCGGGACCGATGTGCCGGGCACCGACGGCCTGCTCCACGCCCTCGCGGGCATCCTTGACCCCTACCTGACGGACCGGCCCGACACCGCCCCGCCCCACCCCGACCCGGCGGCTCGCTCTCTCGTCCGTCTCCTGTACCAGCCGTTCTACAACGCCCTCCGCACGATGACGCACCGCTGACCCCCGGACTCTGCTCGCGAGGAGCCGTCACATGCCACCCGTCTACCGCTCCGCCCGCACCACGGCCTGGCGTCCAGCCGACGCCCTGGCCTCTCACACCGCGCCCTATCGCGTCTTGCCCTTCCCCGAGCAGTGGCGCGACGCCGTCCTGACCCTGAGCAACGCGCCCCGGGTGGCAGCGGGCCAGGAACCTTGGAAGACAGCACCGACCTGGCGCCTGGAACAGGTCCTGCAAGCGTTCGCCCCCGACGTCCTCGCCCTGCCACGCCCATTCCACGACCGCGACCCGGGCGCGCCGGCCCACTGGCTCTGCGCGCCCGCCGACCTCCCCGATCCGCTCCCCGGCCCGGTCCTGGACACCGTGCTCAAGCACTGGCTGCGTGACCTGCGGCCCGAGCCCGAGTACCGCGGCCTGTTGAAGGAGACCATCGCAGAACTGGCCGCCCATCCGCCGCGCTGGGAGACCGTCCACCACGAACTCATGCCGCGTGACACCCCGACCGACGGTGGCACCGCACGTCCGTCAACGCACCAGTACATCCTCAGCCCGGACTGGCTGGCACGCCGGATCCTCGCCCTGGGCCCGTACCCGTACGACGGGGGGCAGCTCACCTTCCGGGCCATGCCACGTGGACCGCGTGACCAGGGTGCTCAACTCGTCTCCGAACCGATCCGGTTCCCCGGGCCGGACGAGAAGCAGGACTCCTGGTGGTCAGTAATGCTGTCGATCACGCTCCAAACTGTGCCGTTCGACCCACTGCCACGCTTCAACCTCCGCTGGTCGGTTCGCCGCTGGGCCACTCGTACCAGCGCCAAGACGGGCCGTTTGCGCCTCCCGTGGGGTGCGAGCACCACCGTCCTGCTGCGCCCGCGCAGGCCGTTCCTGCCGGGCACCCCCCGCAGCGAGCGATTCGCCGTCGCCGCTTTGGAGCGCTACTGGGACAAGGACCTGGGCGAGAAGGGCGACTTCGCCGACCGGTGGCGCGCGGGCGGCCCCGCAGCGATGCTCGCCGGGCTGCCCCTGGGCGAGCCCTTCCCAGATGCCGACGCGCTCCTGACTGACCCCTCGTCCTGGCTGCGTGACGACGCCCGGGCCGGCATCCTGTACCGCACCGCGATGGGCGGGCACGACGTGGGCCCCGGCTTCATGGCAAACCAGCTCTCGCAGCTCACCGCCTGGGCGGAAGGCGCCCTCACGTCTGAGCTGCGCCGTGCCCCGGACCTCGCGCTGATCGATCGGGGCACGCCCACGAACATCCCCAAGGGCGACAAGGAGACGGTCGAAGCGGAACGATGCGCTCAGCGCCGACTGGCGACGGCCTACGCGCTGGACGCTCTCGACGGCGTGCCACGCCAGGATGGCGCTCCCGTGCTGGAGACACGGCTGCTGTGGCAGTCGCCGCGGCTGCGCGACGCCGCTTTGGCTTCTCTCGCCGAGCATCTGGGCCTCAAGGGCGACGGCGGGTCCTTCACCGCACAGCAGTACGACGAGGCCACGGCCGGCGCTCCGGTCGTGCACGAGTGGTCCGCTCCGGAGCTGACCGTGCGGGTCCACTGCCTGCGCCCGCTCGTCGCTCTCGGTGACCGTACCGCCGACAGCCTTCTTGCTCCCCTCGATCTGCCCACCGGCACCCACGTCAAGGACGCCCAGGTGGCCGCTGCGACAGTGGCCCGCCGTGACAGTGCCGCACAGTGGTTGGCCGCGGAACGCACCTTCGACGCGCCGGCCCTTGCCCTTGTGGAGATCGGCCGCGCCGCGTCCTATCCGAGCAGACTCCACGACCCGAAGTTCGCCATGCGACTGGGCTGCGCCAAGGCGGGCTTCGTCACACAGTTCACCACGGTGCCTGTGGCAGGCGACGAGAGCGGCAAGGGCGCGGAGACAGCGTCCAGCCTGAGGCACCGCACGCTCAGTGCTTGGAACGACGGGCTACGGCAGCTCGGCGCGCGCACTCTCCCCCGGCTCGCCGAGCACGACGGACTGCCCGACGGGCTGCGATATGCCGCTCTGTGGATGGTCCGCAAGAACCGTACGACCCGGAATCGCTGGGCCGCCTACCTCCCGGTCGGCGTCATGATCACCCCCGACCCGGCCGGCACCGGCGCGGCCCGCGTCGAAGGCTGGGACCCCGAGGCGCGCTCCGGAGCCGGCGCCTGGGTCCCCTACCCCGAACTTCTGCTTAGGCTGACCATCAAGGCTGAGGTTAAGCCCGTTCTGCCCAGCCAGCGGGGCTCACAGGAGGACGAGGCCGACATCTCGGATGCGCAGAAGGAAAGTGGGGCTGAGCGTCCGAAGCGCTACCAAGAACGCGAACGGCAGCGCCGTGAGGCCGCCGAGTGGCTCCAGGGCCTGCGTGCCTCCCTGCGCACCGGGCCAACCGTCCTGTTCGCCGAGGCCCACAACGCACGCTCGCACTGGACCTGGCTCCAGGACGGCCGGATCGAACAGGATCGCCTGCAAGACGGCCTCGCTCCTGCTCGCCGCCTCGACCCAGACCTGCGAATGGTTCGGGTCCGCGCAGGCGCCCGGAACGAGACACCGCAGTGGTGGGGGAAGGCCCCGGAGGGCACCGCGAACGGCATCCAGCAGGGCTTGTGGGTGCCAGAGGATGCCGCTGAAGACGCCCGCGTGTTCTTCAGTACGACGGCCAAGCCCGTGCAGTTCAAGCACGCGGCGGTGGCCGCCGACAAGCTCTCGCCCCGGCCGATCGCCCAGGGCAAACGCAAGGGTGAACCCACCATTGACACCGGCCAGGCCGCCTGGATGCCGGGGCTGGTGGAGATCGCCGTCGTCGGTTGCCACCGGGATGACGGAGACGACCCGACGTCCCTCGCGCTCCTCACCCATGTTCTCCGCCAGCCCTCGGACTACGACCAGGCCCTCGCCCTGCCCTTGCCGCTCCACCTGGCTGGCCTGGCGCAGGAGTACGTCCTGCCGACACCGAAGGACGACGAGGCGGAAACGGGAGACGCAGGGGCCGCGGTTCAACCGGGTGCTTCGGACGATGTGGATGACGCGCAGGACGCATCGCCGCTACAACAGCCTGTGCCGAACTTGGAGTTGGAGGCACTCGACGTCGACACGGAAGGGCAGCTGCAACTGTTCGAGATGTAGGTCTGGCCCGTAGTCGGTGGTGACGGGGTAGCCATCACCGATCATGGGTTCAAGCCCGGGGCCCGGACAGCCGCGCTCGCAGCAGGCCCACGGCCATGCTCACGCAGAGAAGCCGCCCTCACAGACCAGATCTTGCTGGGTAGGGTGATCCGTGTTGCCGCAGGGCTCGGCACTGAGTCAGGAGCGGAGGTGGGGACGGGTGTTGATACCCGCTCTGCAGGCCAAGGAGCGCGCCCGGGCCGCCGGAGGCCGCCTCGTGGACTTCACTCAGCGGGAGAGCCGCGGCATCGAACAGGTGTGCCCGTGGGACTTGGTGGTAACCATCGGGCCGGAGCCCGAGGATCGTGATGCGGCAGCCTGGATTATCGCCGACGAGATCATGCGGGCCCGCACCGACCTGGACGACCTCGCATACCGGCTCTGGCGCGACAGTGCCCTGGCCGGCACCCCGCTAGCCGGCCCCGATCGCGCGCACGTCCTGCTCTACACCGGCCCGGTATTCGAGGCCAACGACCCCACCGGTGTCACCGGCTACGTGGGCGAGTGGCTCTGGTACCTCTCCACCCGCGACCTTCCCCCCGAGCCGGGGCACAGCGTGGAGATCCTGGACCCGCCCTCATCGACGGTGACGGACAGCGGGCCGGATGGACTGGTTATCCACCGAGTGCCCGGCAGCGAGCTGGGGTTCGTTTTCCGGTTGTGGGAGATGAAGAAATTCACCGCGGAAAAGACGAAGCCGAGCGACACGATCCGCAAGGCATGGCAGCAGTTGAACACCTGGGGGGCGCGGTACCTGGGCCAGATCTCGTGGGGAGGTCGGGAGCTGACCCCCGACACCCGGGAGTTCGTCGCCTCGATGGCTCGGCAATGGGTGGACGCGAAGGCGTCGGGGAACGGCGGGGTCAGCATCGCGCTCGACGCCACGTACACCCCGGACACGGCCTTCGAGCGTTCGCACCAGCACTTCACCACCCACACTCACCCGGGCGCACTGCAGGGCGTGGTGGTGGCGATCGAGGATCTTGAAGACTTCGCGAAGGACGTGAGGAGGTACGTATGGAGCGCACTCTAGACCCGGAGCTACTCGCGTCCGCGCTCGGCGAGCACCGGGCGGGCGGGGTGCTGCCCAGCGCACAGGACCTGCTGGCGGCGATGACCGAGTTAGAGGTCGCGGCCTTCCGCGGTGAGCGGGAGATCGAGGACGAGACCCTCGCCACGGCGTGGTACTTGCACGGGCTCGCCGCGCTCGCCCCGGAGACTCCTGGCTACGACGCGGTGCGAGTGCGGCAAGCCTTCGCCACAAGCGCGCACCTGATGGACCTCGCCCTGGGCGACGAACGCCGACCCGAGGCTGAGCGGCTCCAGATCGCCTTCGCCGCCCAAGCCGGGTACCGGCGCAGCGAGCAGGACCCGAACGCCACCGCCGTCTACCGGCAGGCTCGCGCTCTCGTCGACATCACCGGTGAACTGCGCGAGCACATCGGTACCCTGGCGGTGGAAGCCGGGGTCGTCTTCCTCGGTTTCGACCGCCCGGAGCTGGGCCGGGCGCTGCGGGCGTGGCGGCGGCAGCTGCGCGGGGTGCGGGCGATGATGCGCCGCGAATCCCTGGTGGGGACCATGTACGGGCCCGCGGAGGCGGTAGTGAAGGCCGTCTTCCGCCTATACCAGTTCCTGGGGTTCGGCGAGGAGCGGGATCTGCTGGCGGCACAGCGGCTGCTGCGGGATGTGATGACGGAGAGGGCGGGCCGGGGTGACCGGCTGGCGCGGTGGGTTGCCGCGCACCTGTTCCAGCTGAGCGGGGAGATGGCGGCCAGCAGCCTGTACCAGCTGCTCCCCCCGGGAACTCCACCAGAAGTGGCGCGGAGCTTTGCACTGTCGAAGCCGCCGGTGATGACGCTCTGGCCGCCGCAGCGCCAGCTCCTGAAGCTCGAGCGTGGCAACCCGCTCGACCCAGCGACGTCACGAAGTCTGATCAGCGTGCCAACCAGCGCGGGCAAGACGTTGATGGCCCAGCTGGTGATCTGCTCGCACCTGGCGCAGCGCCCTGGGCGCGTGGTGTATGTGTCCCCGATGCGCAGCCTGGGGCGGGAGATGCGCGGGACGCTGCGGGGCCGGCTGCGGGTGCTCGGGCGGCGCCTGGCCGCGGAGCAGCCGGAGTTCCCGCTGGGCCCTTGGACCTCCCCGGCCGAGCCGGACGGCGGGGACGTGGAGATCGTCACCCCCGAGCGGCTCATGCACATGATCCGCAACAACCCCGGCGAAGCACTGGCGGAGGTCGGGCTGGTCGTCGTTGACGAGGCCCACCACCTGGGCCAGGGGCGGCGCGGCTTCGTGCTGGAGAGTCTGCTCACGCTGCTGCAGGCTCGCAGCGACATCCGACTCGTGCTGCTGTCCGCGGCAGTCGGCAATAAGGGGGACATCGCCTCATGGCTCGACCCGCATCGCCCCGAACGAGAGGTCTACTTCACCGACACCTGGCGGGGCCCGCGCCGGATGCACGGGCTCATGTACCCGAACCTCATGGCGGACCACGCCGAGCTGACGGAGCGACGGCCGACCGCGAAGCACGCCTCGCCGGTGCTCGCCGCCGTGCCCGTCGAGACTCTCCTCGATGTCCGGCCGACCGCCTCCTCTGCCATCGCCCGGCTGACTACCGGCGAGGTAGGCACGCGGCGCTTCGCCAGCTCCGCAGGCCGGTGGAATGCGCGGACCCGTCTGCCAGGCGGGATCGCCGACTATCAGGTCTTCGCCGCCGGCGCCGCGGAACTCACCGCGAACGGCAGCGTGCTGATGGTCGTCGGCACCAGGCGGGCAGCCCGTGACGCGGCACTCGCCATCGCCGAACGCCTGCCCGAGCGGCCCGAGTCCGCAGCCCTGACCGACTACCTCGCCGACACCCTCGGCGCGGAGCACCCGCTGGTGCGCTGTACCCTGCACGGCGTCGCCTACCACCACGGCGCCCTGCCCGAAGACGTCCTCCACGCTGTCGAGGGCGCGCTGCGCCGCGACGCGCTCCTGGCGATCGCCAGCACCAGTACCCTCACCGACGGCGTCAACCTGCCCGTGCGCACCGTCATCGTCCACCACAAGGTCGACGGTGACCCGCTCACCTACGACGGCCAGCGCGCTCTGTCCCCCGCTGAACTCCTCAACGCCATCGGCCGCGCCGGGCGGGCCGGCCGGGAGAGCGAGGGGTGGATCTTCCTGACCCGCCCCTACCCGCCCCGACCTGCCGAGTTTGACTCCCTCAGCCCCGACCCGGAGCAGTTGCGCGTTGTCTCCGCACTGCTGACCGGTGAGGCCCTGGCCGAACTCGCCGCCGCCGAGGACACCCTGCGGCAGGACGCTGACGGTGTCTTCGCGCTGGCGGACAGCATTGCTGCGGACTTCGCCTCGTTCGTCTGGCTCGTCCTACAGCTCCACGCCTCCTCGCCGGCGCCGCAGGGCAATCCCATCGACGCCCTGGACGCACTGTTCGCCCTGTCCCAGAGAGGCAACGGGCGGAACACCAGCCGGTGGCTCACCCTCGCGGACAAGGTTGCCGCCGTGTTCGCGAACACCGACCCGACCCAAGCCAGCCGGTGGGCCGCCACCGGCACCAGCCTGGGGTCGGCCCGCTACCTCGACTGGTTCGCGAACCAGCTGGCCGTGCTGCTCGAACAGCACTCGGCGGACGACGCCACTGGGGGCTACCGGCTCGCCGAGCCGGAGGAATGGCCGCTGCAGCGCACCCTCGACTTCCTCACCGAGCACCGGGTCTTCGATCGCCTACTCGAGCACGTCCCGGAGGTCACCAAGACCTGGAGCTTCAAGGACAAGGAGACGCGGGGCAGGCAGATGGACGTCCTGATCGCTCCCGCGCTCCGCGAGTGGATCTCCGGCGCCGCGATCCCCGGCCTCGCGCGTTCCTGGCAGCCCGGTGTCGCTGACGGGTGGGCGCTCGAACAGGCGGTACGCAACATCAGCACTGCCTTCGGGCACGCCCTGAGCTGGACCGTCGGCGCCCTGATCAATCTGGTCAACACCAGCCCCGCGCTCTCTCCCGGCGCACCGAGGCTCAACACATACACCGCCTGGCATATCCGCCATGGCGTCGACACTGAGCAGGCACTCACCCTGCTCACCTCCGGCATCACCTCCCGGCGCATCGCCCACCTCCTCGGCCGCGACGCCGCCCCTCTGGGGCACCGGTCAGCCGGACTGCGGCAGTGGACCGCCCAGCACCACATCGACGGCTGGACGCAGCAGTACGGGGCGAGTGACTACGAGGTCCAGGACCTCCTCGACTACGTCCGCACTCCCTCCGACCCGATCAACCAGCTTCTCGACAACCGGGCCGCCGCCACTCCGCTGACCCGACTGGTAGCAGGGACACCCGACGGCCCGGTCAGCGTCGCACGGCCCAGCGAGCGCCACCCGACCATCCGCGTCGGTCGCGACCGCCGCCTGGTGGCGACCGTGCCCGCCGACCGCCACCTCGATGTCCTCGCGATGCTCGACAGCGGCCTCGACCTGGACCACCGTCTCCACAACGGCGAACTCGTCACCACCCGGCGCGCCCGGTAGTGCCTGGGCCCTGTCGCAGGGAACCAAGCGTGGGATCGCGGCTCAAGATGGGGGGGCGATGCACCACAGAGTCACCGATTTGCCGCCTCCTGTGGAGACGTTGGCCAGGATGTCCGGCGACTCCGCGTCCAGGTCGACTGAGACGATCCGCCCGGCGGAGCCGATCCCGATGATGGGCGCAGACTCTTGGCGGCGGCCACCACCTCGCGCACCCTTGAGGTCCTACCTTCGCCGGTCTCATCGGGCTCGGCATCGCCCGCCTGGTCAAGGCACCGGTGGACAAGACGATCGGCTGGGGCAACATCGCGGCCCTCAGCTCCATGACGCTGTGCATCGCGCTGTTGGACGGGTCGTCATGCTGCTGGCGTCGTGACTCGCTGGAGGCACGGCCCTCTCATCGATCGCAGCGCCCGCTGACCGTGCCTCACACGCTGGGCTCGGTCATGAAGGAACCAGGCAGTCTGCCCGAGGGTGGTTTCCTCTAGAGGTAGTGCTGCCTCTCACATAGGGCGTCGGGGCACCCAACTTGCCGGCCTCTTTGGTGAGGTCCGTGTAAACGCTCGTCATGGTGCCACCTCAATCGTGTCGCTCGCTCGGGACCGAGACCAGTGATCGCAGGACGGCGCCACGAGGGGTGGAGCAGATCACGACTTCCGTTCGTCGCCTATCGGCGACCCCGGCACAAGGTGTCGAAGCGTTATCTGGACGGCGGCCTGCGCCAACCCGATCGCTGAAGGGGGATAGAGCAGGTGCTTAGAAGACACCTGCTCTGTTCTGGTGCTTCCACTCGTTCAGGGCTGACTATTCGACAGGCTGACCTCTGTGATTCCGGCGCCAGCATGGTGGTTCGCCGATGGCAGACACATTGACCCGGGAAAGGACTGGAATCGTGCGGTGAAGCAAGCGAACCTAGATCAGCTGCGGAAGAGTGCGCGAGAGCGGCGCAAGATAGCACGGGATCGCCGGTTACCCAAACCGGCGATTCTTCGGAGTATTGATGGTGTTCGGTCGCCGTGCGATTCGCCTGGGATTGCCGAACTGCCGTGTCTATCCATGCCTCACCCTCAAGGAGCTCTCCCATGACCGCAGTCGTCAATGAGCAAACGTCTTATCTGTCCGATCGGCAGTGCTTCGCGATCCTGGACCGGGTCAGCGAAGATCCGCAGAACGGCCTCGCCCTGCGAGCCTTCCTGGCTTCCATCGCTCTCGCGGCTCTACGCCCGGAGGAGGCCCGGGTGCTGCGCGTGCGAGACGTGGAGCTCGGGGACGACGGCACCGGTTGGCTCATGGTCCGCCCTCAGGCACAAGAGCGCCGCGAGGAGGATTCGGACAGCGCCGGTACCGTACGGCGTGTTCCCGTCTGCCGTGAGCTGGCGGCGATCTTGAAGGAGGAGACTACCCGGCGTGATCTCCGCCCTGATGACGCGATATTTGTCCTCGACAACGGACGACCGCTGACCGCCCAGGTCTACCGAAAGACTTGGCAGCAGGCGCGAGCAGCAGCCCTGCAAGCACATGAACTCGACTCGCCGCTCGGCAGGCATGTCTCTGCTCTCCGTGACGCGCGCATCGCGGCGTGGCTGAAGAACGGCGACCAGACGGCTGGGCACATCCTTACGGTGGCCGAATGCGCCGGAATGAGCGCTCCTCGCCTCGCCGAACGCTTCGCGGACTGCCTTCGCAAGCCGACACGTGACGAAATCCCTTGGGACCGACTCGAAGCCGCTTTGGCCCTTCCTGACCTGCCGAGCCAGCCGAATCGGACCGCACGGCGTCCGTAGCGGTACTCCGAGTCGCGGCTTCGCCGCGATTCGTCCCTGCCTCACGACAGGCAACGGCTGGGCGGACCAATGGTTTCCGCCCAGCCGGGCGCCCCTCTCCCGTCCCTCACAGAGAACCCCAGATGCCTGCACGACCCTTGCCTGCCCCCACTGCTTCCTCCACGGCCGTACGCACGGCCTTCCTGACCGTGAAGGACGCCGCCGACTACCTCGGCCTCTCACCCCACACCCTCTACGTCTGGCGCCACCGCCGTCAGGGACCGCCGAGCTTCCGCATGGGCCCCCGCGGTCGCGTCATGTACCGAGTGGAAGCCCTCGACGCCTGGGTCCGCGAACAGGAGCAGGCCGACTCCCGCTCCAATCCCGCCCTCAACCCGCTCAGCGTCCGACCTCAGGAGCGTTCCGCCCGCTTTGCCACCGCCTGACACGGCCTCCTGCGTCGTAGAACGCTGCCGCTGCCCCCATTGCAAAGGAGTTCCACCTGGCCGGCTACATAGAAGACCGATGGCTGAAGAAGCGCCCGAATCCGAAAACCGGCAAACGCGATCGCACCGCCATGTACGGCAAGTGCACCCGCTACCGAGTCAAGGGCATCCCCGGCGTCAAGGACCGTTCCTTCGACGCACTCCAGGACGCCAAGACCTGGCTCGCCCAGGCCCAGACCGATGCACGCCGAGGCGAGTTCGTCGATCCCCGCGACGGGGCAATCTCCCTCAAGGACTACATCGCCACCCACTGGTGGCCCACCCAGAGCGGTGACCCGTCCACGATCGAGCGGATCGAACAGAGGGTACGGCGGCACATCGTTCCCCATCTCGGTGCTCAGCCGCTCAACGCCATCGGTACGGAAGTCCTCCGCCACTGGAAGAAGCGGCTGGAGAAAGACCTCGGTCCGACTTCTATCCGCCTGGTCTGGGCAACGCTGTCCAGCGTCCTCCAAGCCGCCGTCGAGGATCGTCGCCTCGGACGTAACCCATGTCGGTCCAGCACGGTCGGGCCCCCGCCCGCGGCCCCTGGCAGGGTTGAGGCGTGGCCGCCTGAACGGGTGCTGGCCGTACGGGAGGCCCTGCCGGATCGCTACCGGCTCCTCCTCGTGATCGGAGCAGGTCTCGGGCTCCGTCAAGGAGAGGCGCTCGGGCTCTCCGCGGACGACATCGACTTCGAGAAGGAGGTCGTGCACGTCCGGCGGCAGATCAAGATGGTGCGGGCGAAGCTGTGTTTCGCTCTCCCCAAGGGGCGCAAGGTCCGAGACGTGCCGCTGCCGTCCAGCGTGGCCCGGGTCATCCGGCAGCACATGGAGCAGTTCGAGCCGGTGCCGGTCACGCTGCCATGGGACGACCCGACTCCGGCTAAGACGCCGGTGGAGGCCAAATACCGGCGGCCGAGGACCTACAGCCTCCTGGTGACGGGACGCGAGCGGAAGGCCGTCAACCGGAACTACTTCAACTCCTACGTGTGGAAGCCCGCTCTGGCTGCGGCGCGCGTGATCGCCCCACTGGACGAGGGCAGCACCGACGGTGGTCGCGTGTGGGAGCCGTCCCGGGAGCACGGCTTCCATGCCCTGCGCCACTTCTTCGCCTCCGAGGAACTGGAGGCTGGCGAATCGGTCGTCTCCCTGGCACGCTGGCTGGGGCACTCCGACCCGGGGTTCACGCTGCGGAAGTACTCCCACTTCCTGCCCCGCGCCGGGCGCACGGGGCAGCGCCGCCATCGACGCGATCTTCGCGTAGCTGCGGCCGTGACCGGTCGGTAGAGCCCGTCCAGCGTGGCTCGTAGCCCGCCGCCGGCCCAAAGTCCCAGGGAAGTCCCACAGATGCCGCCGCACCCCTCCCTGACCCGCTAAAGAGCAGGTCAGATGGGGTGTGGCGGCATTCGCGTATCAAATGTCCCGGAAGATCTCGATCTGCGCCCCCACCGAGTTCAGCCGCTCCGCGAGTTCCTCGTAACCGCGGTTGATCACATACACGTTGCGCAGCACCGAGGTGCCCTCCGCCGCCATCATGGCGAGCAGGACCACCACCGCCGGGCGCAGTGCCGGCGGGCACATCATCTCGGCGGCGCGCCAGCGGGTGGGGCCCTCGACCAGGACGCGGTGGGGGTCGAGGAGTTGGAGGCGGCCGCCGAGGCGGTTGAGGTCGGTGAGGTAGATGGCGCGGTTGTCGTAGACCCAGTCGTGGATGAGGGTCTGACCGTGGGCCGAGGCCGCGATGGCCGCGAAGAACGGCACGTTGTCGATGTTCAGGCCCGGGAAAGGCATCGGGTGGATCTTGTCGATGGGCGCCTCCAGTTTGGAGGGCCGGACCGTCAGGTCCACCAGCCGGGTGCGGCCGTTGTCGGCGGCGTACTCGGCGGTGCGGTCGCAGTCGACGCCCATCTCCTCCAGCACCGCGAGCTCGATCTCCAGGAACTCGATCGGGACGCGACGGATCGTCAGCTCCGACTCGGTGACCACGGCGGCCGCCAGCAGGCTCATCGCCTCGACCGGGTCCTCCGAGGGGGAGTAGTCGACGTCGACGTCGATCTCCGGGACGCCGTGCACCGTGAGGGTCGTCGTGCCGACGCCGTCGACGCGTACGCCGAGGGCCTCCAGGAAGAAGCACAGGTCCTGGACCATGTAGTTGGAGGACGCGTTGCGGATGACCGTCGTGCCGTCGTGCCGGGCGGCGGCGAGCAGGGCGTTCTCGGTCACCGTGTCGCCGCGTTCGGTCAGGACGATCGGGCGGCCCGGACGGACCTCTCGGTCGACCTGCGCGTGGTAGAGGCCGTCGGTCGCCGCGATCTCCAGGCCGAAGCGGCGCAGCGCGATCATGTGAGGCTCGATCGTCCGCGTCCCGAGGTCGCAGCCGCCGGCGTAGGGCAGCGTGAAGCGGTCCAGGCGGTGCAGCAGAGGGCCGAGGAACATGATGATGGAGCGGGTCCGGCGCGCGGCGTCGGCGTCGATGGACGCGAGATCCAGCTCGGCGGGCGGGACGATCTCGAGGTCGGCGCCGTCGTTGATCCAGCGGGTGCGGACGCCGATGGAGTTGAGGACCTCCAGCAGACGGAAGACCTCCTCGATGCGGGCGACCCGGCGGAGCACGGTGCGGCCCTTGTTGAGCAGGGAGCCGCAGAGCAGGGCCACGCACGCGTTCTTGCTCGTCTTGACGTCGATGGAGCCGGAGAGCCGGCGTCCGCCGACCACCCGCAGGTGCATGGGCCCGGAGTACCCGAGGGACACGATCTCGCTGTCGAGGGCCTCGCCGATGCGTGCGATCATCTCAAGACTGATGTTCTGGTTGCCGCGCTCGATGCGGTTGACCGCGCTCTGGCTCGTGGCGAGCGCCTCGGCCAGCTGGCTCTGTGTCCAGCCCCGGTGCTGACGGGCGTCACGGATGAGCTTGCCGATACGGGCGAGGTAGTCGTCTTCCATGGCTGCACGCTATCTCAGATATGAGATGAAGATCGTGCCGGGGGTGTGCGAGTCCGGTAACAAGCCGGTGCCGGGCCGTCGGGAGCGCCTGTATGGAGCTTTGTGCGCGCGCGGCGGCCCGGCTCGCGGGATTGCGCCGATCGGGTGATCAGCTACGCCGGCTGCGCCGGGTCGTCTTACGCCATCCGAAGGGACCCGGCAGGTCCATCGAGGTGGTGCGCCGGCCGGTGGAGCTGTGGGTCCGCTTCGGGCCGTGCCGGCCACCGGTCGTCACGGACCACGAGCGCCGGTTGATGTTGAGCCGGACGCCCGGAAGGATCTGGAAGCTCTTGCGGAAGGTGAGCGGCATCTGTTCCTCCTCTGTCAGGAGTGCGGGTATCCCGAAGCGGCCCGCTCATGCCTGCGGACCCAGGGCGGGCCTACGAGAGGACCAGTGCCGCCCGGCGTCCAAGGGGCTCACCTGATTCCGAGCGCGAGGACGAAGTCCACCCGGTCGTGCAGCGTGGCGATGCTGTGCCCCGTCAGTTGCTCGACGCGCTGGAGGCGGTAGCGCAGCGTGTTGACGTGGACGTGCAGTTGTTCCGCGCACCGCTGCCATGACCCGGACGCGTCGAGGAACGCCCGGACGGTCTCGACCAGTTCGCTCCGGTGCTCCGCGTCGTAGCGCTCCAGCACGCCGATCAGCCGCTCCCGGTAGAGCAGTCGCACCTCGTCGGGGACCGCGGCGAGCAGCATCAGGTGGGACGAGAGGGCTTCCGTCCCGGCCGCCCGTACGGATCCGCTGCCGAGCCGGGCGACGCGCTGGGCGTGGGCCGCCTCCTCGAGGGCCCGGCGCAGCCCGTCCCTGCCGGTGGCCGGATCCGATACGCCGATGGCCGCCCAGCCGTGGGCGAGGAACGGGTCCAGCCGTCCGGCCGCCTCGGTGAGCCTGAGGGAGAGTTCGCCGCTGCCGGCCTCCGCCGCCGGTACGAACATCAGGTGGCCGTCCGGCGTGGTGAACGGCGCCGAACAGCCGGGTATCTGCTCGTGCACCTCGTCCAGGACGACGGCCGCGAGTTCGCCGCCGTAGGGCCTGCCGGTCGTGGTCACCTGGGCGACGGCCATCGGAGCGTCCGGGTCCAGACCGAGGCTGCGCAGCCGTCCCACCGCCGGCTCGGTGCCTCCCTGGCGCAGGAGGTCCACCGACTCGCGCAACAGCCGCTCCTCGATGCGCCGTCGCTCCTGCCTCGCGACCCCGTCGAGCGCGAGCAGAGCGCACACCTCGGCGGCGGAGTCCGCTATGCCGGGAGCCCAGTCCCGGTGGTCGCCGGACGCCACCAGGTAGCCGGACGGCGGGCGGTGGGCGACGGGGGACTGCACCGGCAGGAACGTGAGGTGCCCGCCACCGGGCATCGGCTGCACCGAGGGGAAGGCACCGGCGGCGAAGGCCGCCCGGAGGCAACGGCCCAGGTGATGGTCCGACACCGCGGGTACGGCGCCCGCGGTGCGCCGCCCGGTTGCCGAGAGCACCGCGCAGTGCACCCCGGTCGAGCGGGCGAGCACCTCGACGAGGCCCTCCGCCCCGGCGCCCGACGCCATGCTGGCCACCAGACCACGGTGCAGGCCGGCACCGGGGGAGCGGCCGACGGGACCGGCGAGCGCCGCGAGCACGGTCTCGGTCAGAGCGGCGTACGACACGTCGTCACCGACGGACAGCAGCGGCAGCCCGTGCCGCTCACAGGCGGCGGTGAGCGCATCCGGCAGTTCCCCCACGGCCGCCGATCCGGCCACGAGCGCCGCGGCGCCCGCGACGGCCAGCGCGGCGACGAACACATCTGCGTCCCGGGGCTCCCGGTACCAGGTGGTCGAGGTGAGCACCAGCTCCCCGCCGTCCAGGTAGCGCCCCGGGTCGGGCAGGTCGGTGGTGTACACGCCGGTCACCCTGCGGTCCCGCCTGCCCGTCGGCAGGAGCGGGATGAGGCCGAGGCCGGGAATGCCGAGAAGTTCGGTCAGCAGCACCAGAGTTCCTGCCAGACGGGAATGCGGCGCGCGCGAGGGGCGCCACGGGTGTGTTACGGGCGTGCGCACCGTCGGGCACGGGGTTTGGAGAATCCTACGGGGTCACCCCGCTCACCGGACCCTTCGTCTGTAGGACGGTCCCGGTCCGTCCGCCCTCCCGCCCGGGTTCACTGAGGGCATCGCGGGACACGGCGGAAGCTCCGCCTCACGTACCGGGCAGGCGGAACGGCCACCTGACCGGCAGGCGGAACGGCCACCTCACCGGTCGGGTTCAGGCGAAGGACACCGCGGTCCTTCACCCACGGCCCTCCCGCGCGTGTCCCGTCCCCCGCCCGACATCTGTCCCCGCCTGACCCCCGTCCGCACCCTGTCCCGTCCCCGTCCGCACCCTGTCCCGTCCCCGCCCGCCCCTCCGCACCCTGTCCCGGCCGAGTTCCGCCCGCACGGCCCCGAGCCCTCGCACTCCCCGGGCCCGCCGCCCACGCGGCCCCAGCCCATAGCGCGTCCTGATCCGTGCCGACACCGCGACAGCCCTGCTCCGTCACCGCACCGCACCGCACCGCACCGCATTCGCACCCGCACCGAGCCGCATGCCCCGTGTGCCGTACGCCCTCGAACCGGGCGTGCGGGCGCCCACTCCCACCGCCCACCTGAGGAGATCCCGTGCGCGCCGAACCGTTTCCGACCGCCCGCCCCCCTGCCGGCCGTCCCGCCGCACCGGACGGTGCCGCCTCCGGCGGATCACCGTTCGGTGTCGAACGGGCCGGTGCCGAACCCGTCCCGGCGGACTGCAGGCACGGCCGGCCGCGTTCGCTGTTCACCCTGTGGTTCGGGGCGAACGTGCAGTTCGCGACGTTGAGCGTGGGTGCCCTGTCGACTTCGGTCTTCGGCCTCGACCTGCTGCCCTCGGTCCTCGCGATCGCTCTGGGCACGGCGCTCAGCGCGGTGATGGTGGGACTCTTCTCCACCCGAGGCCCGCTCACCGGCGTACTGCAACTCATCCAGACCCGCGGCCCCTTCGGGCGGCTCGGCGCACTGCCGTCCGCCGTGTTCACCGTCGTCAACGGCGTCGGCTGGTGCGTCGTCGACACCCTGCTCGGCATGTTCATCCTGCGGGACCTCACCGGACTGGGCTTCACGCCGGCGCTGCTGCTCATGGCGGCGGCCCAGCTGACGGTGGCGATCATCGGCTACCGGATGATCCATGCCGTCGAACGCACTCTGGCCCTCGTCCTCGTGGCCGTCTTCGCCCTGGTGTCGGTCCACGGCTTCGGTGAGGCCCACGCCGCGGCCCCGGTCGAATCGTCCGGCGGGTCCGTCGCGGCGTTCCTGCTGGTCACGGCGGTCACCGCGGCCCGCGGCCTGGGCTGGTCGGCGTACGCGTCCGACTACAGCCGCTACCTCCCCGCCGGCACACCGCCTCGCCGGGTGTTCCTCGCGGCCGCCGGCGGCAGCGCCCTCGCCGGGGTGTGGATCGGCTCCCTGGGCGCCGCCATCGGCACGGCGTCGGCCATGGGCGACCCCAGCGCGATGGTCAGCGGCCTCCTTCCGCACGCTCTCGGCACCGTCGTCCTCGCCGCCCTCCTCCTCTCCACCCTCGCCTCCACGGTGATTGACCTCTACTCCGGTGCCATGGCGGCGCTCGCCGCCGGATTCACCATCCCCCGCTGGGTGTCCGTCCTCGCCGTCGGCGGGCTCGGCACCGTCCTGTCCTGGTACGCCGGACACGGGGACTTCGCCTCACAGCTCCAGGACTTCCTCCTGATGACCGGCTACTGGCTCGCCCCCTGGGCCGCGGTGCTCGTCACGGCGTACTGGTGGCGGGAGCGCGGGCAGTACGACACGACCCGCCTCTACGACTCCCGGCACCGGTTCGGCTGGGGCCTCCCCGCGGTAGGGATCGCCCTGCTCGCCGAGATCCCGTTCATGAACCAGTCCCTCTACACAGGTCCGCTGGCGGCCGCCCACCCGGCGGCCGGCCCGTTCGGACTGCTCGTGGGCTTCGCCGTCTCGGCCGCCGTGTACGCCGCGGCGACCGCCTGGCGGCCCGTCCCGCCGGCCGGGCTTCCCGCGCCGGGAACCACTCACTCCGGCTGACGTCCTCGCCTCGCTGACGTCAGCCGGACGCCTCCCGACCCCGAGACGGCGAGGCCCGAAGCGCACGCTCCCGAGAGGGCGAGGCCCGAAGCGCACGCCCCCGAGACGGCGAGGCCCCGAAGCTCATACCCCCGAAGCTCGCACCCCGGATACCCGCATCCGCTTGGCCCGTACGAGAACGACAACGAGGAGAAGAACCGATGACACCCCCAGCTCCCACCCCCCTGACCCCCGACGAGGAGAGGTTCCTGACCGCCGCCGTCGAACTCGCGGCCCGTTCCCGTAAGGACGGCAACCACCCCTTCGGCTCGCTCCTGGTGCTGGACGGCGCCGCGGTCCTGGAGGCCGGCAACACCGTCACCACCGGACGGGACGCCACCGGCCACGCGGAGACCAACCTGGTCCGGCTGGCGTCCGCCGCGTACACCCGAGCGGAACTGGCCCGCGCCACGCTCTACACCAGCACCGAGCCCTGTGCGATGTGCTCGGGCGCCGTCTACTGGAGCGGCATCGGGCGCGTCGTCTACGCCCTCGGGGAGGACGAACTGCTCGCCCTGACCGGGGCCGACGAGGAGAACCCCACCATGGCACTGCCCTGCCGCACCGTCTTCGCCGCCGGACAGCGCACCGTGGAGGTGTCCGGCCCCCACCTGTACGAGACCGCCGCCGCCGTCCACGCCGGCTTCTGGACGGGAGCGGACGCATGAGCGCGCGCCACCCCCGTACCCTGATCCGGGGCGGCATCGTCCTCCCCTGCGAGGGCTCCAGGACCGTCCACGATCCGGGTTCGGTCCTGATCGAGAACGGCAGGATCACCGCCGTGGGCCCGGTCGCGGCCCTCGACGCGGCGGCGGCCGACGCGGTCGTCGTGGACGCCACGGGCCACGCCGTGATCCCGGGACTGCACAACACCCACCTGCACTCCGGGCTGTTGCGCGGCACCGCCGAGTCCAAGTCGCTGTGGGACTGGCTGCGCGACTACGTCGACCCCGCGCACAAGGCCCTCACCCCCGAGATCGCCGAGGCCGCCTCACTGCTCTGCTACACCGAGTCGCTGCGCGCCGGGACCACCTCCGTGATGGACATGTGGCGCTTCATGGAGGGCTCCGCGCACGCCGCGGAACGGGTCGGCATCCGCGCCACCCTCGTCCCCTACGTCGCCGACCTGCCCGGATACGACTACTTCGAGACGCTCGACACCAACCGGCGGCTCCTGGAGGAGTACCGCACCCACGCCGAGGGCAGGGTCCGCTCCTGGGTCGGTCTGGAGCACCTCTTCTACTGCTCGGAGGCGGCGTTCAAGGCGGCGGCCGCCCTCGCCGAGGAATTCGACACAGGCCTCCACACCCACTCCTCCGAGACCACGTGGGAGGTGGAGGAGTCGGTGCGCCTGACCGGCAGGCGCCCGATCGAGGAGTTCCACCACCGGGGGATCCTCGGGCCCAGGACGGTCGTGGCGCACTGCGTCTGGCTGGACGACCACGAGCTCGACCTGCTGGCGAGCACCGGTACGGCCGTGGCGCACTGCCCGTGTTCCAACATGAAGCTCTCGTCCGGCCCGGCCAGGATCGGCGACATGCGGAAGCGCGGAATCACCGTAGGGCTCGGCAGCGACGGCGAGAAGGAGAACAACAACCTGGACCTCCTGGAGGAGATGAAGTTCGCCTCCCTGCTGCAGAAGCTGACGACGCTCGACCCCACGACCGGCGACCCCTGGGACATCCTCGCCATGGCCACCCTGGACGGTGCCCGGGCACTCGGCCTCGACGGTGAGACCGGCTCGCTCGAGGCGGGCAAGAAGGCGGACGTCGTCACCGTCGACCTCCGCGGCCTGCACACCACCCCGCTGCTGCACGGTCCGGACTTCAACGCGGCGGCCCATCTGGTCTTCTCCGCGGGCGCCGCCGACGTGTCCGACGTCTGGGTGGACGGTCACCGCCTGGTGCAGGCCGGCCGGGTCCGCAGCGTCGACCCGGAATCGGTGCGCGAGCGTGCCCAGAGCGCGGCGGAGGAACTCTTCCGCCGACGGGCGGCCCTCAAAGGCTGACGCGCGGGGACGGTGACGCGCCGGAATGTGCTGCGGGTGGCCGGGTCGCCCCGGAGCCGGTGGCCGCACCGCCGCCTCCGGCAGAGCCCCCGGCCGCCCGGCCGGGGGCCGGGCCTCGCGGCTACGCCTCCCCTCCCTCCGCCTGGTCCACAGACCCGGTGAGGGCCTGGATCGCGGGGCGGAGCAACGCGGCGACGCGGTCGGCCGGTACGTCGCGGAGCGCGGCCACGCCGAGGAGCTGGTGGCCGATCGTGACGCCCAGCAAGGTGACGACCGCCAGCGCGGCGCGCAGCTCGGTGTCCCCGGTCCCGGGCAGTGCCGCGCTCACGCCCGCGATCTGCCGGTCGAGCGCGCCGCGGACGTGATCCGCCGCCGTCGGGTCGGTGAGCATGGAGCGCAGCATCACCAGCGTGCCCTCGGGAAGGCCCCCGAGCTTGAGGCCGAGGCCGGCCAGCAGCTGATCGACGAGCGCGTCGGTGCCGTCGGCCGCCGGCACGGGGGGCAGCAGCTGCACGGCGCGGGTGAAGAGCTCGCGCTTCGAGCCGAAGTACTGCATGACGAGCGCCGGATCGACGCCGGCCGACGCCGCCACCGCCCGGATCGTGGTCCGGTCGAACCCCTTCTCGGCGAAAAGCCCCCGGGCGCCTTCGAGGATGCGGTGCTCGGTGGCCCGGCGGCGGTCGGCGCGCGAGTGGTGAGGAGTGGACACCGGTTCACTCTACAACCGTTGACCGAATCGGATGCGGGTGCCTACCGTGTGGGTCAACACATGTTGAGCGAATGGAGTGATCCACGTGCCGCATCCGAGGACTCCCGTTCAGGCCCCGCGCGAGGTGCTCGCCCGTTACTACCGGGCGATGCTCGACAAGTCCGCGGACGGCCTGGCCGACCTGTACGCGGTGGACGCCGTGCACGAGTTCCCGTTCGCCTCCCCCGGGTTTCCGCCGCGGTACGAGGGGCGCGAGGCCGTGCGCGCGGGCTACCGGGCGGCCTGGGGTGCCACCCCTGTCCGGGTGCGGGAGGTCAGGGAGGTCGCCGTCCATGAGACCGGAGACCCCGAGGTCGTCGTCGCCGAGCACGTCGTGGTGGGGGAGCTGCCCGACGGGGGCGCGGCCTTCACGGTCCCGGGTCTCCTGGTTCTCCGTGTCCGTGACGGGCTGATCGCGCGGGTCCGTGACTACATGGACGCCTCGGCGGTCGCCGGCGTGAGGCGGTGACCGCCGCCGCGGGCCGGACACCTCCGCCTCGGCGGGCGCCGGGCCGGTGCCGGCCCCGGTGGTGCGCGGAGCCCGTGGAGCGCCGGGCGGGTGAGGCCCGGGGCGGCCGGCGTGCGGATCCGGTGACGGCGACGCCCCGGCCGGTGCGGCCGCCGCCGCAGCGGGTAGACGCAGGGGCGTGGCCGACCGGGGCTCCTGCGCCCGCCCGTCCGGTGAGGTGTGCGGGACACGGGTGCCCGGGCATGACCGCGCGGCGGTCATGTACTAGAGTTATCTCGACATCGAGATATCTGCCGAGGCGCACCGCAGCCGCCGCTCGGTAAGGGTTACCTAACTAATCCTTACCTTAGCGGATGGTGGGGGCCGCAGGCGGCGCCGGCCGCACATGAGGCGCGGCGCGGTTGAACGCGCACATTGAAGAAGGAGACTGTCGTGTCGGCGAACAGCTTCGACGCCCGCAGCACGCTGCAGGTGGGCGACGAGTCGTACGAGATCTTCAAGCTGGACAAGGTCGAGGGCTCCGCGCGCCTCCCTTACAGCCTGAAGGTGCTGCTGGAGAACCTGCTCCGCACCGAGGACGGCGCGAACATCACCGCCGACCACATCCGTGCGCTGGGCGGATGGGACTCCCAGGCCCAGCCCAGCCAGGAGATCCAGTTCACGCCGGCCCGCGTGATCATGCAGGACTTCACCGGCGTCCCCTGCGTCGTGGACCTCGCCACCATGCGTGAGGCCGTCAAGGAGCTCGGCGGCGACCCGGCGAAGATCAACCCGCTGGCCCCGGCCGAGCTGGTCATCGACCACTCCGTCATCGCCGACAAGTTCGGCACCAAGGACGCCTTCGGCCAGAACGTCGAGCTGGAGTACGGCCGTAACAAGGAGCGCTACCAGTTCCTGCGCTGGGGCCAGACCGCCTTCGACGAGTTCAAGGTCGTCCCCCCGGGCACCGGCATCGTCCACCAGGTCAACATCGAGCACCTGGCCCGCACGGTCATGGTCCGGGGCGGCCAGGCCTACCCCGACACCCTCGTCGGCACCGACTCGCACACCACCATGGTCAACGGCCTCGGCGTGCTGGGCTGGGGCGTCGGCGGCATCGAGGCCGAGGCCGCGATGCTCGGCCAGCCGGTCTCCATGCTCATCCCGCGCGTCGTCGGCTTCAAGCTGACCGGCGAGCTCCCGGCCGGCACCACCGCCACCGACCTCGTGCTGACCATCACCGAGATGCTCCGCAAGCACGGCGTCGTCGGCAAGTTCGTCGAGTTCTACGGTGAGGGCGTCGCCGCCACCTCGCTCGCGAACCGCGCCACCATCGGCAACATGTCGCCCGAGTTCGGCTCCACCGCCGCGATCTTCCCGATCGACGACGAGACCCTGAACTACCTGCGCCTGACCGGCCGCGACGCCCAGCAGGTCGCCCTCGTCGAGGCGTACGCCAAGGAGCAGGGCCTCTGGCTCGACCCGGCCGCCGAGCCCGACTTCTCCGAGAAGCTCGAGCTCGACCTCTCCACGGTCGTCCCCTCCATCGCCGGCCCCAAGCGCCCGCAGGACCGCATCGTCCTCGCGAACGCCAAGGCGCAGTTCGCCCAGGACGTCCGCAACTACGTCTCCGACGACGAGGAGGCGGGCAAGGAGTCCTTCCCGGCCTCCGACGCCCCGGCCTCCTCCAACGGCGTCCCGTCGAACCCGGTCACCGTCACCGCCCCCGACGGCACCACGTACGAGCTGGACCACGGCGCCGTCACCGTCGCCGCGATCACGTCCTGCACCAACACCTCGAACCCGTACGTCATGGTCGCCGCGGCGCTCGTGGCCAAGAAGGCGGTCGAGAAGGGCCTGACCCGCAAGCCGTGGGTCAAGACCACCCTCGCCCCGGGCTCCAAGGTCGTCACCGACTACTTCGACAAGGCGGGCCTGACCCCCTACCTCGACAAGGTCGGCTTCAACCTCGTCGGCTACGGCTGCACCACCTGCATCGGCAACTCCGGCCCGCTGCCGGACGAGGTCTCCAAGGCCGTCAACGACCACGACCTGGCCGTCACCTCGGTGCTCTCCGGCAACCGCAACTTCGAGGGCCGGATCAACCCCGACGTCAAGATGAACTACCTGGCGTCCCCGCCGCTGGTCGTCGCGTACGCCATCGCCGGCTCGATGAAGGTCGACATCACCAAGGACGCCCTCGGCGTCGACCAGGACGGCAAGCCCGTCCACCTCGAGGACATCTGGCCCTCCGAGGCCGAGGTCAACGACGTCGTGGCGAACGCCATCGGCGAGGACATGTTCAACAAGTCCTACCAGGACGTCTTCGCGGGTGACGCCCAGTGGCAGGCGCTGCCGATCCCGACCGGCAACACCTTCGAGTGGGACTCCGAGTCCACCTACGTGCGCAAGCCCCCGTACTTCGAGGGCATGACGATGGAGACGACCCCGGTCGAGGACATCACCGGCGCCCGGGTGCTCGCCAAGCTCGGCGACTCGGTCACCACCGACCACATCTCCCCGGCCGGTGCCATCAAGGCCGACACCCCGGCCGGCAAGTACCTCACGGAGCACGGCATCGAGCGCCGTGACTTCAACTCCTACGGCTCGCGCCGTGGCAACCACGAGGTCATGATCCGCGGCACGTTCGCCAACATCCGCCTGCGCAACCAGATCGCGCCGGGCACCGAGGGCGGCTACACCCGCGACTTCACGCAGCAGGACGGCCCGGTGTCGTTCATCTACGACGCCTCGCAGAACTACCAGGCCGCCGGCACCCCGCTCGTCATCCTGGCGGGCAAGGAGTACGGCTCCGGCTCGTCCCGCGACTGGGCGGCCAAGGGCACCGCGCTCCTGGGCGTCAAGGCCGTCATCGCCGAGTCCTACGAGCGCATCCACCGCTCGAACCTCATCGGCATGGGCGTCCTCCCGCTCCAGTTCCCGGAGGGGCAGACCGCCGAGTCCCTCGGCCTGACCGGTGAGGAGACCTTCTCCTTCGCCGGCGTGACCGAGCTCAACGACGGCACCACCCCGCGCACCGTCAAGGTCACCACCGACACGGGCGTCGAGTTCGACGGCGTCGTCCGCATCGACACGCCCGGCGAGGCGGACTACTACCGCAACGGCGGCATCCTGCAGTACGTGCTCCGCAGCCTCATCCGCAAGTAGGGGCACCGCCTCACGCGCGACCGGAGGCACCGCCTCACGCGCGAAGGCGACCGCGAAGTGAGCGAGGGCCGCACCCCCGGGGTGCGGCCCTTCGCCGTCCGGGCCCCTCCGGCGGAGCACGCCGCGGACCCGGCGCCGGGTGGCCCGCCCGCGGCGCCGCCGCCGCCGGCCGACGGCGCTCCGCCAGGCCGCCCCTCCGCCGCACAGGCGGACCACCAGGCCCCGCTCACCACCGATGAGGCACCGCCTCCATCCCGCGCCCTGATCCCGTACAGGCCCTAGGCTCGAAGGTCTGATGAAGAACAACCTCGCCCCGCCCGCGGCCAAGGCCGGCCACGAGTCCGTACGGCGCCACAACTTGAGTCTCGTCCTGCGGACCGTCCGTGACGAGGGCGAGGTCACCCGGGCCAGGGTGGCGAGCCTCGTCGGGCTCACCAGGGCAGCGGTGTCCTCCCTCGTGGAGGAGCTGCTCGCCCTGGGCTGCCTCAGCGAGTCCGGCAAGACCTCCAGCGGATCCGCGGGCCGCCCCGGCACCGTGCTGAAGCTCGCCAGGACGGGCCCGGCCGGTCTCGGCGTCGAGATCAACATCGACTACGTCACCGTCTGCGCGGTCGACCTCACCGGAACGGACCGGGTCCGTGTCACCGAGCACACCGACCACCGGCGCGTCCCGCCCGCAGAGGTCCTCGTCCACGCCGCCCGGCTGACCAACCGGGTCATCGCATCCGCCCAGGAACAGGAACTGCGCGTCGTCGGCGTCGAGCTGGCCCTGCCCGGCCTCGTCTCCGGCGGTGTCGTACGCCAGGCCCCCAACCTCGGCTGGAACAGGGTCGCCGCCGAGGGCATCTTCGGTCAGGCGCTCAGCACCCTGCGCCCCGCCGGACGGGCGCTGGCCGTGGGCTCCGACAACGAGGCCAACCTCGCGGCCCTCGCCGAACTCTGGTTCGGCGGACTCGGCGGCGTACGCACCTTCCTCTACCTCACCGGCGAGACCGGTGTGGGCGGGGCGCTCGTCGTCAACGGCGAGATGCTGAGGGGAGCCCACGGCTTCGCGGGCGAGATCGGGCACGTCGTCGTCGACCCGCAGGGCCCGCTCTGCGGATGCGGGGCACACGGCTGCCTGGAGCAGTACGCCGGCCGGTCCGCCCTCCTGCGTGCGGCCGGCATCGACCCGGACACGGGAGTACGCGGGATCGACGAGCTGGAGCAGCGCGCCGCCGCCGGTCAGGAGCCGGCCCTCGGCGCCCTGCGCGAGGCGGGGGACCGGCTCGGCGTGGTCCTGGCCGGCGCGGTGAACCTCTTCGACCCGGAGGCCGTCGTCCTCGGCGGGATCTACCGCAACCTGATGCCCTGGCTGGAACCGTCGGCGGACGCCCAGCTCAGCGCGCGGGTGGTCTCCGGCCGCTGGCACGAGAAGGGCAGCGGACTGCGCGCCTCGTCCGTCTCCGGCGACGCCGCCCGAGGGGCGGCGGCCCGGGTGGTGCAGGACATCATCGCGAACCCGGCCGCGCACCAGGTGCGCTGAACCACCGTGAGGGGCACCCCGGGGTCGCCGGGTGCCCCTCACGGCACCGCCGGTGAGGTCAGCAGGCGTTGCTGCGGAAGCCGGAGACGGCCGAGCCGCTGAAACCGCAGGTGTACGGGGTGAAGCGGGAGTCGTCGTTGATGTAGCGCTTGAACCAGGACACCAGCGTGCGGGAGAGCAGCGGGTTGTCCCGGTTGGAGAAGAAGTGGTCGGCGCCCGCGAGTTCGAGGTACGACTTGGGGCCGGCCAGGCTGTTGTAGAACGGGACCGAGTGCGAGGACACCGGGGCCACCGAGTCGGACTGCCCGCCGACGATCGCGACGGGTTCACTCACCTCCGGCCAGGACTTGTCGCTGTTCCACGGCGCCATCGGCACGGCGGCCTTGATCTTGCCGCTGGTGTCGGCCTTCAGCGCCTCCAGGGAGCCGCCGCCGCCCATCGACCAGCCGGCCACGCCCTGCCGGTTGCCATCGACCTTCGAACGCACGGCGCTGGGGGACGAGTTGACCGCCCAGTTCAGTGCGGAACGCAGCTGGGTGCCCCGGCTGGACGGCTGGTCGTAGATCGAGTTGGTCTCGATCCCGACCACGACGAACCCCCACGACGCGAGGCGCGGGCCGATCCAGCTGATGCTGGACCAGTAGGAGAGATAGCCCGGGACGACCGCGATCACCGGATAGGTGCCGGCGGTCGTGGGGTAGTACACCTGGCCGCCGCGGACCCCGGACGCCCCGCTGATGCCGGTGGAGGCGGTGGCGAAGCTCCCGTTGCCGGTGATGTTCGACGTGGTCGGTGCCTGTCCGATCTCGTCGGCGGCGGCGGGTGAGGCACCGGTCAGCATCCCGCCCGCGGCGAGTCCGACCGCCAGCAGGAGGGACGACAGGGCACGGACGGCACGCGTGTGCGGAAGACGTGGGATACGGCGTTGCATGAGCTCTCCTCGAATGGGGGGACGCCCGGCCCGTCCCGGAGCGGGACAGGGCCCGGCGGTCGCGCCATGCAAGCGCACCCGCCGGCTCCGGGCATCGGCGAAATCACCGGTGACCGGCCGGGCCCCCGTCCGCCACGACACGGCCGGTGGTTTCGCCGGTGCGTGGCCCCGGGCCGACCGGCACCGTCGTGCGGGAGAGCGGGCCGACGGCCCGTCGTCGAGAGGGAGGCATGCCCGTGATCGGATGGCGAAGAATCTCAGGACCCGCCGTGGTCCTCGTGGTCGCCGCACTGCTGGGCGCGGCGGCCACGGCTACGGCGGTCCCGGCGGCGGGTACCGCACCGGGGCCCCGGGTGACGGCGGAGGCAGCGGTGAGCGGCCCGCTTCCCGGAGCGGTTCCGGGAGACCCCGGGGCCGAGGACCCGGCCGACACCTACCCGTGGCTCTCCGCGCCCGGTCTGGCCGCGGCGGGATACGTCGAGGAGGAGTTCCACCTCTCGGGCCGGGCCGACGCGTACGGCCCCACCGGCGAACGCCTCGCCGAGGACGTGCCGTACACCACCCGGATCGTCGTACGGCGGCCCAGCAGCCCGGCCCGCTTCAACGGCACCGTACTGACGGAGTGGCAGAACGTCAGCGCGGGCTACGACATCGACGCCCTGTGGGCACCCGACCAGATCACGCGGGCCGGATACGCCTGGGTGGGCGTGTCCGCCCAGCGGGTGGGAGCCGAACAGCTGCGCGAGTGGAGCCCGGCCCGCTACGGGAAGCTCGACGTGACCGGGCAGGGGCGCTTCACCGCCGACGAACTGTCCTACGACATCTACGCGCAGGCGGCGGGGGCGCTGCGCACCGGGACGGGCAGGGTGCTCGGCCCGCTCCGCGCACGCACCCTGCTGGGCATCGGGGCCTCGCAGTCGGCGGGCAGGATGACGGTCTACTACGACAGGGTGCTCCCGCAGACCGCCCCGGTCCTCGACGGCTACGGGTTCGTCGTCGGCTCCGCACCCACCCGCAAGGGCGGCGAGCCGGTCCTCCACGTGCTCTCGGAGACCGACGTCCGCACCCCGGTCCGCAGGGCCGACGACGACGGGTACCGCCGATGGGAGGTGGCCGGGGCGGCCCACTCCGGGCGCTTCGGCCAGGCCTACCGCGAGCCGCTGCTGGCCCGCGACCTCGGCACGGCGCCCACGTTCTCCTGCACCCGGCCGCCGTACAGCGAGGTGCCGCTGCACCACGTCATCGCGACCGCTTACGCGCACCTGGGGCGCTGGGTGGAACGCGGCGTGCTCCCGCCGTCCGCGCCGCCCCTGGAGTTCGCCCCGGACGGCACCAAGGCACGGGACGCCCACGGCCTTGCACGGGGAGGCATCAGGCTCTCGCAGGTCGAGGTGCCCACGGCCCTGAACACCGGGGACAACGGCGGGGAGACCTTCTGTGTGCTCTTCGGCACCCATGTGCCCTTCACGGCCGAGGAACTCGGCCGGCTGTACCCCACGCGTACGGGATACGTGGCCGGGGTCGCGGCGGCCGGCGCCCGGGCCGTCCGGGCCGGTCATCTGCTGCCCGCCGACGCGGCCGCCGACCTCCGGGACGCGATGCGCTCAGGCGTCGGCCGGTACTGACCGGGCTGCGGATCACCGGGCCCGGCAACGGCCGCCCGGCGGGCCCGGCCCGAAGCCACGCATGGCGGAGGGGGCGTACACGTCGGCACGTGTACGCCCCCTCGTGGTCCAGCGGCTGGATCAGGCCCGGTGCGCCGCGATCAGCTGCTGGTACCAGCGGTAGCTGTCCTTCGGGGTGCGCTCCAGGGTGTCGTAGTCGACCCGGATGATCCCGAACCGCTTCGCGTAGCCCAGCGCCCACTCGAAGTTGTCCAGCAGCGACCACACGTAGTAGCCGCGCACGTCGACCCCGGCGTCCATGGCGTCACGCAGCGCCCCGAGATGGGTGCGCAGGTACTCCACACGGTCCGCGTCGTGGATGGAACCGTCCGCCTCGACGCTGTCGAACTCGGCCGAGCCGTTCTCCGTGATGTGCACGGGCGGCAGGGCGTCCCCGTAGGTCTGCTTCAGGACGGTCAGGAGATCGGTGAACGACTCCGGGACGACCGGCCAGCCCATCGCCGTACGCCGGACGTCCGGGTACTGGCCCTCCGAGTAGCGGTTGTCCGTGGCCACGCGCAGCGCCGGGTCCGCCTCACGGTGCGGGGCCGAGGCCACCACGATCGGG
Organism: Streptomyces sp. NPDC059166; assembly: GCF_042755185.1. NCBI lineage: Bacteria > Bacillati > Actinomycetota > Actinomycetes > Kitasatosporales > Streptomycetaceae > Streptomyces > Streptomyces sp. NPDC059166. Next base: position 4,209 of record NZ_JBHZCI010000045.1, on the reverse strand, counting down.
CGGTAGTAGTTGATGCCCAGGAAGTCCATCGGCTGGGAGATCAGCTCCAGGTCGCCCTCACGCCGGAAGTCCTGCCCCGTGATCAGCTCGCCCCAGGTCTCCTCCTCGGTGGCCGGGTAGCGGCCGGCGAGGAGCGGCTCGGTCCACACCAGGTTGTGCTGGGTGTCCGCGCGGACGACGGCGGCGAGGTCGGCGTCCGACTCGGTGGCCGGGACGTTGCGGTCCAGGTTCAGCGTGATGCCCGCCTCGCGCACACCCGCCGCCCGCAGCGCGGTCATCGCGTGACCGTGGCCGACCAGCAGGTGGTGCGCGGCGGCCAGCGCGCCGCGGCCCTCCTGGGCGCCCGGCGCGTGCCGGCCCACCGAGTAGCCGAGGAAGGCGCTGCACCAGGGCTCGTTCAGGGTGATCCAGCGCGGCACCCGGTCGCCGAGGTGCTCGGCGACGATCGCCGTGTACTCACCGAAGCGCTCCGCGGTCTCCCTGACCCGCCAGCCGCCCTTGTCCTCCAGGGCCTGCGGCAGGTCCCAGTGGTAGAGCGTGGCGGCCGGCTCGATGCCCGCCTCCAGGAGCGAGTCGACGAGCCGGGAGTAGAAGTCCAGCCCCTTCGGGTTGACGGCGCCGCTGCCCGTGGGCTGGATCCGGGACCAGGCGATGGAGAAACGGTACGAGTCCACACCCAGGTCGCGCAGGAGCGCCACGTCCTGCGGGTAGCGGTGGTAGTGGTCGCAGGCCACGTCGCCGGTGTCGCCGCCGTCGGTCCTGCCGGGCGTGTGGCTGTAGGTGTCCCAGATGGACGGGCCGCGGCCGTCCTCCTCCACGGCACCCTCGATCTGGTACGAGGCCGTGGCCGCGCCGAAGACGAATCCGGGCGGGAAGACCGGGAAGTCACTCATGGGAACCCTTACTTGACCGAGCCACCGGTGATGCCGGCGGCGATGTACTTCTGTGACAGGACGAGGAGGACCGCGGCGGGGACCGCCGAGAGCACCGAGGCGGCCATGACCGAACCCCAGTCGCCGACGTGCGCGCCGATGTACTGGTAGATGCCGAGGGTGATCGGCTTGACGTCGTCGGTGGTGTTGAGCGTGAGCGCGAACATGAAGTCGCTCCACGCGTAGAGGAACGAGAACAGCCCGGCGGTGATCAGGGAGTTGCGGCTCATCGGCAGGACGACCCGGACGAAGGTGCGGACACGGCCCGCGCCGTCCATCTCGGCGGCCTCGATCACCTCGCGGGGGATCGACACCATGAACGAACGCATCAGCACGATCGCGAAGGGGATCCCCAGCGAGGCGTCCGCCAGCATCAGGCCGAAGTAGGAGTTGACCAGGCCGAGATCCACGTACGCGCTGTACAGGGCGTTCGCGATGACGATGCCCGGCACCATCTGGGTGATCAGGGTGCCGAAGACGATCGTCCTGCTGCCGCGCAGCTTGAACTGCGCGAGCCCGTAAGCGGCGGGTGCCGAGATCGCCAGGCAGATCGCCACGGCGCCGAGTGCCACGGCCAGCGAGGTCAGCAGGTTTCCGCCCTGCTCGGTGATGGCCGAGGTGAAGCCGGAGAAGTCCACGCCCGTCGGCACCGGGCCCACGTCGACGAGGCTCGCGTCCGGCTGCAGCGCCGTGTTGATCATCCAGTAGAGCGGGAACAGCATGACCGCGAGGACGAGGACGCCGAAGACGGTCGCACCCCAGCGGCGCCTGGGCCGGCGGACACCGGCGGTCGCCGGGGCGGCAGGGGTCTGGGTGGTGGTCGCCATGCCGGTCACTTCCCCTCGTTGCGGTTGGCCCGCAGGTAGAACACCGCGAAGACGGCGGAGATCAGGATCAGGATGTTGCCGACCACGGCACCGGCTCCGAAGTCCATCTGGACGAAGGAGTTCTGGTACGTCAGCGTGCCCAGCGTCTGGGTGGAGTCCGCCGGTCCGCCGTCGGTGAGGGCGAGGACCAGGTCGAGGATCTTCACCGTCGACATGAAGCCGAGCACCAGCACCACGGTGATCACCGGCTTGAGCATGGGCAGGGTGACCGAGCGGAAGGTGCGCCAGGCGGAGGCGCCGTCGAGCGCCGCGGCCTCGTTCAGCTCCCTGGGGACCTCCTGGAGGCCGCCGTAGAGGATCACCATGTTGAACGGGATGCCGATCCAGATGTTCACCAGGACCACCGAGATCAGCGCCATGCTCGTGCTGGTCAGCCACGGCGTGTCGCCGGGAAGGCCGATGGTGCCCAGGAAGGAGTTGAGGACACCGGTGTCCTGGTCGAAGATCCGCCGCCACACGATGCCGGAGACGACCATCGGGACCAGCCACGGCAGCAGGATGAGCGAGCGGAGGATGCCGTTCAGCGGGAAGCGCCGGGTGAAGAAGACCGCGAGCGCCAGGCCGATGCAGAACTGGCCGACGAGCGATCCGACGGTGAAGAGGATCGTCTGCCACAGTGCCTTGCCGAACAGCCCGTCCTCGAAGACCTTGTGCCAGTTGTCCAGGCCGTTGAAGGGCGCCTCACCGGTGAAGAACGTCTTCGGCGAGTAGTCCTGGAAGCTCATCACGATGTTGCGCACGAGCGGGTAGCCGAAGAACAGCGCCATGAAGATCACGGCGGGGGCGATGAACCCCCACTGTGCCAGCGTCCGGCGCCGCTTGGCGCTCCGCGGGCTCACGGGCTTCCTGGCCGCGCCGGCGGCGGGGGCCTTCGGGCCGGTCCGCGGTGCGGTGGCCGAAGCGGTGGTGGATGACATGGTTCGTTACCTCAGTTCCCGCTCTTGACCTGCTGCTGGGCACGCTTCAGAGCCGCCTCGCTGGACTCGCCGGTGAGCGCGGACTGGAAGGCGCTCTGCAGGGCGAGCGACACGGACGACCACTGCGCCCCGACCTTCGCGGTGCGGGAGCGGGCCGTGGCGACCTGGCCGGCCAGGGCCGCCAGCTCCGGGGTCTTCGTCCGCCAGACCGCCGCCGCCTTGGAGTTGGCCGGCACCATCCAGCTGTTGATGGCGTAGGAGATCTCCTCCTGCTCACCCGACATGCAGCCGATGATCTTGGCGGCCGTCTTCTCGCGCTCGCTGTCACCGGTGTTGGGGACGGTGAGCACACCGCCGCCCAGCGGGCCGACCGAGTCGTCGCCCGCGTCCGGGACGGGGATCTCGGCGATGCCCCAGTTCAGGCCCTTCTTGGAGTTCAGGGTCTCGACCTGCCACGGGCCGTTGATCATCATGGCCGCGTTGCCCGCCATGAACTGGTCGTTCACGTCGGCCTGTGTCCAGTTGACCGTCGACTTGGAGAGCGAGCCGTCCTTCAGGAGCGCCTTCCAGTAGTCCAGGGCCTCGGCGACCTCGGGGCTGTCGAGCTTCGTCTCGTCGCCGCCGTTGGACCACATGAAGGGGGTGAACTGGAAGACCCCGTCCTCCGCGCCGCCCGCGCTGAGCGCCAGGCCGTACCGCTTGCCCCGGGTCAGCTTCTTCGCGGTGTCCCGCATCTCCGCCCAGGTGGTGGGGACCTTCAGGCCGGCCTTGTCGAGCGTGTCCTTGTTGTAGAACAGCGCCAGGGTGTTCACCGTGCGCGCGGCCCCGTAGTACGTCCCGTCGTAGGACCCGAAGTCGACGATTCCCTCGGGGATGTCCTGCGTGGTCAGCCCCAGGTCCTTCAGCGGGATCAGCCCGCCGGCCTCGGCGAACGTCGGCATCTCGGAGGCGTCCAGCTGGAGGACGTCCGGCAGCGACTTCGAGGACGCCATGCGCAGCGCCTTCGTCATCAGCTGCGCGGCCGGCACGCTCTGCTGCTCGATGGTGACCCCGAGCTGCTTGCTGCAGCGCTTGAGGGTGTCGCCGTCCCAGCGGTGGTACGACTCGTCGGTCGAGGAGTTCATGACGGTGTAGACGTCCTCGTCCCGCTGCTGGCCGCACCCCGACAGGACGGTGCCGGCGACGATCGCGGAGACGACGGTGAGGGGGACGACGATGCGCCTGGAGCGGGGGCTGCGGCGTCGGATCCGTCCGTCCGGGGAGGGTTCTGTCACGGTGGTGCCCTTGCGGTGAGAGGGTGGCCGGACCCATGGGAACGCTCCCACGGGTGCTGGTCAAGCCCCTGCGCGGAACCGGCGATGTCGCGTAGGGGGTGGAACCGGGGTGTCCGGTGGTGTTCCGGGCACCCCGGTGGGTGGGTCAGCGGACGTTGAGGAGGTGTTCCATGGCGAGCTGGTCGAGGGCTTCGAAGGC
>NZ_JBHZCI010000044.1:0-60221 GCF_042755185.1 Streptomyces sp. NPDC059166 | reverse complement strand
ATCCACACCGAACCCGGAAGGCCCTCACCCGTTCAAGATCCCTCAGCCGAGACCTACATCACCCGTCCACAACCTCCCGGGACAGAACACCTAGGTGTCCGCGGGGATCGCGGGGCGCGGGGTCCGGCCCGGGCAGCCGGAGCGGGCCGGCGGCAGCACTCCGTCGGCCAGGTAGGCGTGGACCACCTCGTCGACGTGCGGGTTGCCGCCGAGCACGTACACCTCGTGCTCCCCGGAGTCCTCCACGGTCAGCAGGTGGTGGCCGAGCAGTCCGGCCATCGCCACGCCGCCGTCGTAGTGGTCCATGGGGTCGCCGTCGGCCTGCACGATCAGCCCGGTCGGGTAGCCGTCGCGGGTCAGCTCGACCGGCGGCTCCGGGGACTCGAACGCACGGAACGCGCCCACCCAGGGCGAGGCGCGCAGGACTCCGAAGCCGTACGGGAACCGCTTACGGAACTCCCGCATGTCCTGGTAGTAGACCTCCAGGTCGGAGGGCCAGGCGTGCTCCAGGGTGATGGCCTCGAGGACGCCGATGCGCAGGTCGCCCTCGCTGTCGGCGGGACGCCAGGTGCCCTGCTCGGCCAGCAGTCCGCGGCATGCGGCCGTGTCGCCCTCGCGGGCCGCCGCCCCGACGCCGGCGACCAGGACCGCCAGCTCGGCCCAGAGGCCGCGGTCCGCGGCGCGGTTGCCGACGGCCCCGTCGAACAGGGTCCTCAGCCGTACGGCGTCCTCGGGCAGCCCCTCCAGGCCCGCCACCGCCTCTTCGACCGTGGTCAGCACCTGGTCGGCGGTGGATCCGATCCCGAAGCGGCCGTGCCGGGCGCCCGCCCAGCCGGCCCACAGGTCGACGTTGCGCTGCACCGCGTCCCCCTGCTGGAGGAACTGCTCGCGCCACGTCCAGTGCGGACCCACGCAGGAGTCCAGGACCAGCCGGTCGAGACCGGTGGGGAAGAGGCTTCCGTAGACGGCGCCCACGTAGGCGCCGTAGGCGTAGCCGACGAAGCTGATGCGCTCCTCGCCCAGCACCGCCCGGATGACGTCCATGTCACGGGCGGTGTTGGGGGTGCTGATGTGCGGGCGCAGCTCCCCGCCGCCGCGGGCGCACGCCTCCTCACGGCGCCGCATGTCGTCGGCCAGGCCGGCGAAGGCGCTGTCGGGCGGACGGGAGTCGAACTGCTGGGCCGGTACGGACACCTCGGCGTACAGCGGGGTGGAGGCCCCGGTGCCGCGCGGGTCGAAACCGATCAGGTCGTACACCTCGGCGACGGGGGTGCCGGCGAAGGCGTCGGGCAGGTCCCTTCCCCTCCCCCAGTCACCACCGGGGCCTCCGTTGACCGCCAGCAGCACGCCGCGCCGCCGCGACGGGTCGGTGGCGCGGCGGCGGCTGAGGGCGAGGGTGATCCGCCCGCCCTCCGGGTCGGCGTAGTCACGTGGGACCTCGATCGTCGCGTGCTCGACCTGGTCCTTGTCGGGTGCGGGCGCCCATCGCGGCCGCTGTGTGTGGAACTGGCTCACCACCGCAAACCTCCGTTCTCGTCAGGCGGCCACCTTCTCGCCGCCGGCTCGAGAGGGGCTGGACCGCCTCCGGACCGGCACGAAGAGCGCGGCCACCAGCCCCGCCACGGCGAAGACCGCGGCCCCGGCGAGGGCCAGGCCGTAGCCGGAGGCGAGGGCGTCGGTACGTCCGGTGCCCTCGGCGGTCCGGGTGTCGATGCGGGCGGCCGACAGTGCCGCCAGGGTCACCAGGCCCACCGCGCTGCCCAGTTGGCGCGTGGTGTTGAGCAGCCCGGAGGCCAGCCCCGCCTGGTGGGCGGGGAGCCCGGCGGTGGCGGCGTTGGTCGTGGCGTTGAGTACGGCGCCCATGCCGAAGCCCAGCAGCGTGGCGGGGCCGAGCACCTCACCGGCGTAGCCGGAGTCCGCGTCCACGGCGGAGAGCCAGAGGAGCGCCGCGCCGGCCAGGGCGAGTCCGGTGGTCAGGATCGGGCGGGGCCCGGTCCTCGGCACCAGCCGGGCGACGCCCCAGCCTCCCAGGGCGATACCGAGCGAGAGCGGGAGGTAGCTCAGCCCCGTGCGCAACGGGGAGTAGTGCAGCACCTGCTGCAGGACGAGGGTGAAGAAGTAGAAGGTGCTGAAGAGTGCGGCTATGCCGAAGAAGGCCACCAGGTTGGCGGCGGCCACCGAACGGTTGCGGAACACCCCGAGCGGCACCAGGGGGTTCGCGGCGAACCGGGCCTGGATCACCAGGAACGCGGCGAGCAGCACCACGCCTCCCAGCAGCGGGCCGAGCACCCGCGCGGATCCCCAGCCGTGGACGTGCGACTCGGCCACCCCGTACACGGCGGCCATGAGCCCGAGGGTGACCGTGACCGCGCCCGGCAGGTCGAGCCCGCGTCCGTCACCGGTGCGGCGGGGCCGGGTCTCGGGCACCACCCAGCGCACGGTGGCGAACAGCATCAGTCCCACCGGTGCGTTGACCAGGAAGATCCAGCGCCAGGAGAACCACTGGACGATCACCCCGCCGACCAGTACGCCGGCGGCTCCCGCCGCCCCGGACACCGCGCTCCACCAGCCGAACGCCTTCGCTCTCGCCGCGGGCTCGGTGAAGGTGGTGCCGAGCACGGTGAGGGTGGCCGGGGCCATCACGGCCGCGCCGAGCCCCTGGAAGGCCCGGGCCAGCACCAGGGTCAGCGGTGCGTCCGCCGCACCGCCGACGACGCTCGCCAGGGTGAACAGGCCGACGCCGAGGAGGAAGACACGCCGCTGGCCGAAGAGGTCGGCGAGTCTGCCGCCGAGCAGCAGGAAGCCGCAGACCGTCACCGTGTAGGCGTTGTTGACCAGTTGCAGGTTGTGCTCGTCGAATCCGAGGTCCCGGGCGATGACGGGCAGCGCCACGTTCACCACGGAGGCGTCCAGCACGTTCATGAACTGGCCCAGGCAGCAGGCGAGGAGTACGAGGCGCAGCCGGCGGCCGGGGCCGCCGCGGCCCGCCGGGGAAGCCGTTCCACGTGTCCGATCGGTCATTGTCATACGGGCACGCTGCGCCGCCCCGATCGACGGGGGATCGGCCGCGGATCGACCGGCGGTGGCGTACCGGTCGAGCCCGTCGCGGCGGTCGAGAGGCGCTCCACCGGGACTTCAGGGAGCTGGCCCACAGTCCGGTGCCGTACCTCCGCACAGGTGGCCGATATTCCACTAGGAGAGCTCGCCATGGCCAAGATCACCTACAAACATCCGAACGGAACCGTCACCGTTGTCGACGTCGAGGCCCCGAACACGGTCATGCGCGGTGCGAAACTCAACAACGTCGAGGGCATCGAGGCCCAGTGCGGCGGGTCCGCGCAGTGCGGCACCTGCCATGTCTACATCGACCCGTCGAACACCCTGCCGCTGCCCGAGATGGACTCCGTCGAGGACGACGTGCTGTACGGCACCGCGTGCGAGCGTTCCGACTTCAGCCGGCTGAGCTGCCAGCTCCCGGTGTCGGACGCGATCGACGGCCTGCTGGTCCACCTGCCCGAGGCACAGAGCTGATGGCCGCCGGATCCGTCGTCGTGGCGGGCACCGGACAGGCCGGTTTCGAAACGGCGGCGGCGCTGAGGGCCCGCGGCTTCGAGGGCCGCGTCACCCTGGTCGGCGACGAGCCGGGCGCCCCCGTCGGGCGCCCGCCGCTGTCGAAGGGGTTCCTCACCGGCGCGGTCGGGGACGAAGAGCTCGCGCTGCGCCCGGCCTCCTTCTACCGCGACCAGGACATCGAACTGGTGCCCGGCGAACGGGTGGAGGCGATCGACCGTGACCGCCGCGCGGTCCGCCTCGGGTCCGGGCTGTGGCTGCCCTACGGCGCGCTGGTGCTGGCGACGGGCTGCCGGCCGCGCGGCCTCCCGGTTCCGGGGGCGTCCCTGTCCGGGGTGCTCTCGCTGCGCGGTACGGCCGACGCCCTGCGGCTGCGCCGGGGGCTCGACGGCCCCGCGCGGCACGTCGTCGTGGTCGGGGCGGGCTTCATCGGCCTGGAGGTCGCGGCCACCGCGCGTGGCCTGGGCCACCGGGTGACGGTCGTGGAGGCACACAGCCGCGCCCTGGCCAGGGCGCTCACCCCCGCCATGTCGCAGCGCGTCGTCGACGAACACCGCGCCGCGGGCGTCCGGGTGCTGCTGGACCGGGAGGTCACCGCGCTGTACGGCGACGCCGAGGGCCGGGTCCAGGTCATGGAGCTGGACGGCGGCGAGCGGATCGCGGCGGACCTGGTCGTCGTGGGTATCGGTGTGCTTCCCAACACGGATCTGGCGCTCGGCGCCGACCTGGTGGTCGGCGACGGCATCGTGGTGGACGACCACCTGAGGACCGAGGACCCGGACGTGTACGCGATCGGGGACTGCGCCCGGTTCCCCAGCCCGCACGCCGGCCGCCACATCCGGCTGGAGTCGGTCCAGAACGCCACCGACCAGGCCAGGTGCGTGGCCGCGGCGATCTGCGGGGCCCCGGCACCGTACACAGCGGTGCCCTGGTTCTGGTCCGAGCAGTACGCGCTGCGGCTCCAGATGGTGGGCCTCACCTCGGAGCACGACGAGACGGTGACCGTCGGCGACGTACCCGGCGGCCGCTTCTCCGTCCTGTGCTTCCGCGGCGGACGGCTGATCGGGGCCGAGTCCCTCAACCGGCCCGCCGACCACGGGATCACCCGCAAGCTGCTGGCCTCCGGCACCGGCCCGTCACCGCACGAGGCCCGGCGGCCCGGCTTCGACCTCAAGACCTTCGTCCGGCCCCCCACACCCGCTCCGAGCGGCACAACCGCTCGCGGCGACACATCTGTTCGGAGCGCCGCACCTGTTCCGGGCGACGCACACACCAAGGAGAGGCAGACCGTCCATGTCTGAGAACACCACGTCGCCGGATCACCTGGCGCGGGCCGGCACACACCGTCCACGTCCGGCCGTCCTGCGGGTCATAGGCGTCTGGCTCGCGGTCCTCGCGGTCCTGGCCGGGGTCGGAACGGCGAGCGCGTCCGCCGGGGAGTCCGCGCGCCACCGCTCCGTTCCGACGTCCCTGGAGGGCGTCTGGGACCTGACCGTGACCGTCCACACGCCGGACGGTTCCTCGACCACGACCCCGCGCTTCGTCTTCCACGCCGACCACCAGCTGTCGGCCGAGGGCCCGCCGGACGAGAACGGCCTGCCGCAGTACGAGGCCAAGGGCTTCTGGAACGAGAAGAAGAACGGCTCCTTCGCCTTCTACGTGACCCACCCCGGCCGTGAGGACGGCGCCTACCTGGGAAGCGTCCAGGCCGTGCACATGGGCAAGATTCGCGGCACGCACTTCAGTTCGGCCGCGTACGCCTTCGTCACCACCAGCGAGAACGGCGCCCCGCAGGGGCCGATCGACGTGGACACCAAGGCCACCTGGGTGTCCGCTCTGCCGGCCTCCTGACCGCCAGGCCCTCCGCACGCCCACGGCCCGCGCCCGCGGCCGGCTCACCCGAGCCGGACGCGGGCGCGCCTCGTCCCCGGCTCCAGCGGCCGCCCCTAGCGTCGGAGCATCGTGACCACCCCCGCTCAGCCTGCGCGGACGAGCCCGCGCAGACGAGAAAGGCGAGACATGACCTCGTTCGATGCTGGAGCCCCCTGCTGGGTCGACCTGGCCGTCCCCGACCTGGAGGCCGCCAAGCGCTTCTACGGCGAGCTGTTCGGCTGGACCTTCGAGGCCGGCTCCGAGGAGTTCGGCCACTACACGCCCGCCCTCAAGGACGGCAAGGACGTGGCCGCGCTCGTGCCCGCCCCGGACGCCCCGGCCGCGTGGAACCTCTACCTGTCCACACCCGACGTCGAGGCCCTGGCCGTACGGATCGGCGAGGCGGGGGGCAAGGTGACCGCGGGTCCGCTCCCGATCGCGGACGCCGGCACGGTGCTCGTGGCCACGGACCCCGGAGGGGCGGCGTTCGGCGCCTGGCAGGCCGGCGCCCGGGACGGGTTCGCGCTCAAGGGCGCTCCCGGTTCCTTCTTCTGGCCCGAGATCTACACCCGCGACAAGGGCGCGGTGGACCCGTTCTACGAGCAGGTCTTCGGCTACGAGGGGCAGCAGGTCTCCGAGGGCGAGTTCGACTTCAGGCTCTGGTCGCTGCCGGGCGCCCCGTACCCGGTCGCCGCCCGCCTCCAGATGGGCTCGTACATCCCCGCCGAGGTGCCGGCGCACGCTCTCGTCTACTTCTCCGTCGAGGACACCGACGCCACCGTTGCCAAGGTGCGTGAGATGGGCGGCGACGTCAGCCGGGAGCCGTCCGACAGCCCGTTCGGCCGTTCCGCACTGGTCTCCGACGACCAGGGCGCCCGGTTCGCGGTGATGGGCCCCGTCAAGGACGCGGGCTGACCGCTCACGGCATACGGACGCGGAAGCGGACACGGCCCCGGGGATCTCCCCGGGGCCGTGTCCGTGTGCGGGAGGCGTCCCCGGTCCGGGCCCCGTCCCCGCGCGCGGATGCGTTCCGGCCCTGCCCGCAGCTCCCGTGCCGGCCGGCCGCCGTCGTGTCCGGCGCACGCGAAAGCCGGCTCCCCCGCACGGGAGCCGGCTTTCCTCGGTCGGGGGCGCCCCAGCGGCGGCTCGGCCGGGGCGCCCCCGGGGTCAGGCGCCCCGGACCACCGGGAGGCTGGTCAGTGTGTGGTTGATCTCCCCCGTGTGCCAGGGCAGTTCGCTCTCCGGTACCGCGAGCCTCAGGTCGGGGAAGCGCCGTACCAGGCCCTCGATGGCGATCTCCATCTCCATCCGTCCGAGGTGCTTGCCCAGGCAGTAGTGCATGCCGTGGCCGAAGGAGATGTGCGGGTTGCGCTCGCGGGCCAGGTCGAGCCGGTCGGGGTCGGCGAAGACCTCGGGGTCGCGGTTGGCCGACGCCAGGGACAGCAGGACCGCGTCGCCCTCGGGGATCGTCACCCCGCCGACCTCGATGTCCTCGGCGGCGATCCGGGGGAAGCCGGAGGTGTCGGTGGCGAACAGGTTGACGTGCCGCAGGAGTTCCTCGACGGCGGTGGGGATGCGGGAGGGGTCCTCGACCAGGTACCGCCACTGCTCCTGGTGGTCGACCAGCAGGGCGAGCACGGAGTTCGCGAGCTGGTTCGCGGTGGTGTCGAAGCCGGCGCCGATCAGGGTGAAGCCGAAGGTGACGAGCTCGGCCTCGCTGAGCCGGTCGTCGTCGTCGCGCGCCGCGATGAGCTCGGAGAGCATGTCGTCGGAGGGGTTGGCCCGCTTCTCGGCGATCAGGCCCACGATGTACTCGCTGAGCTTGCCCAAGGCGTGCAGGGACGCCTCGCCGCCGGCCCGGTCGTCGACGGTGGCGAACGCCCGCGCCCACTGCTCGAACTCCCGCAGGTCCTGCGCCGGCACTCCGAGCAGCTCGCCTATGACGGTCAGCGGCAGCGGTACCGCCAGCTGCTGGACGAGGTCGACCGTGCCGCCCTTGGCCTCCATGTCGTCCAGCAGTTCGTCCGTGACCCGCTGGACGTTGTCGCGCATCCGCTCGACCCGGCGCATCGTGAAGGCTCCGGCCACGAGCTTGCGGAGCCGGGAGTGCTCGGGCGCGTCCAGCGAGATGATCATCTCCGGGGTGGTGTGCATGGTGCCGCCGACCCGCGGGGCGCCCTCACCACAGGCCCGGGCACGGCTGAGCCTGGGGTCGGCCGACAGGCTGCGTACGTCCTCGTAGCGGGTGACCAGCCACGCGTCCACACCGCCCGCCGTCGGGACCTTGACCACCGGCTGCCCGGCCCGCAGCGCGCGGTAGGCGGGCGCCGGGCCCCGGTAGCTGGATCCCTCGAAGGGGAAGGTGTGGGCCACCGGGCAGCCGGTGCCCTGGGGCGCCGTCTCCTCGGTGGCTGTCTCCTGGGTGACTGTCACGGTGAAACCTCCGCTCGGGATTACGGGTCTTGGCCAACGTACGTACGGGGGATGGAGGCCACCTCGCCCGTTGCTCGAGCCCGCGGCGCGGTCAGGGGGTGAGCCGCTGGGGCGCAATGGCGTACGGGCGTACGGGCGTCGGGGCGTACGGGCGGTGCATACGGGCGGGGGCGCCCGGAAGTCCCGGACGCCCCCGCCGCGCACACGGCTCTCCGCTACGGCCGCCGGTCACGGCCCCCGGTCAGAGGAGGGCTCTCACTCGGCGGGGCCGAGCAGTACGGCCGAGTAGTTCTTCCGGGCCGCCGTGTCGTACTGGAGGGCGACATGGCTGGCGGCGGAGGTGATGTCCCGCCAGAAGCGCTGGAGCGCGTGCTCCTCGCCGAGGCCGCCCGTTCCCGCGGCACCGACGAGCAGGGTGACCGCCTCGCGCAGGCTCTCCGCCGCGTAGGTCGCGTTGCGTTCGTTGCGCGCCATGTGCTCCGGCGTGAACAGCCGGCCGTCCAGCACCTCGGCGTTCTGCCCGACGAGGGCGCGTGCGGCGTCGATCCGGCCCGAGGCGCGCACCACGGTCAGTTCGGCGGTCTCGTTGCGCCGCCGCCCGGTGACCGAGCCCGCGCACGCCGTCAGGGCTCCGAGGGCGGCCCCGACGACCGGGGCGATGAAGGTGAGCCCGCCGACGGCCTGGAACGGCACGTTGTGGGCGGGGACCCCGGAGGTCGCGTTGCGGCCGCTGAGCATGTCGGCCCGGTCGAAGGAGAGGTGCGCCGGCACCAGCACGTCGTCGACGACGACGGTGTGGCTCCCGGTCGCCCGCATCCCGACGCTGTCCCAGGTCTCCTGCACGGTGTACGTGCCGCGCGGCAGCGTGAAGAAGCGCAACCGGGGCGGTCCCTCGCCGCCCGGGACGGCGGCGCAGAGCATCACCCAGTCGGCGAAGTCGATCCCGCTGACGTAGGACCACCGGCCGGTGACCTTCCATCCGCCGTCCACGGCCCTGGCACGGCCGGCCGGCATGAGGCCGGTGGCCACCACGGTGTCCGGGCTCGCCCCCCAGAGCGCCTGGTGCCCCTCCTCGGGCAGGTGGGAGGCGAAGCGGGCGGAGTACGCGGCGAGCGAGGCGCACCACGCGGAGGCGGCACAGCCCTGGCCGACCGAGACGACGGCGTCGGTCAGTTCGGCGAAGGTGCCTTCGGAGCCGCCGAAGCGGGCGGCCACGAAGTGCCGGGCGAACCCGGCCTCGCGTATCGCCTCGGTCACCTCACGGCTGAGGGCACGGCCGGTGTCGGCGGCGGGGGCGTGCAGGGCGGCGAGCAGCCGCAGCCGGTCGGCGGCGGCGACCAGGCCGGTGTCCCCGCCCGCGGCGGTGACGGGTGCGGCGGGGGCGTCGACGCTCATGCGTCCACCCCGTCCGCCACGGCCTTCTCGAAGAGTGCCAGCGTCTCACCGGGGCTCGGACCGTCGAGCGCCTTGAAGATCCTCTCGGCGCCCGGACCGTGCTGGTCGAGCTTGACGTGTGCGAGCGACACCCGGGTGTGGGTGGCGTCCACGGCCTCGAAGTCGACGTGGATCTCGCTGGCGCCCTCGTCGGTGGGCAGGGACTGCCAGTTGGGGTCGATCCGCCAGGTCATCGCGACCCGTCGGCCCGGCACCCACTCGAGCACCCGGCCCCAGGCGATCTCGGTCCCCTCCACGTCCCATTCGTAGTACCGCCCGCCCACACCGGGCTCGAAGGCCAGTCCGGCGCGCTCCTTGCGCACGAGGATGTGGCTCGGCGGCCACCATGCGGCGGGCCGCTCGGTGAAGATCTTGAAGCACTGGTCGGGTGTCGCCGCCACGGTCACCGACTTCCTGACGTCGGGCAGGGTCTGCGTCTGCTCGGGCACGGGGCCTCTCCTCGCTCCAGCCGGGTGTCGGACCGCCCGGTCGCCGCATCGAATTGCCGCCCACACTGACGTCCCGCACTCGTCCCCTTGTCGAGCGCGGCTCGAACGGGTGCCGTCCACCCCGGCTCCACCGCGGTCCGAGAACTCCGCAAGGAGACGGGCCCACCGTCGACCGGACCGATACGAGCGATGGGGAGAGCACGATGACTGACACAGGACGACGCGTTGCCTTCGTCACCGGCGCGACCAGCGGGATCGGTCTCGCCGTCACGGAGCTGCTGGCCCGGCAGGGGGTCGCGGTGTTCGGGGTGGCGCGCGGCGCGGAGAGCGTGGCCACGGTGGTGAAGGAGCTGCGCGAGGAGGGCCTGGAGGTGGCCGGAACCGTCTGCGACGTGACCTCGCCCGCCCAGATCAAGGCGGCGGTGAGCGCGGCGGTGGCTGAGTACGGCCGGATCGACATCCTGGTCAACAACGCCGGCCGGGGCGGCGGCGGGGTGACGGCGGAGATCGAGGACTCCCTCTGGGACGACGTCATCGAGACCAACCTCAACGGCACGTTCCGGGTGACCCGGGAGGTTCTGAGCACCGGTCGCATGCGGGAGGGCGACTGGGGCCGGATCATCAACATCGCCTCCACCGGCGGCAAGCAGGGTGTCGAGCTGGCCGCCCCGTACTCCGCGTCCAAGCACGGTGTCATCGGCTTCACCAAGGCGGTGGGCAAGGAGCTCGCGGCGACCGGGATCACCGTGAACGCGGTCTGCCCCGGGTACGTGGAGACCCCGATGGCCCAGCGGGTGCGCCAGGGGTACGCCGGGCACTACGGGGTCAGCGAGGCGGAGATCCAGGACAAGTTCAACGCGAAGATCCCGCTGGGCCGCTACTCCACCCCCGAGGAGGTCGCCGGCCTGGTCGGCTACCTGGCCTCCGACACGGCCGCCTCGATCACGGCCCAGGCCATGAACGTCTGCGGCGGGCTCGGCAACTACTGACCGGGCGCACGCCCGGCGCACCTCCCCCCCGTCCTCCGACGTCGCAGCCCTCCACGGCACCAGTCCCGACGGCACGAGCCCTGATGTCCCGAGCCCTGATCTCCCGAGCCCTGACGTCCCGAGCAGAATCGGAGTTACCGACATGACCGCTGTCACCGCCGGCACACTGCTGGCAGAGCCCGATGTGGCCGCCTTCCGCAACGCGATGGGCCGCTTCCCCACCGGTGTCACACTGCTCACCCAGGGCAGCGGCGACGACGCCATCGTGATGACCCTCAACAGCCTGACCTCGGTCTCGCTGGACCCCATGCTGATCCTGGTGTCGGTGAAGGCGGACGGCCGGATGCGGCCGCGGATATCGCGCGCCGGGAGTTTCGCGGTGAACGTACTGACCGAGTCGCAGCGCGACCTGGCACAGGAGTTCTGCCGCCCGGACCGCTCGGAGGGCAGGGCGGCGATGCTCCGGCTGTCCGCCGAGGAGGGCGTCACCGGCAACGCCGTGCTGCCGGAAGCGGAGACGTACGTGGAGTGCGTGCTGGACGCCGAGTACGCCGCAGGGGACCACACGCTGCTCATCGGCAGAGTCGTGGCCCTGTCCGGCGGGCGCCCTTCCGCCGACCCGCTCCTCTTCCACCAGGGCCGCTTCGGCAGGCTGCCCGCGCAGGAGGCCGCCGCATGAGCACCGCCACCGCCGCGCACGTCGCCCCACCGGGCTCGCTGACCGAGGTCGCCGACGGGGTGTACGCCTTCGTGCAGCCCGCGGGCGGCTGGTGCCTGAACAACGCGGGCCTGGTCGTCGGCCGGGACTCCGCGGTCCTGGTCGACACGGCGGCCACCGAGTCACGCACCCGGCGGCTGCGGGAGGAGGTCACCCGGCTCGTGCCCGGTGGTCCCGACCACGTCGTCAACACCCATTTCCACGGCGACCACACCTTCGGCAACGGGCAGTTCGCCCCGCGCTCGGTGATCGTGGCCCACGAGGGAACCCGCGCCGACACGGCGGAGGCCGGACTCGGTCTGCGTCACCTGTGGCCGGACGTCGAGTGGGGTGAGACCCCGCTGACCCTGCCGACGCTCACCTTCAGCGAGCAGCTGACCCTGCACGGCGGCGGGCTCCGCACCGAACTGCTCCACGTCGGCCCCGCCCACACCGCGAACGACATCGTGGCGTGGGTGCCCGAGAGGGCCGTCCTCTTCACCGGTGACGTGGTCTGGTCCGGGGTGACGCCGTACGTCCTGATGGGGTCGGTGAGCGGTTCGCTGAAGGCCCTGGACCGGTTGCGGGCGCTGGCGCCGGCCGTGGTGGTGCCCGGACACGGGCCGGTCGGCGGTCCCGAGCTCATCGACGCCACCCGGGAGTATCTCGTCCGGCTGCGGGAGCTGGCCGTGGAGGGCCTGCGTCGTGGGGTGGACCCGCTGCGGGCGGCCCGCGAGGCCGACCTCGGCGTGTTCGGTGAACTCCTGGACCCCGAGCGGCTGGTGGGCAACCTGCACCGTGCGTACGCGGAGCTGGAGGGCCTCGCTCCCGGCGCCCGCATCGATGTGGCGGCCTCGTTCAAGGAGATGGTCGCCTTCAACGGCGGGCTGCCCGCCTGTCACGCCTGACCTCGCACCGCACATCCTGAAGGAGGACTCGTCGATGGAGACGATTCTGCTGGACCGCGAGACACCGATGCCGTCCCTCTCGGCCCCGCCTCGGGCCGCCCTGTTCGCAGCCGCCCCGCCACAGGCGGCCGTGGCCCGGGCCGGCCGGCCTCCGGCCGCCCCGGGCCCGGCCGCGAGGCCCACGGCCGAAGTGCCGGGCTGGGCGCCGCTGCTGCTGGCCGGGGACCCGGACGACGACGGGAGCGAGCCGCACATCTGCCGGGGGATCGACTGAGCGGCACGCCGGGACCGCGCCCGGCACATGGATGAGGGGCCCTGCGAGCAGGGCCCCTCATCCATGTGCCGGGCTTCGGACCGACGGTCTCTCAGCCGACGGGCAGGGTGACCGGGGTGTCACGGTGGATGACCCGCGAACTGGTCAGCAGCCGGCCGTCACGGCGGACCAGCACGTCGTCCACGGTGAAGGTCGGCTGGAAGGCGACCTTCCCCTCGCGGTCGGTCTGGGTGACCAGGGTGTAGTACGAGACGTGCAGGGTGTCCTCGTCCGTCACGTCGGGCTCGATGATCAGGTGACCGAACCAGTGGCGTACGGCGATGTCCCGGTAGCGGGGCAGGCTGGCGCGCATCCCGGCGAGCATCTCCGCCTTTCCGCTCTGCCGGTGGCCACCGGCGTGCACGATCTCACCGTCGTCCGTGAACGTGGCGGCGAAGCCCTCGATGTCCAGGGCGTCGACCCTTCGCATCTGCTGGGCGTAGAAGGTCTGCACCTCTGCGTACAGGTCTCCGGTGACCTGCTGGCGGAGGGTACCGGCCGGCTGAGACATGGTGAGCTCCTCTCGCGGCGTCCGCCCTCGCGGCTGTCCGCCGTGCACACCAGGCTTCCGTGCCGGGCTGCATTCCCGCTGGAGAGCGGCTCGGGGTCGCAGGGCGCGGGTGGTCCGGGGCGCTGTGATCCCCCGGCGGGCAGGGCGGCGGCCGGGCAGGGGCCGGGTGTGCGGGGGCGCTGCGGACGGCGTGGGCCCGGGAGCGGTGGCGGTGCTCCCGGGCCTCGGACGGCCGCTCGTCTCAGCCCTCCAGCCATGCCTCCGCGTTGCGTGCGACGTCGTACGCCCGTTCCACCTGGGTGGGCGTCAGCACACCTGCCGTCGGGGCCAGGGCGGACACCTGGCGTTCGCCGTACACCCGCACACCGGCCGGCGCGGCGGCCACCTCCAGCGTTGCCGCCCCGGTGAAGACCCGTACGGTCTCGACGGGTACGGCGAAGGCGCAGTAGGCCTCCAGCACCGTCCGCGCGTACCGGGCCTGGTGGTGGCCGGGCTCGTACGGCCGGGGCTCGCCGTCGCCGACGCGCAGGGTGCCGCCGTCGACGCGTACCGACTCGCCGGGGTGGTGCTCGGTGCCCACAGCGAAGACACCTCCCGGCCCGATCAGCAGGTGGCCGATCTCCGTGCCGTCCGGCAGCGGCACCGAGTGCAGGAGCCGCCAGCCGTGCCGTGTCAGCCGCCTGAGTTCGGCCCCGACCCGGCGCTCACCCGACAGGGCGCCCCGGCGTGGATCCGTCTCCCTGGTGCGCCGCAGCGCCGCCGTCGCCGTCCTGACCAGCGTCCCGGCCCCCGACTCGCCGAGCTGCTCGCGCAGTCCGGCACCGGGGCGCCGCCCGGCGAGGTCGCTCGCGGCGGTCAGCGCCGGCAGCACGACGGGACGCCGGCGCCGCCCGTCCTCCGCCGTGGTCACCTCCGGTACGGCTTCCGTCCGGGGCCCCGTGCCCTTCCCGCCTTCCGAACCTGGCCCCGCCTCCCGGCCGGGCCCGGCTTCCGGACCTGGCCCCGCTTCCCGGCCGGGCCCGCCTTCCGAACCTGGCCCCGCTTCCCGGCCGGCCCCGGGCCGGGGTGAGGTCACGGCGTCCGGTGGGGGCGCGTGCACCACGGCGGGACCGCGCTCCCGCACCGACACGGTGACCGGTGCCTCCGGTGCGGGCGCCGCGGCCTCCGGTGCGGATGCCGGTGCCTCCGGTGCGGGCGCCGCGGCCTCCGGTGCGGATGCCGGTGCCTCCGGTGCGGGTGCCGTGGCCTCCGGTGCGGGGGCCTCCGCCGAGGTGGTGCGCCGCTTCCGCAGCCCCCGCACCGGCCCGATCCTCGGGACGGGCGGAGGTATCGGCGGGCCCTGCACCACCGGCTGGAGGTCCTCCCCGACGAGCGCGGGCAGGTCCGGGACCTGGCGCGCGAGGGCGTCGGTCACGGCGTCGCGGTAGCGCGGGTGCAGCACCGTGATCGTGCCGTTGCCCCGGTCCGCCCACCCGATCGCGGTGCCGTCCGGCAGATTCACATAGAGCCGGTCGTGCCCGAAGAGCTGCCATGACGTGACCTTGAGATCCTGCATCGTGCCCCCTCTGTTCACCCGCCGGCTTCCTCGCTTCCCCCAGCCTGTACGGCGGTCCGGCCCTCGCACAGGGCGCAGAGCGGGCGCGCGGGATCGGGGACACGGCGTTCCGTGGCGGCCCGGGCCCGGTGTGCCCCGTCCCGGACCGCCACGGCGCCCTGCTCAGAGCAGCGGAAGGCCCGGTGCCGGATAGGCGTCCATCATGGTCCGTACCTCGTCCCGGACCTTGGAAACCGTCGTTTCGTCACCTGTACGGGCGGCGTCGACGACGAGGTCGATCCACTGGGCGACCGTCCCCATCTCCGAGGCGGGGACACCCCGGGACGTGAGGGCCGGGGTGCCGATGCGGATACCGGAGGGGTCGAAGGGCTTGCGGGGGTCGTAGGGGACGGTGTTGTAGTTGACGACGATCCCGGCGCGGTCGAGCGCCTTCGCCGCGACCTTGCCCGAGACCCCCTTGCCGGTGAGGTCGGCCAGCAGCAGGTGGTTGTCGGTGCCGCCCGAGACGAGGTCGAAGCCGCGTGCGGCCAGCTCCTCGCCCAGCGCCCGGGCGTTGCCGACGACCCGGTGGGCGTAGGCGGCGAAGTCCGGCCCGGACGCCTCCTTCAGCGCGACCGCGATCGCTGCGGTCGTCTGGTTGTGCGGGCCGCCCTGGAGTCCGGGGAAGACGGCCCGGTCGACGGCTCTGGCGTGCTCGGCCCGGGTCAGGAGCATCGCACCGCGCGGCCCGCGGAGCGTCTTGTGCGTGGTGGTGGAGACGACGTCGGCATATGGGGCGGGCGAGGGGTGCGCGCCGCCGGCGATCAGGCCGGCGATGTGCGCGATGTCGGCCACCAGGACGGCGCCCACCTCGCGCGCGATCCCGGCGAACCCGGCGAAGTCGATCACCCGGGGCACGGCGGTCCCGCCGCAGAAGATCAGCTTGGGGCGTTCGGCGCGGGCCAGGTCGCGCACCTCGTCGAGGTCGATGCGCCCCGTGTCCCGCCTGACGCCGTAGCGCACGCCGCGGAACCACGTGCCGGTGGCCGAGACGCCCCAGCCGTGGGTGAGGTGACCACCCATGGGCAGCGACATCCCGAGCACGGTGTCACCGGGTTCCAGGAAGGCCATGTAGACGGCGAGGTTGGCCGGGGAGCCGGAGTAGGGCTGGACGTTGGCGTGGTCCATCCCGAAGAGCGCCTGGGCGCGCTCCACCGCGAGGGTCTCCACCTGGTCGACGACCTGCTGGCCCTCGTAGTAGCGCTTGCCGGGGTAGCCCTCGGAGTACTTGTTCTGCAGCACCGTGCCGGAGGCCTCCAGCACGGCGGCGGAGACGTAGTTCTCGCTGGGGATCAGGCGCAGGGTGTCCGCCTGGAGCCGTTCCTCGTCGTTCACCAGGGCGGCGAGTTCCGGGTCTGCGGCGGACAGGGCGGGGCGGCGGTCACAGGACGGCTGTACGGCCACGGGTTTCCTCCCGGGTCGGTCGCACGCGGGCGACATGGACCCGGATTGCCCAGGCGGACGGCCCTCCGGCGACGACGCCCCGGGCGCGCCCGGAGTGTGCCGCTCCCTCGTGGTCGTTTCCACGGAGCACCCTGCCGGGTACGCGCCAGTCGCGGCGTTCCGTACCCTACTGCGCTCCCGGCCCGCGCGGGCCCCTTTCAGGCCGAGGTGCGCTTGCGCGTACCCGGGGAGGCCTTCTTCGCCGCGGTCTTCCCGGCGGAGGACTTCGCCGCCGCCTTCTTCGCGGGTGCCTTCTTCGCGGGCGCCTTCCTCTGCGCTGTCGTCTCCTTCTCCCGCGCGGGCTCCTCCCGCGGCGTCTTCTTCCGCGCGCCCTGCTTCTTCGCCGCCCTGCCGCCCCCGCTCCCGCCCGTCCGCGGGGTCCGCCCCTTGATGGGGTGGACCTCGGCGTGGGTCCCGTCGTCCTCGGCGCCCGCCTTCGCGTCCTCGGCCGCCCGGACGCTGCTCTCCAGGGCCGCCATCAGGTCGATCACCTTGCCCTCGGCCTCCTCGGGCTCCTCCTCCGCGACGGGTTCGCCCGCCGCCTTCGCCGCGACGAGTTCCTCGACCGCCTCGCGGTAGTCGTCGTGCAGGGTGTCCATGTCGGCGTCCCCGAGCGTGTTCATCAGGGCGTCCGCGAGGTCGAGTTCGGCGTCGCGGACCTTGACGCCGGAGTCCGGGGCGATGCCCTCGGGGGTGCGGATCTCGTCCGGCCACAGCAGCCCGTGCATCGCGATCACGTCGTCGACGACCCTGAGCATGCCGAGCCGCTCCCGGCCGCGGATCGCGAACCTCGCCACGGCGACCTTGCCGCTGCGCCGCAGCGCCTCACGCAGCAGGGCGTACGGCTTGGCGGCCGGGACGCCGTTCGCCGCCAGGTAGTACGCCGAGTCGAGCTGGAGGGGGTCGATCGCCGCGGGGGGCACGAAGCCCTCGATCTCGATGGTCTTCGCCGTCGGCAGCGGCAGCGACGCGAGGTCCTCGTCGGTCACCGGGACGACCGAGCCGTCCGCGTCCTCGTACGCCTTGACGGTCTCGGAGGCCGGCACCTCCTCCTCGTCCAGTTCGCAGACCTTGTGGTACCGGATGCGGCCGCCGTCGGACAGGTGGATCTGGCGGAAGGAGATCGAGTGGTTCTCCGTGGCGTTCATGAGCTTGACCGGGATGCTGACCAGCCCGAACGAGATGGAGCCGTTCCAGATGGACCTCACCGTTCACCCCTTACGACTGGTACGCAAGCATTCATCCGATTTCATGTGATTCTTATCGTATGACGCCGATCACGGAGGTGGAGGGGCGGCGGCTGTCGCTCAGCAATCTCGACAAGGTGCTGTATCCGGCCACCGGGACGACCAAGGGCGAGGTGCTGCACTACTACGCGGCCACGGCGGCCGAGGTCATGCTGCCGCACCTGCGTGACCGTCCGCTGTCGTTCCTGCGGTACCCGGACGGCCCGGAAGGACTCCGCTTCTTCACGAAGAACCCGCCACCGGGTACACCCGACTGGGTCGGCACCGCACCCGTCCCCCGCAGCGACGATCCGGAAGCCCGCCAGGTGCTGGCCCAGGACCTGCCGTCGCTGATGTGGGCGGCGAACCTGGTCGTGGAGTTCCACACCCACCAGTGGCTGCGGGACTCGCCGGCGATCGCCGACCGGATGGTGTTCGACCTCGACCCGGGCCCTCCGGCGGGAGTGGTCGAGTGCTGCCGGGTCGCCGTCTGGCTGCGGGAGCGGCTGGCCGCCGACGGGCTGTCCGCCTACGGGAAGACATCCGGCTCGAAGGGCCTGCACCTGCTCGTCCCGCTGGAGCCCACCCCGTCCGAGGACGTGACGGCCTACGCGAGGCGGCTGGCCGTGGAGGCCCAGGACGCGCTGGCCGGACTGGCCGTCCACCGCATGACGCGTTCGCTGCGCCCGGGCAAGGTGTTCGTGGATTTCAGCCAGAACGCCGCGGCGAAGACGACGGCGGCCCCGTACACCCTCAGGGCGAGGTCCGGCCCCACCGTGTCCGCTCCCGTCACCTGGGAGGAGATCGAGGCGTGCGAGACCCCGGAGGAACTCGTCGTGCTCGCCGGGGACATGCCGGCACGCCTGGACCGGTACGGCGATCTGCTCGCTCCGCTGCACGACTCCCGGCAGGCCGGGAAGCTGCCCGGCGACTGAGCGGAACGGGGCGCGCACAGCCTGTTCACGGACCGCAAAGCAGGCCGGGGAATGGCCGCACGAGGAGGGCGGATCGCCCCGGGGGTGGTGCACACTCTGCCCAGACACCGGGTCGCGGGCGACGGTCCGTCCGGGGGCCGCCAGCGGGCAGGACACGGGGAGGGCGTGGCGTGTTCACGGGGATCGACGAGGTCGACTGGGCCTCGATGAGGCATGCCTACGGGCCGGCGGACGATGTGCCGGTTCTCCTCCGCGGACTCGCCTCGGCCGATCCGGCCGAGCGGGAGAACGCGCTGGACGGCATGTACGGCGCGGTGCACCACCAGGGCGACGTGTACGCCTGCACGCTCGCCAGCATCCCGTTCCTCTTCGAGCTGGCCGTCGATCCGGCGATACCCGACCGCGGCGGTGTCATCGAGCTGCTGACCAGCATCGGCGGTATCGAGCTCGACGAGGACGAGGAGGACGGGCTCGACGATCTGGACGCCGAGGAGATCGAGGGCGTCGCCAACTACGCCATGGCGGCGGCGGCCGTCTCGGCCGGCTCACCGGTCTTCTTCGAACTGGTCGCCGACGAGGACCCCGGGGTGCGGCTGGCCGCCCCGCTGGCGCTGGCCACCCTGCACCCCGCGCCGGGCAGGGTCCTCACCCTGCTGCGGGAGCGGCTGCCCGTCGAGTCCGACGGCGAGGTGCGGCGGGCTCTCGTGGAGGCCGCCGGGCGGATCGCCCTGCGGCACCGGTCGCTGGCGCCCGGCGCGGCCGACTGGCTGAGCCGGCTCGCGTCGGAGGCGTACCCGCCCGGGCTCCGCCTCGCGGCACTCGCGCAGCTCGCCCGGTGCGCCCCCGACGCGCTCCCCGGCGACGTCGTGCCGGTGGTGTCCGGGCTGCTGCGGGACCTGCGCTCCGGTCCGGGCCGGCCGGCCCGGACCGGTGGCGTCCCGGCCGGAGGGGACGGCGCGGGGTCCGGTGGCCTGACCGGCCTGCTGCGGGAGCTCTCCGCCGGGGAGTCCGCCGGGCGGAGCGCTCCGTGGACCGCCGATCTGCTGCGGACCCTGCACGCCGGACTCGGCGACCGCGTGGCGGACCGCACGGCGCTGCTGAAGGACCAGCTGGGCAGCCCCGACCCCGGGCAGCGGCTGGACGCCGTACGGATGAGCGGTGGACTGATCGGGGGCTGGCGCGGGTCCTACGAGGAGCTGGTCCGGCTGGTCGGGACACAGCTCTCCGACCCGGAACCCCGGCTGGCCGAGGCCGCCGCGTACACCCTGGACGGGCTGTGCGCGCTGGCCGTACCGGCCGGTGACGCCCTGGCGCGGCGGGTGGCGGCGGATCCGGGGGCCTGGGTGAGGGAGTGGGCCAGTGGCCCCCCGGGGCTCGACCCGGCGGTGAAGGCCCTGGCCAAGGCGGGGGACATACGGGCGCTGCCCGCCCTGGAGGCCGCGCTGGACCGGCCCGAGGTGCCGGGAGACGTGGGGTTCGTGATCGGCTTCCTGGGCGATGCGGCCGCCCCGCTCGCCGGGCCGCTGCGCCGGAGGCTGGGTGAGGTCGGTCTGGACGAGGACGCGTACGACCGGGCGAGCCCGCTGCTGGCCGGCCTGACGGCGTTGCGCGCCGGTGAGGCGGCACCCGAGGTGCTGCGGGTGCTGCGGGAGGCGCCGGAGTACCGGGGCGAGTGGCTGCGCACCGCCGCGCTGCGGGCCCTGGGCTCCTTCGGCCCCGCGGCTCGCTGCGCGGTGCCGGAGCTCCGGCGGCTCGCGGGGCGGCCCGGTACGTCCTCGGCGGCCGAGGCCGCCGAAGCCCTGTGGGCGGTCACCGGGGACGCCGACGCGGTCCTGCCCGCGCTGGCCGAGGGACTGCGCGCCGAGCAGGCGCGGGACTGCCGGACCGCGGCGAGCGCGCTGGGCGCGCTGGGGCCCCGGGCCGCGGTCGTGGCGCCCCGGCTGCGGGCCCTGCTCTCGCACGGCGAGCTCTGGCTCCGGGTGGACGCGGCGATCGCCCTGTGGGAGATCACGGGACGGGCCGCCGAGGTGGTGCCCGTGCTCCTGAGCGCCTGGGAGGAGAACTGCCACGTCAGGATCCGGGTGGCGGAATGCCTGGCGCGCATGGGCCCCGGCGGTGCAGGCTCGGAGGCGACACGGGTGCTGCGCGCCGAGCTTTTGTCCGTACGCCGGCACACGGCGTCGGACGGCGGATTCGGCGCCGGGCACAACGCCCATGGGGACGAGAGGCTGCTGGCGCTGTGCCGGCGGGCACTTCAGGAAGACACGGGGAAGGGAACGACATCATGATCATCTTCGGTACGCGAGGCTACCTCTACCAGCTGGCGGTCCTCACGATGGTGTGCGGCTGGTGCGGCAACCCGGCGGCGCACACCCTGCGCAAGCGGGTCACCAAGTTCACGCTGTTCTTCGTGCCGCTCTTCCCCTTCTCCACGAAGTACGCGACGCAGTGCACCTTCTGCGGCGGGGAGCGGCAGATACCGAAGGAGCAGGCGGACCAGCTCCTGGCGCAGGCCCAGGGCGGCCAGGACGGCGCCAATCCCTTCGGCGCGGCGCCGCAGCAGCCCGGTTACGCGCCCGGCGGCCAGAACCCCTACCAGAACTGACCCGGCCGGGCGGGCCGCCGAGTGGTGCCACGAAGCTGACATAAGGGAAATAACACTCACCTCTTGCTACGTTGCGGAGCATGACCGCACCGACGGCGGACACACGCCCGCCCGAGCTACGCCTGCCCAAGCGGCGCGGGGTCGAGCTGTCGCTCCTGGTCGGGGCGGTGCTCATCTCCGTATACGGCTACGCCGCCGTCGGACTCGCCCGCAACGGCGCGGTGCCGCCGGATGTCGCCGGGTACGGCGCCGGGCTCGGGCTCCTCGCCCTCCTGGCCCACCTCGCCGTCCGCTTCCGCGCCCCCTACGCGGACCCGCTGCTGCTGCCCATCGCCGTCCTGCTCAACGGGCTGGGCCTCGTACTCATCTACCGGCTCGACCTGGAGACCCCGGGTGACCAGGCGGCGACGACGCAGCTGGTCTGGTCCACCCTCGGGGTCGCCTTCTTCATCGCCGTCGTGGTCCTGCTGGAGGACCACCGCGTGCTCCAGCGCTACGCCTACCTCTCGGTCGCGGCGGCGCTGGTGCTGCTGATCGTGCCGATCTTCTTCCCCGCCGTGAACGGCGCCAAGATCTGGATCCGGATCGGCGGACTCTCCTTCCAGCCCGGCGAGTTCGCCAAGATCCTGCTCGCCGTGTTCTTCGCGGCCTACCTCGCCGCGAACCGCAACGCCCTCGCCTACACCGGCCGCAGGATCTGGCGGATCCAGTTCCCCACGGGCCGGGTGCTCGGGCCCATCGTCGCCATCTGGCTGCTCAGCGTCGGTGTCCTCGTCCTCGAACGGGATCTCGGCACCTCGCTGCTCTTCTTCGGTCTCTTCGTGATCCTGCTCTACGTGGCGACCGGACGGACGGGCTGGATCGCCGTGGGGCTGCTCCTCGCCGCGGCCGGGGCCTTCGCAGTCGGCTCGTTCGAACCCCATGTGCACAGCCGGGTGGAGGACTGGCTCGACCCGTACGCCACGATCGACGCCGGACAGGGCCCCAGCCAGCTCGCCCAGTCGCTCTTCGCCTTCGCCGCGGGCGGCATGCTCGGCACAGGTCTCGGGCTCGGCCACTCCGTCCTCATCGGGTTCGCCGCGAAGTCCGACTTCATCCTGGCCACCGCGGGAGAGGAACTCGGACTGGCCGGGCTCACCGCGGTCTTCCTGCTGTACGCGCTGCTGGTGGCCCGCGGCTTCCGGGCGGGGCTGGCGCTGCGGGACCCCTTCGGGCGGCTGCTGTCCGTCGGGCTCGCCTCGATCCTGGCCCTCCAGGTCTTCGTGATCGCGGGTGGGGTGATGGGACTGATCCCGCTGACGGGCATGGCGATGCCGTTCCTCGCGCAGGGCGGCTCGTCCGTCGTCACCAACTGGATCATCGTGGCGCTGCTGATCAGGGTCAGTGACGTGGCCCGGACCCCCGACCCCGGCGCCGCGCCGGCCCCCGCCGTGGAGGAACGGTGATCCCCTACATCCGGCGTGCCGCCGCGTTCTGCCTCCTGCTGCTGCTCGCCCTGCTGGCGAACGCCGCCCGGGTCCAGCTCTTCGAGGCCGACGAACTCGACGCGAACCCGGCGAACCGCCGTACCACCATCGACCGTTACGACCAGCCGCGCGGCGACATCCTGGTCGGCGACGAGCCGGTCACCGGCTCGAAGGACACCGGAGAGCAGCTCGCGTACGAGCGCACCTACCGGCACGGCCCGCTCTACGCGCCGGTGACGGGCTACGCCTCGCAGACGTACGGCACCTCGCTGCTGGAGAACGCCGAGGACGACGTGCTGTCCGGCACCGCCGCGGTCCTGGCCCCGCTCCCGCTCTGGGGTGACCTGACCCGCAGCCGGCAGCCCGGCGGTGACGTCGTCACCACCGTCGACGACCGGGTGCAGCGCGCCGCCTACGAGGGCCTGGACGGCCGGCGCGGCGCGGTCGCGGCCCTCGACCCGGCCACCGGCCGGATCCTGGCCCTGGTCTCCTCGCCCTCGTACGATCCCGAGGTGCTCTCCGGCACCGGGTCCGCGGTCACGGACGCCTGGACCCGGCTGAACCGCGCGTCGAGCAGGCCGATGCTGAACCGGGCCATCCGGCAGACCTATCCGCCCGGTTCGGCCTTCAAGATCGTGACCGCTGCGGCGGCGCTGGACTCGGGCGTGGTCACCGACCCGGACGCGGAGACCGACACCCCGTCGCCGTACGTCCTGCCGGGCACCTCGACCGTGCTGCCCAACGAGGCACGGGGTTGCGAGAAGGCGTCGCTGGCGGACGCGATCCGGGTCTCCTGCAACACGGTGATGGCCCATCTGGGCGTCCAGGTGGGCCTGGACGGGATGGTGGAGACGGCGGAGGGCTTCGGTTTCAACGACGACGGCCTCGGGATCCCGTCACGCGTGGCCCGCAGCAACTTCGACACCGACATGAGCGACGACCAGCTCGCCCAGTCCTCGATCGGCCAGTTCGACACGGCGGCGACACCGCTCCAGATGGCGATGGTGGCCTCCGCGGTGGCCAACGGCGGCGAACTGATGCGTCCGACGCTGGTCGACCGGGTGACCACCGACGACGGCGACACGGTCCGCCGGCAGGGTACGGACTCCTACCACCGGGCGATGGAACCGACGACGGCCCAGCAGCTCCAGCGGATGATGGTGGACGTCGTGGAGAACGGCACCGGGGCCAACGCGGCGATCGACGGGGTGACCGTCGGCGGCAAGACGGGCACCGCACAGCACGGGGTGGACAACTCCGGCACCCCCTACGCCTGGTTCATCGCCTGGGCGCAGGCCCCGGACTCCGGCCGGCCCGCGGTCGCGGTGGCGGTGGTCGTGGAGGACGCGGCGGCCGACCGGGCCGACGTCAGCGGCGGCGGCAACGCCGCCCCGATCGCCCGGGCGGTGATGGAGGAGGCGCTGCGGGGCTGAGGCCGCTCCACCGACACTGGGTGCATGACATCGGCCCTGGAGGAGTCACTCGCCCGGATCGACCGGCTCGACCCGGAACTGTGCGCCTTCACGGAGGTGTGGCACGAGGAGGCGCGGGCCCGCCTGGAGACCGCCCTGCGCCTTCCGCTCGCCGGGCTGCCGTTCGCCGTCAAGGGCCGCACGGGGATCCGCTCGTACACCGCCCGCCGGCTCATCGCGGCCGGCGGCATCCCGGTCGGCGCGACGTCCGTCCCCGGCCCGGGCACGGCATGGCGGACCTGGGGGCAGGGGGCCCACGGACGTACGGTCAACCCCTGGCGCCGCGACCGGACTCCGGGCGGCTCGTCGGCCGGCTCGGCGGTGGCCGTCGCCGCGGGCATGGTGGAGCTGGCGACGGGCGCGGACGGCGCCGGGTCGGTGCGGATCCCGGCGGCGTGGTGCGGGGTGTTCGGGCTGCGGACGACGGCCGGCCTCCTGCCCTCCCCGGACCGTACGGGGCTGGCCTCCGCCGGGCTGCTCGCGAGGTCGGCCGCGACCGCCGCGCGCTGCCTGCCCCATCTCGTGGAGGGTTACGCACCGCGCCCGGCCCGGCTGCCTGTTCCGGCGGTCTACAGCCCGGACCTGGGCTTCGCACGGGTGGATCCTGAGGTGGAGCGGGTGACCCGTGGCGCCGTGGAGGCACTGGCTGCGGCCGGCGCGGTCCGCCTGGTGCCGGGCGTGTGCGACCTGCTCGACCCGGCGGAGGCATGGCAGGCGGTGCGCGCGGGAGCGCCGACGCCCGCCACGGACCGGCTCCGGGCGGCCAACAACCGCACCCTGGATGCCCTCTTCGACCGCGTACCCCTGCTGCTGACGCCGGTCACGCCCTGCCCTCCCCACGGCCACGAGGGCCCGGGGGACGTCTACTCCACAGCGCTCACCTGGGCGTTCAACCTCAGCGGCCACCCAGCCGCGAGCCTGCCCGCCGGCTTCACCGGCGACGGCTGTCCCGTCGGCCTCCAACTGGTCGCCGGCCGGGGGCAGGACGCGGCGCTGCTCGGCACGGCGTGCGCGCTGGAGCGTGGCCCCGGCCGGGTGCTCCCGGCGGGCACCGCGCCTCCGCTCATCCGGTGAGCAGCCCCCGCGCGGATGCCAGGGCGTAGGCCGCCAGCGTGTAGGCATCGGTGATCCGGTGCTCCGTGAGCAGGGCGCGGAACGCGTCGGGGGACACGGCACGGTAGGCGTCGATCCCCTCGGCCCGGGGGCCGGCACCGGGCTCGGACCGGATCTCCGTCCCCTCCAGGCGCGCCAGGTAGAGCTGGTCGGTTCCGGCCTTCAGACCGGTGTCGCTGTGCAGGGGACCGAGGTGGACGAGTTCCCCGACCGGCATGCCCAGTTCCTCGAAGAGTTCCCTGCGAGCGGTCTGCGTACCTCGCTCCCCCGGATCTCCGAAGCCCCGGGGAATCTCCCAGTGCCAGGCGCGGGCGGCGTGCCGGAACTGCCGGAGCAGGACGATGCGCCCGTCGGCGAGGACGGGGAGTACCGCGGCCCCGTCCGCGTCCCCCTGCGGCACCACCCGGACGTACGTGCCGAGATCTCCGGTACGGAACCGCACGGCGTCGCGGACCAGGGTGAAGTAGGGGTCGCTGTAGACGACTCCGATGTCGGCGTAGTGGGCCGGCAGCCCGCGCGCCGCCATCCTCCGCGCGGTGCTCTCGTACGCTCGCTCCTGGTCGGCCGGATCGAGCAGGATCTCGTAGGCCGCCCCGGGAGGGTTGACGAACATGCCCGGGCGGCCGGCCCTCAGCGCGTCGTACGCGGCGAGTTTGACCCGCCTGCCGGATGTGGTGCGCTCAGCGTCCACGCGGGCTCCTGTCCCCTCCGCACTGTCCCGTCGCGATGCCGTTCCGGGCCGGTTCGCACCATCATAGGTAGAGGGCCAGAGGCATCTGGTCGATCCGGGTGCCCAGTTGTGTGTAGGTGTCCACCGCGCGCCGGTAGTGCTCGTGCAGCGTCAGGACGACGTCGAAGACTCCGGTACCGGAGCTGTCCAGGGTCTCTCTGCTCGCCCTGAGCAGGGTGCTCACCGTGGACACCATCGCCCCGTCGGCGACCGACCAGAGCGGTACACCGATCGCTCCGGCTCCGCTGATGATCAGGGAGCGCATGAATCCGAGGACGTCACCGCCGTCCGAACGCATGCCCTGTCCGGCCAGGCAGGCCCCGAGCACGGTCAGTTTGTTCCTCGGCAGAGTGACCCGCAGTGCCACGTCGTACTGGGTGAGCCGGTCCGTGGTCCCCAGGTAGAGGAGCGGGTCACCCGACCCCCCGCTCCACTCCACATAGGTGCCGTGACCGGCGTAGACGAAGAACTCCGGTTCGGTCGCGACCAGTTCGGCCAGACCGTCCCAGTCGGCACGGTGAGCACCCGGGATGCGGCCCTCCAGAGCCGGCGGGACCCTGCCCGCGACGTGCACACGGTCCTCGGGCCATCCGGACGCGGTGAGCTCACCGCCCGTGGCGGCTTCGTCGGTGGACATCAGGGCGGCCAGATCGTCGTCGTCCTCCATGAGCTGCTTCTTGAGGAGGTGCCTCCCCCGCGCGACGAACGTCGTCACGCTCACGGAGTGCGAGAGCGGCACCCGGGCGGCCAGCGGGTCGAGACCGCCGGGCTCGGTGGCCACGTGCAGGGGGATCGCGAAGAGGTCGTCCGTGGGGACGAGGGTGAGGTGGGTGAGTGCCTCGCCTCGCCCGGCATGGGGCCAGAACGGGGCGATCAGCAGGTCCCAGACCTGGTGGCAGGTGTCCGGCAGCGGCACGTATCCGGTGCGGATGTCCGCGAGCACGCGTTCGGCGAGCGCGGCGACGTCCTGGTAGGGAAGGGGGCGGCACAGGGTGAGCAGCCCCGCCTTGCACACCATGATGCCGAGGGAGTCCGGCTCCGGCGTCTCCCCACCGTCGAAGCGCGGGTCGACGGGCCCGCCGTAGCGGAAGTACCGCACCACGCAGGCGCCCGGATGGTTGAGGGTGTACTGCACCAGCTGGTGCGCGATGTCCTCGTCGTGTGTGGCATTGCTGAGCGGGTGGCGGAGGAAGTGCTGCTCGTACTGCTCCTCACGTTCCTCCAGGAGCTTCCTCGCCGCGAGGGTCTCCGCCTCGCCCATCGACCCGAGCGCCGAGCGCCTGCCCGTCCCGCCGGCCCCGGCGGGGGCCGCGGTACCGGCCAGCATGGTGGAGGGCGGGCCGAAGGCGGGGGGTGCGGACGAGGCGAGCAGGTCCAGCAGTTCGCGGCCGGAGGACTCCTCGACGAGCGACAGAATCCCTTCGAGGCTCCTCTGCCGGTGGTCGCACGCGGTGACCCGCCTTCCGATCGCCCGGAGGAACACCGGCCGGACGTGGCGGGAATACGTCCTCTTGTACACGGGCAGGGCGATCGCCTCGCGCACCGAACGGGCCATCCTCAGCCACCGGTCGACCACGTCGCCGGGCCGGCTGCCGGCGGGCAGCTTCGCCGCCGCCTGGCTGTACAGGCCCAGCGTGTAGGCGTAGAAGTCGACGTCGAGTCCGGAACGCCGCTCGGCCCCGGCGGCGTCACGCTCCAGGTCGTCCAGCAGACGTGTCAGCTCGGGCAGCCCGTCGGCGCCCGCCCTCCCGGCCAGCTGCTGGCGCGCGATACGGCGTCCCCTGGGCCAGCCGGGGCCGGCCGTCCCGTCCTCGGCGGTGCCGAGGTCGCGCAGCGCCTCGAACAGCGGCGTCGGGTCGCCGGGGTCGCAGAACGCCTCGTTGAGCAGCGACTGGGCCATGCGGTAGACGTCGCCCAGCCCTTCCGAGACCGCCTTGGAGGCCCTGGTCTGCTGGAGCGACTGCTCCGTACGCCCTTCCTGGCGAAGGGCTGTGGCCACGTTGTGCAGGGCGTTGGACCAGCCGCGCAGGAACTCCCGGTGCCGGGCCGGGGTCGAGGAGGTGGGAACGGCCTCCAGAGTGACCCCTCGGGCCTGCGCGAGGCCGACGACGCGGTCCCGGGTCCGCCGCATCGGCGAGGCGAAGTCACGTGGCGCCCCGCCGCCGCCCTGCCGTGCGGCCTGGCCCTGCTCCTCGAACTCCGCCCGCGCGTGGTTGCTGATCAGATCCGGCCAGGCCCACCACACCCCATGGGCCTCGGCCACCCCGACCGCGGTCTCGAACGCGATCCTCGCCGCGGTGTAGCTCCCGAGCCGGTAACGCACCCTGCCCACGCCGTCGTACCAGCGGGCCACGACGTACGCCGTGAAGGCATCGGAGCCGGCCGGCGGCCGCCCGCCGGCGGTCAGGTCCGCGAGCAGCCGCTCGGCGTCAGGCCGGGACGCCTCGATGAGCCGCAGGGCGGTCAGCGGTTCGTACGTGACATCGGCCCGGACGATCTCGCACCAGTGGGCACCCACCCTCCGTGCGAGACCCCGGGCGCCTGTGGACGGATCGGGGGAATGGGCGCCGGCGAGGTGCAGCAGGCCGATGGCGGTCGCCTGCCTCATGGGGGCGTCGAAGTCGACGTCGTACCGGAGGATCAGGTCCTCCACGTCGAGGGAGCCGACGAAGTCCTCGATCGCCTCGACGTGCTCGCCTGCACGGCCGCCGCTCATGTGGAGGACCCCTGGGTCCGGCGTGCCGAGGTCGTGCGCCGCGGTCCTGACGGGGCGCCCTCGACGTGCGTGGCGCCGGACGAACGCCGCAGCAGCCGGTCGACGGCGAGGACCGCCGCCCCCGCGGCCGCCACGGCGCCGGGCAGGGTCCAGACGGCCTGCGTCGGTCCGGCCCCCCACACCACCCCGTAGCCGGTGACCGCGAGCCATCCGACGGCTGCCCCCGCCAGACCGGCCACCACCCGGTCCAGCCAGCGGTGCCGGTGGACGCCGAGTGCGACCCCGGTCCAGCGCAGCACCGATACCGGCAGGGCGAGCGCGAAGGCGGTCAGCACCGCGATGAGCGGGGACTGGAGCGGCTTGGGCAGCGGGAGTTCGTACTCCAGCGTCTGCACCGCGGCCAGGCCGGTGAGTACGGCGCCGAGCACGGAGGTCTGGATGAGCGTCAGCAGGCTGCGCTCGTCCGACATCGCCCGGTCGGTCGCCGCGCGGGCCTGCGCGCGCACGGAGTCCGCACGTTCCCGGGCCGCCTCCAGATGGAGGCGGTCGTCGTCGACCCTCTGGATCAGGCGCTCGGCGAAGGCCCGGTCGCTCTCGGGCCAGCTGGGACCCGTACCGATCCGCCGCACCGCCGGGGTGTAGGGAAGCAGGTTGTCCATACCGGCGGCAACCGTGTTGCTGAACTGCCTCTGCCGGGTGATCGTCCACAGCATGCCCTGGGGGCTCGTCTGGGTGCTGTCGAGCTGCGCCGCCGTCCGGACGACGCCCTCGAGCGACTGGCGTCCGCCGGCGGAGTCCAGCTCGCGCAGCAGGGCGTTGGTCCAGCGGTCGCTCTCCTCGATACGGCTGGGCACCGAGTCCCGTTCGTCGTACCGCTGCGCCTGGTACCGGATCTTCGACATGTGCATCAGGTAGCGGGCGAGCGGCCGCAGGCGGTGCTCGCCCGGGGCGTACCACACCCATTCGTCCAGAGCCGCTTCCCGCTCGGAGGGCGCCAGGACGTAGAAGCGCCCCGGGGTCTCCGGGGTGCCCGTCTGTTCCCGCCAGACCGAGAACCCCTGGTCGGTCCGGTCGAACCCCGCCCACCAGGCTCCTCGGCCGTGCCCTCCCGCGGGCGCGTGCGCGCGCACGGCCTCGCGGAGGAACCCGTCGTCAGCGGGCCCCTCGACGAGGGCCTCGAAGACGTGGTGCCGGCCGAGCAGTCCTCGGAGCACGTCCGGAGGCCCGGCCGCCCGTACAGCCCGCTCCCAGCCGTCGTGGATGTCCGCCCACTGCTCGGGGCCCGCCGCCGTGTCGTTCGGCGCGAGGACACAGACGAGCCCGGTCACGTCGCGGTCCGCGAAGGAGTAGGCCTGGTACACCGCCTGCGGATCCGGGCGGTACGCAGCCGACAGGAACCGGAGGCCCGGTACGACGGATTCCGCGCGGTCGAAGCCGCCGTGTTCGGCGGGCAGTCCGGTTCCCGGCACCTGCTCGGTCATGCCGAGCTCCCGGCACGCCTCCCAGAGGCACTCCAGTGCTCTCCGGCCGTCTCCGGTCCCTCCGGGGCCCTGCGCCGCGAACGCCATGGCGACGAGGGCCGGCTTACGGATCGCAGCGCGTCCGGAGCCGGTCACCTCGTGGTTTCCCGGGCCGGTGGCTCACCGGGGCCGTCCGGATCGGTACCCACCTCCGCGATCAGCAGGCTGCGCCGTTCGTCCAGTTCGTCGCCGATGGGGTGAACGCCCGGCCCCAGGGTGTGGGTGACTCGACGCGGCTGCTTCCGTTCGAGCGGCTCCAGCGCCGCGAGCGCGGTACGCACACCGTCGGTGTCCCCGGTGGCATGGGCCTCGTGGATCGCGCGGAAGACGTCGTCGACGATCCGCCAGTCCGCGTCGTCCAGGACCCACTGCCCGGTCTTGGCGATGCGTTCGATCAGTTGCCCTGTGTCCATGAGCCCCCCAGCACGACGAACGGCCCCGTCGTCGCCCGGCGCCGGCACGGCTGCGGCGGATGGGTGCACGGCCCGGCGGACGGGCCGTCAGAATAGCCGCAGGACGGCCTGTCCCGCCGTCGAATTCCCGTCAGTCACCGGGTGCCGGGGGCATCGGTCCCTCCGGTCAGGTGTCCGATGCGCCGCCGTCCGCGATCGCCTCCGCGACCTCCGCCACCCGGGCCTGCTCCTCGACGGCGAACCGGTCCCGGTCCAGCTGCTCGGCGATCTCCTCGTCCTGGGCCATCAGCAGGTCGAGGTCGGAGTCGCCCAGCTCGAGGACGCCCATGTCGACGTACGCCTTCTGGAGCCGTGCGCCCCAGAGACCGATGTCCTTGACGCAGGGGACGATCCTGCTGAACAGCAGCTTGCGGAAGAGCTGGAGGTACTCCGAGTGCTCGGAGAGCTCCTTGGCCTCCTGCCTGGCGATACCGAAGTTCTCCAGGACCTCGACGCCGCTGAGCCGGTCGCGCATCAGGTAGCAGCCCTCGATGACGAACTCCTCGCGCTCGCGCAGTTCGGCGTCGCTCAGCTGCTTGTAGTAGTCGCGCAGCGCCATGCGTCCGAAGGCCACGTGCCGCGCCTCGTCCTGCATGACGTAGGCGAGGATCTGCTTGGGCAGCGGCTTGGTGGTGGTGTCGCGGATCATGCCGAAGGCGGCCAGCGCGAGCCCTTCGATGAGGACCTGCATGCCGAGGTAGGGCATGTCCCAGCGGGAGTCGCGCAGGGTGTCGCCGAGCAGCCCCTGGAGGCTGCCGTTGACGGGATACAGCATCCCGACCTTCTCGTGGAGGAAGCGGCCGTAGATCTCCGCGTGCCGCGCCTCGTCCATGGTCTGGGTCGCGGAGTAGAACTTCGCGTCCAGGTCGGGGACCGACTCGACGATCCTGGCCGCGCAGACCATCGCGCCCTGCTCACCGTGGAGGAACTGGCTGAACTGCCATGAGGTGTAGTGCCTGCGCAGCGCACCGCGGTCCCGCTCGGTCATCTTCGCCCAGTGCGGGGTGCCGTACAGGGTGAGCGCCTCGTCGGGGGTGCCGAGCGGGTCGGCGGGATCGACCTCCAGGCTCCAGTCGATGCGCTTGTTGCCGTCCCACTGCTTGTCCTTGCCCTTCTGGTAGAGGGCGAGGAGGCGTTCGCGGCCGTCGTCGTAGTCCCAGTTGAAGCGGGCGGCCCCGGTGGCCGGCACCTGCCAAGTCGGCGCGGCGGGCGGGGTGGTGTAGAGGTCGTGTGTCGACACGGACAGCTCCTTCGCCTGGCGAGGGTCGTGCATTCCGTGGTGCTGACGTCAGTTGGCAGGTTCACACGTTGGTAGACGGGCGGTCAACAAGTCGCGCACGGGGGATTGACTGCCTTGCTGACAAGCAGTCTCATAATCCTGACCGGAAACCTGACCGCCGGTAACCCCTGTGCGAGGTGCGTTCAGCCATGACGACCGTGACCGACGAGGACATCCGGGCGCTGCGTGACGCGCTCGGCCCGCTCAAGGACCGCGAACAGGTCGCGATCCGCCTGCTCGAGGCCTCGGCCAAGCACTCCTTCGACCCCGACACCGACCTGGACTGGGAGTCCCCCGTCGAGGACGGCAAGTGGTTCTGGCCGCCGGAGCTGGTCTCCCTCTACGACACCCCGCTCTGGCGCCGGATGTCCGAGGAACAGCGGATGGACCTGGCCCGCCACGAGGCGGCCTCGCTGGCCTCGCTCGGGATCTGGTTCGAGATCATCCTGATGCAGCTGCTCGTGCGCCACATCTACGACAAGTCGGTGACCAGCAAGCACGTCCGCTACGCGCTCACGGAGATCGCCGACGAATGCCGGCACTCCATGATGTTCGCCCGCATGATCGAGTGGGGCGGCACGCCCAGCTACCCCGTCCCACGGCGCTACCACAACCTGGCGCGGGTGCTGAAGACGGTCTCCACCACTCCCGGTTCCTTCGCGGCCACCCTCCTCGGCGAGGAGATCCTGGACTGGATGCAGCGGCTCACCTTCCCGGACGACCGCGTCCAGCCGCTCGTCCGGGGTGTGACCCGCATCCATGTGGTCGAGGAGTCACGGCATGTGCGCTACGCTCGCGAGGAGTTGCGCCGCCAGATGGTGACCGCCCCCGCCTGGCAGCGCCGGCTGACCCGGATCAACTCCGGTGAGGCGGCCCGGGTCTTCTCCGTGTGCTTCGTCAACCCGCAGGTCTACGAGAACGTCGGGCTCGACCGCCGTGAGGCCGTCGCCCAGGTGAGGGCGAGCGGTCACCGGGCGGAGGTCATGCAGACGGGCGCCAAGCGCCTCACGGACTTCTTCGACGAGATCGGGGTGCTGAACGGAGTGGGGCGCAGGCTGTGGAAGAGCTCGGGACTGCTCGCCTGAGGGCCCTCCCCCTTCCGCGGGGAGCGCTTAGGCTTCGGAGTATGACCTCCGCACCCGCAGCACCCCCGGCCCGCGCCTACCGACGCCTCGGCGTCGAGGAGCGCCGCGCCCAACTGCTGGGCGCGGCACTGACCCTCTTCGCCCACCGGGCGCCCGACGACGTGTCGATCGACGAGGTGGCGGCGGCCGCCGGGGTGTCCCGTCCGCTGGTGTACCGCTACTTCCCCGGTGGCAGGCAGCAGTTGTACGAGGCCGCCCTCGGGTCGGCCGCGGAGCAGCTGACGCTGTGCTTCTCGGAGCCGGCCGTCGGCCCGCCCACCGAGCGCGTCAGCCGGGTCCTGGACCGCTACCTGGGCTTCGTCGACCAGCACGACGCCGGTTTCAGCGCACTGCTGCGCGGCGGGAGCGTCGCGGAGACCTCGCGTACGGGCACCATCGTGGACGGGGTGCGCCGGTCGGCCGCCGAGCAGATCCTGCTCCACCTCGGCCGGGGCGGCGGCCCCGGCCAGGAGCCGGCCGGACCGCGGCTGCGGATGATGGTGCGCACCTGGATCGCGGCGGTCGAGGCCGCGTCCCTGATCTGGCTGGACGAGGGCAAGCAGCCGGAGGCCTCCGACCTGCGGGACTGGCTCGTCGACCACCTGATGGCGCTGCTCGCGGTCACCGCCGCCTCGGACACCGAGACGCGGGCCGCCGTCGTGGACCTGCTGGGCCTGGAGACCGCCGACGGACCGGGCGGCCGGCTCGCGGCGCGCATCGTCCCGGTGGTGGGGCACGCGGCGCACCTCCTGCCGCCCGGGTGACACTGGCCGGGTGAAAAGCGAGAACACCTCCTTCCGCGGCGGCCCGCTGGACGGCCGGGTCCTGCCCGTGCTGCTCGGGCCGACCGGCCATCCCCCGAAGTGGTACGAGGTACCGGTTCCGGACGCCGACGGCGGTCCCGCCACCGTGTACGCCTACCGGCGTGTGCCCGCCGGCTACTCGAAGCGGCTCGGCCTCCAGCGCGGCTGGGTGTACGAGTTCGCCCCCGGCGGCCGCGAGCGATTCACCCCCAAGTGGCCCTGGAGCAAGCCCCGTAGCGGGTCCTGACGGCCGCGCGGCGCGGCGCCCGTAAGATCGGCGGTCAGGTGGCCGAGAGCACGGTGACAAGGGGGTGCGCCCATGGAGGCGCTGCGTCAGGACGATCCACGCCGCTTCGGCCCGTACACGGTGCTGGCGCGCTTCGGCGCGAGCGCGAGCGCCGTGCACTACCTCGCGCGTGACGTGTCCGCGCGGGACAGCTCCGGGACGGACTCGCTCGCCGTCGTGACGGTCGCGCGGCCCGGCCTCGCGGACGTTCCGGCCTTCCGGCGCCGTTTCCTCTCCGAGGCGCGCACGGCGGAGCGCCTGGCGGGGGGCTGGGTACAGCCGCCCCTGGTTCCGGTCACGGACGAGACGCTCTGGACGGTTTCGGAGTACGTGCCCGCGGTGACGCTCACCGAGGCCATCGGCCTCGCGGGTCCGCTGCCCGAGCGCGCCGTTCGGATAATCGGCGCGGGCCTGGCCGAGACCCTGTCCCGGGTGCACGCCACCGGGGCCGTGCTCCAGGGGCTTGCCCCCGGGACGGTGCTGCTGGCCGGGGACGGGCCCCGGCTCACGGCGTTCGGACCGCTGGGGGCCGCGGCTTCGGCCGAGGTCCGGGCGGGCGGGCAGCTCTCGGTACGGCTGGGCTACCTCACCCCTGAGCAGATCGGCGGCGAGGAGGCCGGCCCGGCCTCCGACCTGTTCGTCCTGGGGCTCCTGCTGGCGTACGCGGCCACCGGCACGACCCCGCTCGCCGACGGCCCGCCCGAGGAGGCGGCCGAACGCATCGCGCACCGGCCGGCCGAACTGGACTCGGTTCCGGCGGAGTTGCGGCAGCTGATCGCCGACTGCCTGGCGAAGGCCCCGGAGGACCGGCCCACCGCGGGATCGGTCGCCGCGGAGCTGGCGCTGGAGGGCGCGGCCGGTCTCGCCAAGGGCGGCTGGCTCCCCGCCACGCTGTCCGCGGCCCTGAGGGACCAGGCGTCGCGGGCACGGGCGTCGGAGGTCCCGGCGGATCCGGTCCAGGACGTCGAGGACGGCGGGCCCACGGACGCGAGGCCCGACGGCAGGGAACCCGAGGACCCGACGCCCGGCGACGCGACTCCCACGGACGCGACGCCCCACCACACGACTCCCGAAGACGCCAAGCCCGACGACGCGACTCCCGCAGACGCCAAGCCCGACGACGCGACTCCCGCAGACGCGACGCCCGAGGGTGGTACGGCCTCGGACGCCGTGCCGCCGGGCTACACCCCCTCCTCGAAGGCCGCGCCTTCGAACTCCCCGTACGGCACCGGGCAGGAGACCACCGGGGACGGCCCCGAGGACAGCGGGACCACCCGCTTCCTGGGGACCGGGGCACGTCCGCCGCAGACCGACCGGGCCACGACCCAGCTCGCCCTGCCCCGCGAAGCAGCCGGCATCGCGACCGGGCCGCAGGCGGTCGCCGCGCTGCCTCCCGCCGGGTCGCAGCCGCCGGCCCTGCCGCCCGCGACGCCGGTGCCGTCCGCACCCGCACCCGCACCCGCACCCGCACAGCCGTATCCGTACGCCTACCCGGCGGCGGCACCGCAGGGGCCGGCGGCGCCCGCGTCGCCGCCGTCGGCCCCGCCCGCCGCGTCCGGACCGGCTCCGGGGCGGCGGGCGGTGATCACCGCCGTCGCCGCAGGGGTGGCAGGACTCGTCCTCGGCGGTACGGCGGTGTCCGTCCTCGGGTCGGACGAGCCCGCCTCGGCGGCCGACGACAAGCCCGCGGCGGAGCCGGGACCCACGCTGCCCGGCCGCGCTCCGGATCCCCGTTGGATCCACACGCGGCCGGCCGGATCCCCCGTTCCCGCGACCGCGGGCATCTGGCGGAACAGGCTGCTGGTCCTCACCGACACGGCCGGGGCGACCGCCCTCGATCTGCGGACCGGGCGGAAGCTCTGGGACCGGGCCGACGCCGCGGGAGCCCAGACGGTCCTGGCGGCGGGTGACGACCTCTGCTTCCTCGCGAGCCCGACCGAATTCCTCTGGCTGTCGCCGAAGGACGGACGGATCGAGCACCGGGTCCGTTTCGTGGACCAGTTCACGGACGTGCCGAACATGAAGGTCGCTCCCCTCACCGGACTGTCCGGCTCCGTCCTCTGGTTCACCGGATCGCACACGGTCACCGTGAAGGCGCCGAAGCCGAAGAAGGGCAAGAAGCCCGGCAAGGACACCCAGGTGGCGAAGGCGTACCTCTTCGCCTACGACATCGTGCGGCGCGAGGAGCTGTGGCGTACCGCGATCCCGGCGGGCCGGGCACCCGGCACCCCGGCCTACCGTCTGACCGCGGTCCGTGACGCCGACTTCGTCGTACGGCAGACCGCGGACACCCTCACCCCCGCGGACGTCACCGCCGGCAAGGGCAAGGCCGTGTTCCGCTGCTTCGACCGGGCCACGGGCAAGCAGCTGTGGAGCCGTCAGTTCGGCACGGTCACCCTGGGCGGAGGCGCCGCAGGTGACGAGGAGGGGCGGCTGTTCGGAGCCGTCGGCGACGACCTCCAGGCCTTCGAGACCGGCACCGGAAAGCCGGTGTGGACCCTGAACGGCACCGCGTCCTCCGTCTTCGGCACTCCGCTCCCCGCGGGGAGCCTCCTGCACACGACCAACCGCAACCAGGAGGTGGGCGCGGTCGAGCGTGCCACCGGGAAGCCGGTCTGGCGGCGCTCCACCGAGGTGCCGCTCGGCGGCGGCACACCCGCGCTGACCCTCGGCGGAAGCGGGAAGACCCTCTTCGCGTCCGACGCCTCCCAGGTCACCGCGTTCGCCGCGGCCGACGGACGGCGGCTCTGGAAGTTCCAGGACATCGGGGTCCAGGACCCCGAGGGGGCAACCGTCACCGCGCCCTACCGGGTCCTGCCCGCGGAGAAGGCCGTGGTCATCCAGCGCGGCGGGGTCTTCTACTCCCTTCCGGCGGAGTGAGCCCCCGGACGGCGGACGGCGGGCGCGGCCCGGCGTCCGCCGTCCGGGGCACAGCCCGGGTGGCGCACCGGGAGGTCCTTGCATCGCCAGGTGGCGGATGACCGGATGGACGACATCCGAGCATTTGTGGGGTAGTCCGATTATTCGGTGCCGCCCCTGACACCGGAGGTGAGTCGTGTCGGGACGCGTCGTGCGCGCTCTCTGCTCGACGGCGCTGGCCGCCGTCGTCGTCGCCGCCTCCCCCGCCGTCGCCGAGCCACCGGGCCCCTCGCCCTCGCCGGAGGCCGGCACCGCTCCGGCGGCCGGCCCGGCGGCCCAG
The DNA here is from genome assembly GCF_042755185.1 of Streptomyces sp. NPDC059166. NCBI lineage: Bacteria > Bacillati > Actinomycetota > Actinomycetes > Kitasatosporales > Streptomycetaceae > Streptomyces > Streptomyces sp. NPDC059166. The sequence continues at coordinate 23,082 of NZ_JBHZCI010000044.1, read as the reverse complement.
GGTGTGGCCGGGCTGCTCGAACAGCTGCAGACGCTCTACCGGAAGGCCGAGGAGGCCGGTGAGCTCTACAACGGCACCGAGGAGGAGCTGAGGAAGCGCACCGCCGAGGTCGAGCGACTGCGCACGGAACTCGCCGAGGCCAGGACAGCGCTGGACTCCGGCCGCCGGGACGCGGGACGGCTGGCACGCGACCAGTACCAGGGGCGCACCGACTTCTCCGTCTATCTGCGCCTGCTGCTCGCCCAGGACCCGGCGCGCGCCCTGGAGCAGAGCCATGTCATCGAACGGGCCCAGGCGGGCCGGTCGGCCGTGGTGGACCGCCTGGCCGGTGCCGAGCGTCACGCGGAGGACCTGGCGGCCAGGGCCAGGACTGCGCAGGGCCGGCAGCGCGCACTGGCCGCGCGGCGCAAGGAACAGCGGGACACCGTGGAGTCCCGGATGAAGGGCATCGAGGCGATGCTGGCGTCCCTGTCACCGGAGCAGATCGCCGCCCTGTCCGCGCTGGAACGCAGGAATGTGGGCAAGGCCCAGGACACGCTTGCGGCCTCGGGGGCGCTCAGCTCGGTCCGCCTCCCGTCCCCGGCGGGCAGCGAGGCCGTGCGCTTCGCGATCGAGCAGATCGGGAAGCCGTACGTCTGGGGTGCCGAGGGGCCGGACTCCTTCGACTGCTCCGGTCTCACCTCCCAGGCCTGGTCGGACGCCGGCCGCACCATCCCGCGCACCTCGCAGGAGCAGTGGAGACAGCTGACGAGGGTACCGATCGGCTCGCTGCGCCCGGGAGACCTGGTGGTCTACTTCCCCGGGGCGACCCATGTCGCCCTCTACATCGGCGACGGCCTCGTCATCCAGGCGCCCCGGCCCGGTGCCACCGTCAAGGTCTCGCCCCTCGCCTCGAACCCGCTGCTCGGAGCGGTCCGCCCGGACCCGGGCGGCGTGTCGTTGAGCTCGTACACCCTCCCCGAACTACCCGAAGGCGCGTCCTCCGGGGCCGACACGGGGTACGACGCCCCCGGCTCCTGAGCAGGCGGGGAGCGGGGGCGCGCCGTCCGTGGACCGCCGGAGGACGGCCCACGGACACCACGGAGACCGGCGTCCGCCGGTGCGGCCCCCTGCTCGGCGGGCCGGATGCCTACTGGCCGCCGGTGAGCGAGGCCAGGTAGGCGTTGGTCTTCTCCGGCTCGAAGAAGAAGTTGTCGAAGTCCGCCGGGTTGTTGAACCCGTTGGCGAACCGGTCGGCGGCCGGCTGGATCTGGCCCGAGGCGCCGATGAGGTTCAGGACGTGCTCCGGCGGCGGGCCGAGCATCGCGTTCGTCCACTTCACGACGTGCTGGGTGTTCTCCCAGTGGCGCTCGAAGGTCGCCTCCATCCACCCCTCGTCGAACGGCTGGTCGCCGTGCTCGAGGATCGAGTGGAGGTAGGAGTGGGCGCACTTGGACGCCGTGTTCGAGCCCTGCCCGGTGATCGGGTCGTTGGCCACGACCACGTCGCCGACACCGAGGACCAGGCCGCCGCCGGGCAGCCGGCCCACGGGCTTGCGGACGGTCGGGGCGTAACGGCCCGCCAGCGTGGCGTTGGCGTCGGTCAGCTCGACCTTGGTGGCGCGCGCGTACTCCCACGGAGTGAACTTCTCCATGAGCTCCAGCGTCTTGGCCAGGTGCTCGGACGGGTCCTTGATGCCCTGGAAGGCGTCCAGCGGACCGCCGGGGATGCCCTCCCAGAACAGGATGTCCGCGCGGCCGGAGGTCGTCAGGGTCGGCATGATGAAGAGTTCGCCGACGCCCGGGACGAGGTTGCAGCGCACCGCGTCGAACTCCGGGTGCTCCGGGCGGGGACCCAGGCCGTGGACGTAGGCGACGGCCAGAGCGCGCTGCGGGGTGTCGAAGGGCGAACGCGAGGCGTCGCGGCCGAACATGGAGACGAGTTCGCCCTTGCCCGCCGAGACCATCACCAGGTCGTAGGTACGCGAGAAGTAGTCCAGGTCCGACACGGCGGCACCGTGGATGACCAGCTGCCCGCCGCGCTGAGCGAACGTCTCCATCCAGCCGGCCATCTTCACCCGCTGGTCGACGGACTGGGCGTAGCCGTCGAGCTTGCCGACCCAGTCGATGACCCGCGAGGAGTCGGGGCCGGCCACCGACACGCCGACGCCCTCGATCCGCGGGGCCTGTGACTCCCAGAAGTTGAGCTGCAGATCGCGCTCGTGCTGGAGAGCGGTGTGGAACATGCACTGCGTCGACATGACCCGGCCGGACCGGATCTCGTCGGCGGTGCGGTTGGACATCAGGGTCACTTCGTAACCGTGGGACTGCAGCCCGAGGGCCAGCTGGAGACCGGACTGGCCGGCTCCGACAATGAGTATCTTCCGCATCGCGGTATTTCTCCGTTACGTGTTCAGGGTGCGTAGGTCGTTACTCGGGGGCGACGTCGAGGGCGTGGCCCACCAGGGCGAGCAGCGACTCGACGACCGTGATCCTCTTACGCGCATCCATGATCACAACAGGCACGTGCGGCGGCACGGTCAGGGCCTCCCGGACGTCGGCCTCCTCGTAACCGGTCGTGCCCTCGAAGTGGTTGACCGCGACGATGTACGGCAGGCCGCAGCTCTCGAAGTAGTCGAGCGCGGCGAAGCAGTCGGCGAGACGGCGGGTGTCGGCCAGGACCACGGCGCCGATGGCTCCGCGCACCAGGTCGTCCCACATGAACCAGAAGCGCTGCTGACCGGGGGTGCCGAAGACGTACAGGACCAGGTCGTCGTCGAGCGTCAGACGCCCGAAGTCCATGGCGACGGTCGTGGTGACCTTGTCCGGTGTGGCCGTGAGGTCGTCTGTCTCCTCACTGGCCTGCGTCATCAGCGCTTCGGTCTGCAGCGGGGTTATCTCGGAGACCGAGCCCACGAAGGTCGTCTTGCCGACGCCGAAGCCGCCCGCCACCACGATCTTGGTGGCGATCGGCGCGCGCGTGTGGTCGAGCTGCCAGGCCTGCACCGACTCCTCGGGCCGGGCCTGCGGGTCCCGCTCGCGCGGGGTGAAGAGCGGCGCCTCAGAGACGGCGGAGTCCATTGAGCACCCTTTCGAGCAGCGCGCGGTCGGGCTGGCCGGCACCGTGGCCGGTCCCGTAGACGCGGATCTTTCCCTGGTCGGCCAAGTCGCTGAGCAGCACCCGGACCACGCCGAGCGGCATCTTCAGCAGCGCGGAGATCTCGGCGACCGTACGCATACGGCGGCAGAGCTCGACGATGGCGTGGAGCTCCGGCATGACGCGCGAGGCGAGATTGCCGTTGGTGAGCTCTCTTCGTTCCTCCGGTGCGTCCAGCGCGGCAACGAAGGTCTCCACGAGCAGGACGTGCCCGAAACGGGTGCGGCCCCCGGTGAGGGAGTACGGGCGGACCCGCGCGGCCTTGCGGTCGGCACCCCGGACCGGGAGTTTTCGTACGGGTTCAGCAGCTGAGGTCACTGGGTGCTCTCCATCGATTTGCGCAGCTCACTGCGGAGTTCGGGGGTGAGTACATGTCCGGCACGGCCGACGAAGAGCGCCATGTGGTAGGCGATGACGCTCATGTCGCAGTCGGGCGTGGCGTGCACACCGAGCAGAGAGCCGTCGCTGATCGACATGACGAAGACACTGCCCTCGTCCATCGCGACCATCGTCTGCTTGACGCCGCCGCCGTCCATCAGCTTGGCGGCGCCGATCGTGAGCGATCCGATGCCGGAGACGATGGTGGCGAGGTCGGCACTGGAGCCGCGGGGCCCGGTCCGCCGTCCTTCCGCCCTCGCCGCCGCGAGACCGGGGTCCGAGGAGAGCAGCATGAGTCCGTCGGACGAGACGACGGTGACCGAGTGGACCCCTGGCACCTCCTCCACGAGATTGCTCAGCAACCAGTGAAGGTTCCGGGCCTCGGTGCTCAGCCCGAACGTGCTGGGCGCAGTCAACTGCGTGCCTCCTCGACTGTGTCCCCCGTCTCATCGATACGGCCGTCGGTACGGCCGCCGTCGCTCTGTGGGCCGCTGTCGGCGATCTCCGCCTCGACGTCGCGGCGGCCGTCCTTCGCACCCTGGTGGAAGCCTCCGAGCCGACGGCGCAGGGCCTCCTTGTCCAGGCCGCCCTTCCGCTGGGCGACGGGGGCCGGCGGCGGTGCCGAGATCTTGGGGGTGCGCTTGGGCAGCCCCTTGTCCGTGAGCCGCTCCGGCGAGGGCGCCGGGTCCGGCACCTCCTCGCCGAGCCCGGTCAGGGGCTGCCGGGGACCGGGAACGCTGTCGGCGGCCGGGGCGGGCTCCGGCGCGGGGGCCGGTTCCGGCGCGGCCGCCGGGCTCGTGTCCGCGGCACGCTCGTGGCGGTCGGGTCCGACGGCGTACGGGCTCGGCGCGGCCTGCTGCGGGGGCAGCCGGACCTGCATGGTGGTCTCGGACTCGGACTCCTCGGGTACCGCCCGCTCCTCGCGCGCACCGGCGGGGGCCTGCGGGGGTGCCTGGGCCGCCGCGGGTTCCGTGCCCGCCGCCTCGATGGTCCGCTCCGCGGCCGCGATCAGCGGATCGCCGCCGGGTGCCGCCGAACGGGGCGGCAGGGCGTTGGAGTTGGCCTCGGCGACCGACCCGGGGAGGTTGAGCGTGGGGGCGTCACCAGGACGCGGCACCGGCGGCGGCGAGGCGGCCGGCGGCGCCTTCGGCAGCAGCGCCTGCGGAAGGACGACCACCGCGGCCACCCCGCTCCCCTTCTGTTCCCGCAGCTGGACCCGTACCCCGTGGCGGGCCGCGAGCAGCGAGGTCACCTGGAGTCCCAGCCCCGCCCCGTCCGCGGCCTGTTCACCCGCCTCGAAGGACGCCGGGTCGGCGAGCCGCGCGTTGAGCTCGCTCATCCGGACCGCCGACATGCCGATGCCCTCGTCCTGCACGGAGAGCATCACCTCGCCGGTCTCCAGCAGCCAGCCGGAGAGCTCTACATGGGAGTCGGGCGGGGAGAAGGAGGTCGCGTTCTCCAGGAGTTCGGCGACCAGGTGGCTCAGGTCGTCCGCGGCGAATCCCGCGACCTGGGCGTGCGGCGGCAGGGACTGGATGGTGACCCGCTCGTACCGCTCGATCTCGCTGACCGCGGCGCGCAGGACGTCGACCAGCGGGATCGGGTTCGCGTGCCCCTGGTTGTGGTCCGTTCCCGCGAGGACCAGCATGTTCTCGCTGTGGCGCCGGATGACGGTGGCCATGTGGTCCAGCTTGAACAGGGTCGCGAGACGCTCCGGGTCCTGCTCGCGCTCCTCCATGCCCTCGATGACGCCGAGCTGGCGTTCCACGAGACCGAGCGTGCGCAGCGACAGGTTGACGAAGGTGTGGTGGACCGTGTTGCGCAGCCGTTCGAGCTGCCCGGTGAGTTCGGCCACCCTGACCTGGAGTTCGGCCCGCTGCAGGGTGAGGGCCTCGCGGCCCGTGATCAGTTCGGCGCGCTCCGTCTGCATGGTGCCGAGCCGGTCGCTGACGTCGTGGTGCAGCTCGTGCAGCTTGCCGTGCAGGGCGTTGATGGACCGCACGACCTGGGCGAACTCGTCGTTGCGCCCGGTGTAGCGGACCGGTTCGGCGGTCTCGGGCTCCGCCGCGATGCGGCCGGCCCCGATCCGCAGTACGGCGAGGGGCTGGGTGAGGGTGCGGGCCACGGCGGTGGAGACACCCACGGCGATCAGCAGACAGCCGCCGAGCAGCGCGAGGCGCAGCTCCAGCGCGGTCACGTCGTCGTCGCGGAGCGCCTCCAGGCGCTCGACCTGCTCCGTTCCGAGTGCGGACTCGACCCCTCGCATCCGGTCGATGCGGGAGGAGAGCGCGGCCGAGACCTTCTCGGGGTCGGCCGCGCGGTCGTCGTCCGAGAGTTCGGGGCGGTCGGTGAACCGGGTCAGGTACTTCTCGGCACGGGTGACCTCGGAACCGGTCACCGTGGAGGAGAGCTTGCTCCGGGCGGTGGATCCGGCCGCCTGGTCGAAGTCCGCGAGGAAGGCGAGCTCACGCACCCGGGCCTGCTGGGCAGCGGCGCTGAGCTCGTCGCGCGTACGGTCGTCCTCGCTGTCGCCGTCGTCCTGGCCCTGGACCGGCAGGCCGGTGAACGGGTCGGTCTGCGGCTGCCGGGGCTGGGTGCCGGGCACGGCGAGCGCGGCGAGGATCAGCCCGCGCGTGGCGGACGCCTGCTCGACGGCGTTGCCGAGGGCGAGCGGGGCGCGCGTGGCGTCGGCCGCGCGCGGCGGCGTCTTCTCGGCGAGTTCGTCCGCGAGGTCGTGGAGCTTGGCGATGACCTCGGAGTAGGCCTGGTAGGCCTCCATCGCGGAGCCCTTGCCGGTGAGCGCGGCACGCCGGAGCGAGGGGATCTCGGCGAGGTCCCGGCGCAGCGCCGCGGGCGCGGCGTCCCGGATCTCGTCCACCTGCTGGTCGACACGGGTCGCCGGGTTCGCGGCGCCGTCGGCGCCCTTCTCGTCCTCGCGGCCGCCGGCGATGTGGGTGACGACCTGGTCGCGCTCGTCCGCGAGGGAGTGCGCGAGGGTGATCGCCTGCTGGTTCAGTTCGGAGAGGGTGACCAGCCGCTGGGACTCGTTGAGGTCGGAGGACGCGCCGATGGCCGCCGGGGCTCCCGCCGCGATGACGGTGATCCCCACGACGGCGACGCCGGCCACGAGCCGGCTGCGCACCCGCACGGTCCGCTTGGCGGCACCCGCTGCCTGAGGCATCGCCCCGGGCTCCTCACGCGTGGTGTCCTTGCTCCGAGGCCGCTTCTTCTGCACCGGTGCTCGCAATCTTGACTCGTCCGCCCTTGAAGCAGAGATGACGCACGGTCACGTGGATGGGCACCCACCCCGTGCGCCCCGTACGGCTTCTGACCATTCCAGCGCTTTTGAGGGGGGGCCGTGCATCAACCGCTCCGCCACTCGAACGAGTGAACATCACTCCGGAGTTGGCGAACAAGTCTCCCCACCGGCGCCACGGCGCATGCGCGAAGGGCCGGGTGGAACTTACGGCCAGGCTTTGGCAGTATGCCCGCCCGCATATGCCTGGAGCCCTCGATTCCACGGCCGGTGGCCACCCTGACCTGCTGGTACGGTCCAACCCCCGGTTCGTGCAGGCTCCGTGAAGGCATCGTGCAGACTGGCTGGATGCGCATCGAACTCGCCACCGAACCGGGCAGCTCCGAACGCCCCAACGAGGACTGGGCATCGGCCTCCGTCCCTGCGGAGGGACGGGGCGGCACCCTCGTTCTGCTGGACGGCGTCACGCCCCCCGCGGGAAGCGACGGCTGTGTGCACTCGGTGCCGTGGTTCACGGCGAGGCTCGGGGGCTCCCTGGCCGAACTGTCCGCTTCGCGGCGGGATATGACGCTGGCCTGGATCCTGTCGGAGTCCATCCGGCGCACCGCCGAAGCGCACGGTTCACCGTGTGACCTTTCTCACCCCCGCACGCCTCAGGCGACGGTCGTTCTGGCGCGTTGGGACGAGGAGCGGGTCGAGCACCTCGTGCTCTCCGACTCGGCCCTGCTCGTCGAAGCGCCGGACGGCGGGGTCACACCGGTCCTGGACGACCGTATCGACAGGCTGCCGCCCGGTTCGCTCGCCTCGGAGGAGATCGCGGACACCCGTGTGCGGAACAAGGAGGGCGGTTTCTTCACGGCCGCCGCCGACCCCGGGGTCGCCTCGCGTGCCGTGACGGGCGAGACCCCCCGGAAGGACGTACGCGCCCTGGCCGCCCTGACCGACGGCGCGAGCCGCTGGACGGAGCGGTTCCAGGAGGGCGACTGGGGCGCCGCCCTGAAGATGCTGCGCGCGACGGGACCACAGGGGCTCATCGACCGGGTCCGGGAACTCGAGCGGGCGGACACGGACAGCGGCCGCCCGCGCCGCGGGAAGCCGCACGACGACGCGACGGCGGTCCTCGTCGAGCTCTGAGAGGGCCCCGAAGGCCCGACGGGGGCTCAGGAAGCCGCCGCCCTGGCCGCTCAGTCCTCGGAGCGCTCGTTGAAGTGGTGGAGCAGGCGGGCCAGTTCCGCGATCTCGGCACGGTCCCAGTCCGCGAGCTTGAGGGCGTAGCGCCCGCGCCGGGCGTCGCGGACGCTGGTGAAGCGTTCGAGCCCCTCGTCCGTGAGGTGGACCAGCGAGGCCCGGCCGTCGGCGGGATCGGTCTCGCGCGCCACCAGCCCGAGCCGCTCCAAGGCGTGCAGCTGCCGGCTCATCGTCGCCTTGCCCACCCCGAAGTAGACGGCGAGGTCGGTGGCGCGCTGCGGTCCGGTGGACTCCAGCCGGACGAGCAGCCCGTAGGCGGCCGCCTCCAGGTCCGGGTGGACCTCACGCGCCATCTCCCCCGAGTTGGCCCGCGCCCGGCGCAGGAAGACCGACAGCTCCCGCTCCAGGGCCAGGAACTCGTGGTCCACGCCCTGTCCGTGTTCGCCGCCGCTTCCGCTCGCGTGCACGTCAGCACCCCTCATACGCTTTCCCGACTCCGGCCTTCACCCCAGCCGGGCCAGTATTTCGCAGGTGCGGACCTGAGGGGTCCGGCCCCCTGGAGACGGAGGGCCGCGCGCGTCGGCGGCGCGCCCGGATGCGTGGGTGGCACCGGCGGGCGTCCGACCCGCCGGTGCGCACATCCCGCCCCGCACGCGGAACGTCCCGCCCTCCGGGGAGGGCGGGACGTCCGTACCGGCCGGGGACGTGGCGCCACGTCCGTCACAGCGTGAGGCCTACGCGGCGGCCGGGACCATCTCCCTCACCTCCGCCGAGGCCGGGGCGAGGGCGATCTCCAGCACCTGGCGCACATCGGTCACCGGGTGGACCTCCAGGGCGTCGAGGACCTCGGCCGGGACGTCGTCCAGGTCGGCCTCGTTGCGCTGGGGGATCACCACGGTCGTGATGCCCGCGCGGTGGGCGGCGAGCAGCTTCTGCTTCAGCCCTCCGATGGGCAGTACCCGTCCGGTCAGCGACACCTCGCCCGTCATCGCCACGTCCGTGCGGACCAGCCGCCCGGAGAGCAGCGAGGCCAGCGCGGTCGTCAGGGTGATACCGGCGCTCGGGCCGTCCTTGGGCACCGCGCCCGCCGGGAAGTGGATGTGCACGCCCCGGTCCTTGAGGTCCGCGACCGGGAGCTCCAGCTCGGCACCGTGCGAGCGCAGGAAGCTCAGGGCGATCTGCGCGGACTCCTTCATGACGTCGCCGAGCTGGCCCGTCAGGGTCAGACCGGACGCCCCGGTCTCCGGGTCGGCCAGCGAGGCCTCGACGAACAGGACGTCACCGCCCGCCCCGGTCACGGCGAGACCGGTGGCCACTCCCGGCACCGCCGTCCTGCGTCCCGCGGGGTCCTGTGCGGACTCCGGGACGTGGCGCGGCCGCCCGATCAGCCCCCTCAGATCCCCGTCGGACACCGTGAACGGGATCTTCCGCTCACCCAGTTCGTGCTGTGCCGCGATCTTGCGCAGCAGGCGTCCGACGGCACGCTCGAGGTTGCGCACCCCGGCCTCACGGGTGTACTCACCGGCCAGCTTGCGCAGCGCGGACTCGTCGAGGGTGACCTCACCCTCCTCCAGTCCCGCTCGCTCCAGCTGCCGCGGGAGGAGGTGGTCACGCGCGATGACGACCTTCTCGTCCTCGGTGTACCCGTCCAGCGTCACCAGCTCCATACGGTCGAGCAGCGCCTCCGGGATGGATTCGACGACGTTGGCGGTGGCCAGGAACACCACGTCGCTGAGGTCGAGTTCGACCTCCAGGTAGTGGTCGCGGAAGGTGTGGTTCTGGGCCGGGTCGAGCACTTCGAGCAGCGCGGCCGCGGGGTCGCCCCGGAAGTCGGAGCCGACCTTGTCGATCTCGTCGAGCAGGACGACCGGGTTCATCGAGCCGGCCTCCTTGATCGCGCGTACGATCCGCCCGGGGAGCGCGCCGACGTAGGTGCGCCGGTGTCCCCTGATCTCCGCCTCGTCCCGGACCCCGCCGAGCGCGACCCGGACGAAGGAGCGGCCCATGGCGTGCGCGACGCTCTCGCCGAGCGAGGTCTTGCCGACCCCGGGAGGCCCGACCAGCGCGAGCACCGCGCCGCCCCGCCGGCCGCCGACGACGCCGAGTCCACGGTCCGCGCGGCGCTTGCGCACCGCGAGGTACTCGGTGATGCGTTCCTTCACGTCCTGCAGGCCCGCGTGCTCGGCGTCCAGGACCTCCTGCGCGCCCCGGATGTCGTAGGTGTCCTCGGTCCTTTCGTTCCACGGGAGTTCGAGGACGGTGTCCAGCCAGGTCCGGATCCACGAGCCCTCAGGGCTCTGGTCGGAGGAGCGCTCCAGCTTCTCGACCTCCTTGAGGGCCGCCTCGCGGACGTGCCCGGGGAGCTCCGCCGCCTCGACGCGTGCCCGGTAGTCGCCCGACTCGTCGTCCGGCTCGCCGTTGAGGTCGGAGAGCTCCTTGCGCACGGCGTCGAGCTGACGCCGCAGCAGGAACTCACGCTGCTGCTTGTCGACGCCCTCCTGGACGTCCTTGGCGATGGACTCCGCGACATCCTGCTCGGCGAGGTGCTCGCCGAGCCACCGGATCGCCAGCCTCAGGCGGGCGACCGGGTCCGTGGTCTCCAGCAGCTGGACCTTCTGGGCGACGGTGAGGAAGGGGGAGTACCCCGAGTTGTCGGCGAGGGCGGAGACGTCCTCGATCTGCTGGACGCGGTCCACGACCTGCCAGGCGCCCCGCTTCTTCAGCCAGCTGGTCGCCAGGGCCTTGTACTCCCGGACGAGCTCGGCGACCGGACCGGGACCGGGTTCACCCCGGCCGGGGGAGGCCGAGGCCGGGGAAGGCCCGGGCACGGGTACCTCGATCCTGGTCCCCTCCACCCACAGCGCGTTCCCGGGACCGCTGGTTCCGGCGCCGATCCGTACCCGGTCGCGGGCCCGGATGAGCGCCCCGGGGTCACCGTCCGACAGGCGTCCGACCTGTTCGACGGTCCCGAGGACACCGGTCCCCGTGTAGTTGCCGTCGATGCGCGGCACGAGGAGCACCTCGGGCTTGCCGCCCTCGGGCCGTGCCACCGACTGCGCGGCCTCCACCGCTCCACGGACCTCCGCGTCCGACAGATCGAGCGGCACCACCATCCCGGGCAGCACGACCTCGTCGTCGAGCGGCAGCACGGGCAGGTCGACCGGCGTGGACACCTTGGACGCGGACTCTGAAGTCATGATCTCCCCTTCGGCAGGCAAGTTGAGCTATGCCGACTCAATGCTTGTGAGCGCCCGAATGTTCCCCGGCACCTGTTCGCTCAGAGCGATCAACCTGGAAGCACCTCCCGGCCTGCGAGGTTCCATGGGTGCCGACCGGCCCGGGAGCTCACCCCCCGGCGACGGCCGGGCAGCCCTCTTCCACCCGAGCATCCCCGAGCCTGCGGGCATTCCCGGCCGGAGGCACCCACCCGCCGCGGTGAGCCGGGCCGCCTTGCCCGGCTCACCCGGAGAGGCGCCGCCCCGAAGGGTGGCGCGGCGCGAATTCGCTGGCCCCGCGGCGGGACGACAAGAAAGATGGACGCGCACCGATGACCCCGAGCGCCCACCGGAGACCTCTCCCATGTCCGCCACAGATGCCAGCAGCCCCGTCGTCCTGGACCGGCGGGACGGCCCCTTCGGGGAAGTCGTCCTGCGTGAGCGGGGCGAGCACTTCGAGATCATCGCCAACGGCTGCTTCCTGATGGACACGTCCGACGGGCGCTCCGAACGGCTCCTGGTCGACGCCGCGCTCGGCGCCCTGCCCGAGGACCGGCGGGACCCCTCGGTCCTCGTCGGCGGTCTCGGCGTCGGGTTCTCGCTCGTACGGGCGGCCGAGGAGGACCGCTGGGGCCGGATCGTGGTCGTCGAGCGGGAGGCGGCGGTGGTCGACTGGCACCGCACCGGCCCGCTCGGCCGGATCACCGGGCCCGCGCTCGCCGATCCCCGGACGGAGATCCTCCGCGGCGATCTCGTCGAACACCTCCGTACGACCACGGAGCGTTACGACGCACTGTGCCTGGACATCGACAACGGCCCGGAGTGGACGGTCACCGAGGACAACGGCAGCCTCTACTCCCCCGCCGGACTCGCGGCCTGCCGGGCCCGCCTGACGCCGGGCGGGGTCCTCGCCGTCTGGTCCGCCCAGCCGTCCTCCGGCTTCGGCGCGGCGCTGCGGAATGCCGGATTCCACGCCGTAAGGACCGAAGAAGTAGCCGTTGCCCGAGGTGTTCCCGACGTGGTCCATCTCGCACTGCGCGGCGACTGAACCCCCACCCGGTATACGCGTCCCGGTCCTGCCGGGGGCGGGACGCCCCGAGCCCGCCGGTCCGTATCCTTTCCCGTGGGTAACACCTCCGTGCCGGACAACACCCTGCGTAGCCGGGAGACGTCCTCTGCCCTTACGCTGCTGACCGGCACACGGGCCTACCGACGAAATCCACAAGCGACAACCGTGCCTCCGGGGGAATGGCCTCCGCGAGAACGGGCAGGGGCGGGGCGATGGAACAGACACACACCACCCACAACGGCGCGGCGGCCACCCCCGGTGCTCAGCGCCGGGTGCTGGTGGTCGAGGACGACGCGACGATCGTCGACGCCATTTCCGCCCGGCTGCGGGCCGAGGGCTTCCTGGTGCAGACCGCGTCCGACGGCCCCTCGGCCGTGGACGCGGCCGAGGCATGGCAGCCGGACCTGATGCTGCTCGACATCATGCTCCCCGGCTTCGACGGCCTGGAGGTGTGCCGGCGCGTGCAGGCCCAGCGCCCCGTACCGGTGCTGATGCTCACCGCACGGGACGACGAGACCGACATGCTGGTCGGACTCGGGGTCGGCGCGGACGACTACATGACCAAGCCGTTCTCGATGCGGGAGCTCGCGGCACGCGTCCACGTCCTGCTGCGCAGGGTCGAGCGGGCCGCGCTGGCCGCCGTCACCCCCCGCAGCGGGATCCTCCGCCTCGGCGAGCTGGAGATCGACCACGCGCAGCGCCGGGTCAAGGTGCGCGCCGACGACGTGCACCTGACTCCGACCGAGTTCGACCTGCTGGTCTGCCTGGCGAACACCCCGCGCGCCGTACTGTCCCGGGAGCAGCTGCTCGCCGAGGTCTGGGACTGGGCGGACGCCTCCGGGACACGCACGGTCGACAGCCACATCAAGGCCCTGCGCCGGAAGATCGGCGCCGAGCGCATCCGTACCGTGCACGGCGTCGGCTACGCCCTGGAGACCCCCGCGCCATGACCCGGCCCGGGTCAGGACTACGGCCGTTCTCCATCAAGGCCAAGCTGGGCACGCTCGTCGTCGTCTCCGTGTTCATCACGACCGGACTGCTGATCGTCGCCCTGCGGACCAGGACCGAGTTCCGGTTCATCACCGTCTTCTCGGTGATCGCCACCCTGCTGATCACCCAGTTCGTGGCGCACGGCCTCACGGCGCCGCTGGACGAGATGCGCGCGGTGGCGCGGTCGATCTCGCACGGCGACTACACGAGACGGGTGAGCGGCGCCGGGCGCCGTGACGAGCTGGGCGATCTCGCGCAGACGATCAACCGCATGACGGACGACCTGGAGGCGGAGGACCGGCACCGCAAGGAGCTGGTGGCCAATGTCTCCCATGAGCTGCGCACCCCCATCGCCGCGCTCAGAGCGGTGCTGGAGAACGTCGTGGACGGGGTGTCGGAGGCCGACCCCGAGACGATGCGTACGGCGCTGAAGCAGACGGAGCGCCTGGGCCGGCTGGTGGAGACGCTCCTCGACCTGTCCAGGCTGGACAACGGCGTGGTCCAGATCAAGGCACGCCGCTTCGAGGTCTGGCCCTATCTCTCCGGCGTACTCAAGGAGGCGAACCTGGCCGCCTCCCACCGCCGCCTCTCCTCAGGTTCCGGCAACCACACCCGTACAGATGTCCATCTGCATCTGGACGTGTCGCCGCCCGAGCTGACGGCGCACGCCGACGCGGAACGCCTGCACCAGGTGGTCGCCAATCTCATCGACAACGCCGTCAAGCACAGCCCGCCGCACGGCCGGGTCACCGTGCTGGCGCGCAGGGGCGCGCATCCCGAGTCGCTGGAGCTGGAGGTCATCGACGAGGGGCCCGGCATCCCGGAGGCGGAGCGCCACCGGGTCTTCGAGCGGTTCAACCGGGGCCAGGCACCGTCGCCGCACGGCCCGGGCAGCGACGGGGGCACGGGGCTCGGTCTCGCCATCGCCCGCTGGGCGGTGGATCTGCACGGTGGCCGGATCGGGGTGGCCGAATCCGCCCGGGGCTGCCGCATCCAGGTCACCCTTCCGGGGATCGCCCCGTTCCGCGATTGACCCTGTGTTCGAAGCGGAGGGCCCCGTTTCTGCCTCCGGGCCGGGAAAGCGATACGGTCCAAGGGGCCGTACACCGGCCTCGCGTACCGAAGGGCAGCGGAACCCTGCTTGTTTCCCGCCATTTCATGCGCCGAAACCCGGCTTCCGATGTGATGTGCACGACGAAGACCGGCCCGGCCTGCACGTAACGGCTGGGGAGGCGTAGCCTTGATTTCCGCTGTCCATCACCTTGTGAAGCGGAAGAGGGCGGTTGCCGCCGTGTCGTCTCAGTCCCCCAGTAACTCGAGCATCTCGACCGATCAAGAAGCAGGCTCCGGGTCGAACCCCGCCGCCGCTTTCGGCCCGAATGAGTGGCTCGTCGACGAGATCTACCAGCAGTACCTCCAGGACCCGAATTCGGTCGATCGCGCCTGGTGGGACTTCTTCGCCGACTACAAGCCGGGCGCGTCCGGCACGGCGGACAAGCCCGTACCCGCACCCGCGGGAGCGGTGACACCGGCTCCGGCCGCCACCGCAGCGAGCACCGTGAACAACTCCGCCCCGACCCAGGCCGCGCCGGCGCCGGCCGCCCCGGCCAAGCCCGCGGCCGCCGCCCCGGCGGCTCCCGCGAAGGCCCCCGCCGCCCCGGCGAAGCCCGCGCCCGCCAAGGCCGCTCCCGCGGCGGCGAAGTCGGAGGAGGCTCCGGCCGAGGCCCCCGCCGGCCCCGAGTACGTCACGCTGCGCGGCCCCTCCGCCGCGGTCGCGAAGAACATGAACGCCTCCCTGGAGCTGCCGACGGCCACGTCCGTCCGCGCCGTCCCGGTGAAGCTGCTCTTCGACAACCGCATCGTCATCAACAACCACCTCAAGCGGGCCCGCGGCGGGAAGATCTCCTTCACGCACCTCATCGGGTACGCGATGGTGCAGGCCCTCAAGGCCATGCCGTCGATGAACTACTCCTTCGCGGTGAAGGACGGCAAGCCGACCCTGGTCAAGCCCGAGCACGTCAACCTCGGCCTGGCCATCGACCTGGTGAAGCCGAACGGCGACCGCCAGCTCGTCGTCGCGGCCATCAAGAAGGCCGAGACGCTCAACTTCTTCGAGTTCTGGCAGGCCTACGAGGACATCGTCCGCCGTGCCCGCGTCGGCAAGCTCGGCATGGACGACTTCTCAGGTGTCACCGCCTCGCTGACCAACCCCGGCGGCATCGGCACCGTCCACTCGGTGCCCCGCCTGATGCCCGGACAGGGCCTCATCATGGGCGTCGGCGCGATGGACTACCCGGCGGAGTTCCAGGGCACCTCCCAGGACACCCTGAACAAGCTCGGTATCTCGAAGGTCATGACCCTGACCTCGACGTACGACCACCGGGTCATCCAGGGCGCCGCGTCCGGCGAGTTCCTCCGGGTGCTGGCCCAGCTCCTCCTCGGCGAGAACGACTTCTACGACGAGATCTTCAAGGCGCTGCGCATCCCCTACGAGCCGGTCCGCTGGCTCAAGGACATCGACGCCTCGCACGACGACGACGTCACGAAGGCTGCACGCGTCTTCGAGCTGATCCACTCCTACCGGGTCCGCGGTCACGTGATGGCCGACACCGACCCGCTGGAGTACCGCCAGCGCAAGCACCCCGACCTCGACATCACCGAGCACGGCCTCACCCTGTGGGACCTGGAGCGGGAGTTCGCGGTCGGCGGTTTCGCCGGCAAGACGATGATGAAGCTCCGCGACATCCTCGGTGTCCTGCGTGAGTCGTACTGCCGCACCACCGGCATCGAGTTCATGCACATCCAGGAGCCGAAGGAGCGCAAGTGGCTCCAGGACCGGGTGGAGCGTCCGCGCCCCGCGCCGGAGCGCGAGGAGCAGCTGCGGATCCTGCGCCGCCTCAACGCCGCCGAGGCGTTCGAGACGTTCCTGCAGACCAAGTACGTCGGCCAGAAGCGCTTCTCGCTGGAGGGCGGCGAGTCCGTCATCCCGCTGCTCGACGCGGTCATCGACTCCGCCGCCGAGGCCCGCCTCGACGAGGTCGTCATCGGCATGGCCCACCGCGGCCGCCTCAACGTCCTGGCGAACATCGTCGGCAAGTCGTACGCGCAGATCTTCCGGGAGTTCGAGGGCAACCTCGACCCCCGCTCCATGCACGGCTCCGGCGACGTCAAGTACCACCTCGGCGCCGAAGGCACCTTCACCGGTCTGGACGGCGAGCAGATCAAGGTCTCGCTGGCCGCCAACCCCTCGCACCTGGAGGCGGTCGACCCGGTCCTGGAGGGCATCGCCCGCGCCAAGCAGGACATCATCAACAAGGGCGGCACCGACTTCACCGTCCTGCCCGTCGCGCTCCACGGCGACGCGGCCTTCGCCGGCCAGGGCGTCGTCGCCGAGACGCTGAACATGTCGCAGCTGCGCGGCTACCGCACCGGCGGCACCGTGCACGTGGTGATCAACAACCAGGTCGGCTTCACCGCCGCCCCGGAGTCCTCGCGCTCCTCGATGTACGCCACGGACGTGGCGCGCATGATCGAGGCGCCGATCATCCACGTCAACGGCGACGACCCGGAGGCCGTGGTCCGCGTCGCGCGGCTCGCCTTCGAGTACCGGCAGACGTTCAACAAGGACGTCGTGATCGACCTCATCTGCTACCGCCGCCGCGGTCACAACGAGGGCGACAACCCGGAGTTCACCAACCCGCAGATGTACACCCTGATCGACAAGAAGCGCTCGGTGCGCAAGCTCTACACCGAGTCCCTCATCGGTCGCGGCGACATCACGCTGGAAGAGGCCGAGCAGGCCCTCCAGGACTTCCAGGGACAGCTGGAGAAGGTCTTCGCGGAGGTCCGTGAGGCCACCTCGGCGCCGTCCCAGCCGCATGTCCCGGACGTCCAGGCGGAGTTCCCCGTCTCGGTCGGCACCGCGGTCTCCTCGGAGGTCGTGAAGCTGATCGCCGAGTCCCAGGTCAACATCCCCGACGGCATCACGGTGCACCCGCGTCTGCTCCCGCAGATGCAGCGCCGAGCGGCCTCCGTGGAGAACGGCACCATCGACTGGGGCATGGGCGAGACCCTGGCCATCGGGTCGCTGCTGATGGAGGGCACCCCGGTCCGGCTCGCCGGCCAGGACACCCGCCGCGGCACCTTCGGCCAGCGTCACGCGGTCCTCGTCGACCAGAAGACCGGCGAGGACTACACCCCGCTGCTCTACCTCGCCGACGACCAGGCCCGCTACAACGTCTACGACTCGCTCCTCAGCGAGTACGCGGCGATGGGCTTCGAGTACGGCTACTCGCTGGCCCGCCCGGAGTCCCTGGTGATCTGGGAGGCCCAGTTCGGCGACTTCGTCAACGGCGCCCAGACCGTCGTCGACGAGTTCATCTCCTCCGCCGAGCAGAAGTGGGGCCAGACGTCCGGCGTCACCCTGCTGCTGCCGCACGGCTACGAGGGCCAGGGCCCGGACCACTCGTCCGCGCGTCCGGAGCGTTTCCTGCAGATGTGCGCGCAGGACAACATGACGGTCGCGATGCCCACCCTGCCGTCGAACTACTTCCACCTCCTGCGGTGGCAGGTGCACAACCCGCACCACAAGCCGCTGATCGTCTTCACCCCGAAGTCGATGCTCCGCCTCAAGGCGGCCGCGTCGAAGGTGGAGGAGTTCACCAGCGGTGGCTTCCGCCCCGTGATCGGCGACGAGACGGTGAAGGCCGAGGGCGTCCGCAAGGTGGTCTTCGTCTCCGGCAAGCTCTACTACGACCTGGACGCCGAGCGCGAGAAGCGTGGCGACACGGAGACCGCGATCATCCGGCTGGAGCGTCTGTACCCGCTGCCGGGTGCGGAGATCCAGGCGGAGATCGCCAAGTACCCGAACGCCGAGAAGTACCTCTGGGCCCAGGAGGAGCCGGCCAACCAGGGTGCGTGGCCGTTCATCGCGCTCAACCTGATCGACCACCTGGACCTGGCCGTCGGCGCCGACGTGCCGCACGGCGAGCGTCTGCGCCGCATCTCGCGGCCGCACGGCTCGTCTCCGGCGGTCGGCTCGGCCAAGCGTCACCAGGCCGAGCAGGCTCAGCTGGTCGACGAGGTCTTCGAGGCCTGATCAGCGGCTGTACACGACCGGAGGTCCCGGCCCCGCGAACATCTCGCGGGGCCGGGACCTCCGGCTTTCCGGCCTCGTTATTCTGGTCCCATGTACTTCACGGACCGTGGCATCGAGGAACTGGAGAAGCGGCGCGGCGAGGAGGAGGTCACCTTCGAGTGGCTCGCCGAGCAGCTCCGCACGTTCGTCGACCTCAACCCCGACTTCGAGGTCCCCGTCGAACGCCTGGCGACCTGGCTGGCCCGGCTCGACGACGAGGACGAGGACGAGTAGTCACCTCCCGGGGCTCCCCGCCGCGGTGCCCCTGATCCGGTTGTAGGCGAGCCCCAGCACGCCCTGCGCGAGCAGGACCAGACCCGCCGTGATCCAGCCGCCACTGCGGCGCCGCGCTCCCCAGAGGGTGAGCGGAAGTCCCGCCGCGATCTGGGCGGCGGCCACCGTCCGGGCCCTCGGGCCCAGCACCCAGGGACCGAGGCTGCCGCTCTCCACGGCGTCCAGCTCGACGCGTACGGCATCGCGCCAGCCCGCCCATTCGATGAGTTCGGCCCGCGGGAGGACGGCGGCGACCGAGCGCAGCCGGTCGGCCGGCTCACCGGGCGTGAGACCGGCGGGCAGTTCCACACCCGCGCGGGCGAGGACGGTGAGCAGGTCGCGCAGCCGGGCGCCGGAGTCGGCCGCCGGGTCCTCCCTGGTGAGCGCTTCCAGAGCCTGGACGTCGAGCACGGGGTCGAGGCCGAGCCGGAGGGCGGAAGTACGCATCGCCTCCTCCTCGGCGGCCGGGGTGCCGTCCGCCAGCCAGATGTAGCCGACCGGACGGCGGAATCCCGAGGCCAGGGTGTAGCCGGAACCGTCCGCGTCCCACCACAGGGCGAGCACCGGCCAGGTCGAGCCGACCGCGAGGGCCGTCGCCCATCCCCCGACGACGCGGTCGACCGGCTCAGGCCTTTCGCCGTCGGCCGCGGACCCGCCGGGGGACGCGGTCCTGTCCACCGCGCCACCGTCGTGTCCGTCCCTCCGCCAGGGTTTCCCCTCGGGCACGAGCACACTCCAGCCCTCCCCCGCCGGTACGAGGAGCATGCGCTCCTGCAGCAGGTGCGCCACGGGCCGTACGGTCTCGGGTTCGGCCCGGCAGAGCAGCAGGGCACCCACGGATGTCGCGGTCATGCCTCACACGCTAGGTCACTTTCGCCCCATTTGAACCTTTTCACCCCTCCATGGCGCCCCCCGACCCCCTTGCCGCCGCCCTTCGGATTCCGCCCTTGACTTCCTCGATCCACGATATATCGTGTTCTCAGGAGACGCGATATATTGCGTCACACCGTCCAGCGGGAGGTCATACCCATGCCTGAGCCGACGTGGAACGTCGCCGAGCCCCGGAAGCTCACCTTCGACGAGCCCGTGACAGCACTCGACGTGCGCATCGTCGATGGCACGGTGAATGTCGTCGGCACGGACGAGCCGACCGCCCGGCTGGAGGTGACCGCGATCGACGGCCCCCCGCTGATCGTGACCCAGGAGGGCGGATCCCTCACCGTCACGTACGAGGACCTTCCGTGGCAGGGGTTCCTCACCTGGCTCGACCGCCGGCGTCCGCGCCGCACCGCCGTGGTCTCCCTGGCGGTGCCTGCGGGCGCGACGGTCAAGGTCGGAGCGGTCGGAGCGGAGGCGGTCGTCTCGGGGATCCGCGGGCGCACCGAGCTGAGGGGCGTCTCAGGCGACAGCACCCTGGTGGGTCTCTCCGGCGTGGTCCGGGCCGAGACCGTGTCGGGCCACCTGGAGGCCCAGACGGTCACGGGCGACCTGCGCTTCCAGTCCGTCTCGGGGGACCTGACCGTCGTCGAGGGTGCGGGCACCTCGGTGCGAGCGGAATCGGTCACCGGCCACATGGTGCTCGACCTGGACACCTCCTCGAAGCCGACGGACATCCGGCTGACCTCGGTCTCCGGCGAGATCTCCATCCGGCTGCCGCACCCGGCGGACGCACGGGTCGAGGCCAACACGGCGAGCGGCGCCGTCTCCAACGCCTTCGAGGACCTGCGGGTGGGCGGCCAGTGGGGCGCCAAGAAGATCACCGGCACACTGGGCGCGGGCACCGGGACCCTGAAGGCGACCACCGTCTCGGGTTCGATCGCCCTGTTGCGGCGCCCTCCCGCCCAGGACAGCGCACACGATGCCGAGCAGACCGGAAAGGTGCTCTGACATGCCCCCCGTATTCGCCCATGGCCGTCTCCGCCTCTACCTCCTGAAGTTGCTGGACGAGGCCCCCAGGCACGGGTACGAGGTGATCCGGCTCCTGGAGGAGCGCTTCCAGGGCCTGTACGCACCCTCGGCCGGCACGGTGTATCCCCGCCTGGCCAAGCTGGAGGCCGAAGGGCTCGTCACCCACGCGACCGAGGGAGGGCGCAAGGTCTACTCCATCACCGATGCCGGGCGCGCCGAGCTGGCGGGCCGCGGCGGGGAACTGGCCGATCTGGAGCTGGAGATCCGTGAATCGGTCTCCGAGCTGGCCGCGGAGATCCGCGACGACGTGCGGGGCGCGGCAGGCCGGCTCCGCAGCGAGATGCGTGCGGCCGCCTCCGAGTCCAAGCACGCCCCTGCCGGAGACCACCGGACCGGATGGGACCCGGGATCAGGAGAGAGCGAGGCCTGGCGCACGGCGAAGGAGGAGCTGCGCAAGGCCAAGCAGGAGTGGAAGGAACAGGCCCGCAAGGCGAAGGACGAGTCCCGCAAGGCCCGCGAGGACGCGGACCGCGCCCGCCGCCAGGCCCAGGAAGCTCAGGAGAAGGCGCGGGAGCAGATGCAGAACGCCGCGCGGCAGGTCCAGGAGCACTTCTCGCGGGGTGACTGGCCGGCGGGGGTGCGGGACGGTCTGGCCGAGATCACCGGACAGCTGGGCAATTTCGCCAGGACCGGCTCCTGGCCTTCCTACAGCCGGCCCGCGCCCGGGGAGCCGGACATCGAGTGGGCCGCCGACACCACCGGCACGGGCGATCCCGCCCGCGACCTGGACCGCCTGCTGGACCGGTTCCGCGACGACGTCCGCGACGCGGCCCGGGACCACGGGGTGAGCGAGACTCAGCTCGCCGAGGCACGCCGCCATCTGGCGTCGGCCGCGACCCAGATCGGCTCGGTGCTGCGCGGCACCGCGGCCGGCAGGAACGGGCCGTCCGGCACGCGGTGAACACCACGCAGGGGGCTCCGGCCCGCGCCCCGTTCAGCGCGCGCCGGCGGGCCGGGCACGGTCCAGTCCGCCGCCGCCCTGCCGATACGGCGGCCGACAGGCGGTGACGACCGCGCAGGCAACGCCGGCCCGTACCGCTCTCAGCGCGGGCCGACAGGCAGGGCACGGTCCAGTCCGCCGGCCGCCCTCCCGACAGGGCGGCCGGCACGCGGATGCTGTCGGCTCGGTGGCGCGGAAGGCGAGGTCAGCTCGCCCGGGCCTGGCCTTCGCCGCCATCCCCGTACAGAGCTCGCTCCACGCTCTCGTACGTCGCCCCGTGCTCCGCGAGCACGTCGGCGACCACGCCCGGGCAGGCGGTCAGAGCCAGCAGCAGGTGCTCCTCACCGATGAAACGGTCGCGCCTGCCGAGCGCGATGCGGAGCGACTTGGCCAGGACGCCCTTGGCGCCGTCCGCGAACGGTCGGTGCCCGTTCCGCCACCGGCGATTCCCCCGTGGTGGAGCCAGAACACCTTCGCCGTGCACATCCTCCATCCGGGCCACGATCTCGGACACGTCGATACCGAGGCCGGCGAGCGCCTCCTCGTCGGCGCTGGTGAGCCCTCCTCGGCGGCGAGCCCGTTCGAGTGACGCCTCGACGGAGGCCCGACGGTCCACGAGGCCGAGCGCTGTGACGGCGAACGCCCCACGCCCCTCCCCCTGGTCCAGCAGGGACAGCAGCAGGTGCTCCTCGGCGACCTTGTCCGCACCGGCCCGCTCGGCATGGGACACAGCCCCGGTCACCACCACCCGGGCGCCCTTGGTGAATCGCTCGAACATCAATGCCTCCCGTACTTCTTGTGGACGGCCTGCCTGCTGACACCCAGTTCGGCGGCGATCTCCTGCCACGACCACCCCTGGACGCGGGCGCTTCTCACCTGGACGGCTTCGAGCTGTTCGAGCAGCCGCCGCAGAGCGGCGACCGCCCGGAGCCCCACACGCGGGTCGCGGTCACCGGCGCGCGCGGCAAGATCCGTTGCTTCGGTCATGATGTCAACTTACGTTGACATGCGAGGCGGCGTCAACCAACGTTGACAAGATTCGTGACGAGGCGTGCGTGCCGCTCCACGTCGTAGCGGATATTCCCGTAGCGAAGCTTCCCCCGCTCGATTCCCTCGGCGGCGAAGCCGGCCCGCCGGGCCACGGCACATGACGCGGGATGTTCACCCGGTACCCGAGCTCGAGACGGTGGAGCCCCAGGTCGTCGAAGGCCCAGCGGGCCGTCGCTCGTACGCCCGCGGCGGCGATGCCGGCGCCCCGAGCCGATTCGGCCGTCCAGTACGAGACCCAGCCGGTGTCGTGCACGCGGTTCACCGCCGTCACCGCCACCGACCCTAGGTGTATTGCCCTGTGAGGTTGGGGACGCGGCTGGCGGGTGGTTTGCCTGCGAGTGCGGTGTGGCCGCGGTGGTGATTGTAGGAGTGGAGCCAGTGGGGGAAGGCGTCGCGTCGTTCCTGTTCTGAGCGGTAGGGCTTGGCGTAGGCCCATTCGTCGAGCAGGGTGCGGTTGAGGCGTTCGACCTTGCCGTTGGTCTG
>NZ_JBHZCI010000043.1:15480-60639 GCF_042755185.1 Streptomyces sp. NPDC059166 | reverse complement strand
CGAAGGACGTCGAACTCGCCGCATAACCCCACCATCCGAACCACCCCAAACCCGACAGGGATGCCTTGACGAACGACATAGAGGCACCCCCCCCGGGGGGAAGACGCGGGCGCTTCCCCGCCCCCCCCGGGGGGAAGACGCGGGCGCTTCCTCGCCCCCGGGGATGACGTGACCTACCGGGTCACCGTCCACTTCTGGTTGGCGGTTCCGGCGCAGGTCCAGATCTGCAGCCGGGTTCCGTTGGCCGATCCTCCGCCGACCGCGTCCAGGCACTTGTTCGCCTGCGGGTTGACGATGTCCCGTGCCGCGGGGACGGCCCATTGCTGGGCCGCCGTGCCGTTGCAGTCCCACAACTGGACCGCGGTGCCGTCGGCGGTTCCGGCGGACGCGACGTCGAGGCACTTCCCCAGGGCGCGGATGGTGCCGTCGGCGCCGACGGTCCAGCGCTGTGCCGCACTGCCGTTGCAGTCGTACAGCTGCACGGGTGTTCCGTTGGCGCTGTTGGCGCTCGGTACGTCGACGCACTTGCCGCCGACGCCGGTGATGGGCCCGCCCGCAGGCTGTCCGCCGTCCGTGCTCACGCGGACGTAGTCGACCAGGAGTTGCTGGGGGAGGGGAGTGCTGCCGTCCGGGTCACCGGGCCAGTAGCCGCCCACCGCCAGGTTGAGGATCACGAAGAACGGCTTGTCGAACACCCACTGCCGGCCACCGAGATCGGCGGGAGTACGCCGCTGGTAGACGGTACCGTCCACGGACCAGGTGATCGCGTTGGGGCTCCAGTCGACGGCGAAGGTGTGGAACGCGTCGGCGAAGGCCTGTCCGCCGGGGAGGCTGTAGCCGGCACCGATCCCGCCGGATCCGGAGTACCCGGGGCCGTGCAGTGTGCCGTGGACCGTGGACGGCTCGAAGCCCACGTTCTCCATGATGTCGATCTCGCCGGAGGCGGGCCATCCGACCTGGCCGATGTCATTGCCCAGCATCCAGAAGGCGGGCCAGATGCCCTGTCCGCGGGGGATCTTCATCCTAGCCTCCACGCGCCCGTACGTGGTGGTGAACTTCCCAGCGGTGTTCAGCCGGGCCGAGGTGTACTCGCACCGCCCGTACCAGCACTGGTAGTTGCCCGGGTTCTCCTTGCGCGCGGTGATGACCAGATGTCCCTGCCCGTCGAGGGCGGCGTTCCGGTTTCCGGCGGTGTAGTACTGCCGCTCGTGGTTGCTCACGTTGTCGCCGGTCTCGGTCTGCCACTTCGAGCCGTTCACGGCTGATCCGGCGGGGCCGTCGAACTCGTCGGAGAACGTCACCGCCGCGGCCGACGCCGCGGCCGCCGTGCGTGCGGGCGCTCCACCGTCGCGGGCGGAGCCCTGAGCGAGTCCGGTCGACAGGGATGCGAGCGTGAGCGCCGAGGCGAGCAGGATCAGCAGCCGTCTCGGCAGGCGTGCGGGGTCCATGAGTTTCCCTTCATGGAGCATGGGAGAAATAGGCATGCGCATGACAGGCATCCGACCGCGCCAGGTGCGGGAGAGGCGGCGTGAGGCCGGTGGGGGGTCAGGGCCTCTCGTCCGGATCGGGCTCCGCTTCCTGATCCGGCCCGATCCAAACGAAAGACCCTATCTCGTTACGTGATTTAAGAAGTGAACGATGGGGGTGTCAAGGGCTTGGTATGGGCCAGAACGTTGAACGGGGGATGCGTTCCGGGGTGCCCGGCCGCCCCTGGTGCGCGGCCCCGCACTCGGTGACGCCTCGGCCGGTCGATCCGGCGGGGGCGGGTTCGTCCGGATTCCGGTCCGCGATGCGTACGCTGGCCCTGCTGATGAAACCTCACAAAAGGGGAATCCGATGACATCTCAACTGAACCCGTACCTCAGCTTCCCGGGGGACGCGCGCCAGGCGCTGGAGTTCTACGCGAGCGCTCTGGGCGGCGACCTCTCCCTCAACACGTACGGCGAGTTCGGCGGGGGCGGTGGCGCCCACAGCGACAAGATCATGCACGGCCGGCTGGAGACGGCCGGTGGACTCACCCTGATGGGTGCCGACAACCCTCCCGGAACCGAGCACAAGCCGGGCAACAACTTCGCGGTGAGCCTGAGCGGTGACGACGCGGACGAGTTGCGCGGGTACTGGGACAAACTGTCCGAGGGGGCCACGGTGTCCGTCCCGCTGGAGAAGCAGATGTGGGGCGATGTGTTCGGCATGTGCACGGACAAGTTCGGCATCGCCTGGATGGTCAACATCAGCGGGCAGTAGCCGTGGAGTTCGCGGGGTGGGCGCGTGAGTCGTGCGGCGGGGCCGTGTTCCTGCCTGCGACCGCACAGGCCGGCGGGTGCGCGGGGCGTTCTGCCGCGCACCCCGCCGACGCGCTCGCGGTGTGCGCCGGCCGCCCCGTCGCCCGGGAAGCCCATGCCGCGAAACCGTCGCCCGGGAAGCCCACGCCGCGAAACCGTCGCCCGGGAAGCCCACGCCGCGAAACCGTCGGAAGGCCCCGCGCCGCGCGGCACGGCTGAGGGCCCTCCCGCGAGGCCCGGTTGGCCGCACGAACCCGGCTACGGCATGTCGTGTGGTCCGGACATCGGCACGCGTTCGGTGCGCGGACGTCCCGATGCCGTGCGACGCGCCGCATCCGACGTCGCGCGCCGGCCCGCCGGGCATCGCGGGACAGCCCTTGGCCCGGTGCCCCGCAGGGAACCCCGCGTGTTTCCGGATGGTGAGACCGCGGTGCATCCGGAGCGGCACCCTCCATATATTCGTACGCATGTCTGCACCGGCCCCGCTCCTGCGCCTCGCGCTCTTCGCGCATTCGGCCTGGTGTGTCGACGACGGGCTCTGTAGCGGCTGAACCAGGGTCGGTGCGCGCCTGCAGCCGACCGCCGTGCCACCAGCCGTCGACCACACCCGGAGACCCTCCGTGACCACCGCGCCACCTGCCGGGCCGGCCGCACCCCCGCGCACCCGGCCCACCCTGTTCGCCCCTTCCCCCACATCGGTCCCGCGGCCGGATGCGCCGCCCCTGCCTCCGGTACGCCGGACGCCCCTCGCGGTATCCGGGCTGATATCCGTCGCCCTGACCGCCTACGTCTGGCTCCAGCACGGCACCAAGCCCGGCGTGCTCCTCCTGCTCGGCCTCGGACTGGGCGTGGCCCTCTACCACTCCCGGTTCGGCTTCACCTCCGCCTGGCGACAGCTCATCGCCGTCGGAAACGGCACCGGGCTCCGCGCACACACGCTGCTCCTCGGAACCACGGCGACACTCTTCGCCCTCGTCATCGGTACGGGCACAGGCCTGTTCGGCTCGCAGCCCGCGCCGTCGGCAGGGCCCGTCGGTATCGGCCTGGCCGTCGGATCCCTGCTCTTCGCCATCGGTATGCAACTCGGAGGCGCCTGCGCCTCCGGAACCCTCTTCGCCGTCGGATCCGGTCAAACTTCCGTCGTGCTCACCCTCGGCGGGTTCATCGCCGGAGCCACACTGGCGGCCTGGCAGTTCGACCTCTGGAAGGACCTTCCCGCCTGGGAACCGGTCGTCCTCTCCGACCACATCGGCTGGTTCGGCTCCTGGGCGGTGACGATCGCCGCCCTGCTCCTGGTCGTCGTCGTCACACGGCGCGTCCAGGCCCGCCGCAACCCTCCGCCGCTCGGCCCGGTGCCCTCCGCGCGCACCACCGCCGCCCGCGTCGTGCGGGGCTCGTGGCCACTGGCGGCCGGAGCCCTGGCGCTGGCCGTTCTCGGTGCCGGTGTCCTGCTGGTGTCCGGGGGAGCCTGGGGCGTCACCAGCGCGTTCAGCCTGTGGGGCTCGGAGCTGGTGGGCGCGCTCGGCGGACACCCGGAGAACTGGACCTGGTGGCAGCAGCCGGGCAACTCCGAGACGCTGGCGGGCCCGGTGCTCGCGGACAAGACCAGCCTCACCGACATCGGCATCATGGCCGGCGCGGCCGTCGCGGCCGCCCTCGGCGGCACCTGGACCCTGCACAGGGGCATCCCGTGGCGCACGGCGGTCGCATCGGTGCTCGGTGGCCTGCTCATGGGCATCGGCGCCCGTCTGGC
Source organism: Streptomyces sp. NPDC059166 (assembly GCF_042755185.1). Classification (NCBI taxonomy): domain Bacteria; kingdom Bacillati; phylum Actinomycetota; class Actinomycetes; order Kitasatosporales; family Streptomycetaceae; genus Streptomyces; species Streptomyces sp. NPDC059166. Next base: position 56,604 of record NZ_JBHZCI010000043.1, on the reverse strand, counting down.
GGGAGGTTGCAACATCGGCGCCTACCTGGCCGGAGTCGCCTCGGGCAGCCTGAGCGGCTGGCTCTGGGGCGCCGTGGCCCTGGCCGGCACCTGGATCGGCCTCAGGCTGCGCCCCGTCTTCGGCCTCGGCAATCCCGAGCCGGGCGACGGCGTCTGCTGAACCCGGATTCCCTGCTGGGGCCGGGCCGTCGTGGAGGGGGCTTCGCGCCCGCGCCGCGACGGAGCCGACCCGCGTCACGTCGTGTCCTCGCGCCGGGCCCGCGACGTCCGTCCGGTCCGCGAGCCGCCCGGGTCCGGCTCATCCCTCGTCCGGTCCCGGCTCCGCGTGGGTGACCGCCACCAGGGCGAGATCGTCGGCCAGGACCCCGTTCGTATGCCTGTGGACGGCCTTGGCGAGCCGATCCACGACCTCCGGCGGCCCGGAGCGCCACGACCTCATCAGGTCCTCGTCGGGCGTGTAGAAGCGGCCCTCGGCGTCCCGTGCCTCCAGGAGGCCGTCGGTGCACAGCAGCAGCAGATGGTCCGGGCCGAACGGGCGGGTCTCGTCGGCCCACGGCCCGGTGTCGAACTCACCCAGGCCCAGCGGCAGCCCGGGATGCTCAGGCTCCCAGGCCAGGAGCGCGTTCTCGTTCACCAGGTAGGCCGGGCAGTGGCCCCTGCTGATGAGGCGCACCTCGGTTCCCTCGTCCGGGATCTGAGCGATGGCGGCCGTGACGAAGTGCTCGTCGCTCGTGTCGGATCCGCCCTGCACCGCGGTGGCCTCGCGGGTGTGCCGGCTGACCGCCTCGTCGAGACGGTGAGCCAGTTCCGCCAGGGTCGGGGAGTGGTGGGCGGCCTCGTGGAAGCTCCCCACCAGCGCCGCCACGCTGGGCACGGCGTTCAGGCCCTTTCCGCGCACGTCGCCGATGAGCAGACGGACCCCGTAGCGGGTGCGTTCCACGGCGTAGAGGTCGCCGCCGACCGCGGCCGCCGCGGAGGCGGCTTCGTACCGGACGGCGATCCACGTCCTGCCCTGCCAGGCCCGTACGGGTGGGAGAACGGCGCGCTGGGCACTCTCCGCCACCCGCTCGGCCCCCTGGAGCCGTCGCCTCAGGTACAGCCGCAGCCGGCAGAGCGGGACGGACGCCCAGGCGAGGATCACCATGGCGATGTAGTCCACCACGGCGTGATGGCCGTCGGACGACAGATGCCTCGCGAAAAGCAGGACCAGACCGGCGAGACTGTTGAGCGCGGCCACCGCCACCACGGTCCGCAACGCGTAGACGCACGCGGCCATCATGCTGCTGAGGATCAGGAAGACGTCACCGCTGAGCGCCCCGGGCGTGGGCAGGTCGACCGCCAGGGCGAGCGCCACCAGTGCGAGCGGCGCGAGCCGAGCCCACCGGGGGAGGAGATCGCTCTCGTCCTGGTACCTCGGGACCAGCCCGGTCGTGGTGCGGTGCGGACTCATGCGGCGGCTCCGGGTGCGAACGGGCGGTGGCCTCCGCGGTGTGCGGACGGCTTCCTCACTCGACCTTGGCGCGCCCGGAGCGGACCCGCACGTGGAACACCGGCGCCCCGTCACCACTCTTGACGAGTACATGTATTCAGGCCAAGAATGATCGCGCAGTGCGCATGACAACGTTGTCTACGTTTCGAGAGGCGCTCATTCCATGAGATGGACCCACTGGATACGAGGTGCGGGGGCGGCGGTCGCCACGGCTGCCCTCCTCGGCGGCGCCGTCGCCGCGCCCGCCGCCGCGGACGGAGGCGGACACGCCGGGCACGGTCGTCTCACCGATCTCGTCAACCCGTTCATCGGAACCGAGAACGAGGGCAACACCTACCCCGGTGCGGCTGTGCCGTTCGGCATGGTGCAGTTCTCACCCGACACGGGGCACAACACCGGTTACGACTACTCGGAGACCCACATCAAGGGCTTCTCCACCGTCCACATCTCCGGCGTCGGCTGCGGACTCGGCGGTGATCTCCCGGTCCTGCCGACGACCGGCGACATCACCTCCACCGACAACGCCGCCTACGCGGCGGAGTTCAGTCACGACGACGAGAAGGCGAGCCCCGGCACGTACGAGGTCGGCCTCGGGACGGGCATCAGGGCCGAGCTCAGCGCCACCGAGCGGACAGGGGTGCAGCGCTACACCTTTCCCGCCACCGACAAGGCCAACGTCCTCATCAACGCGGGCCAGTCGCTGCACAAGACCCTGAACACCAAGGTCGAGATCCTCGACAACCGCACGGTGCGCACGGCGATCACGGGCAGCGGCTTCTGCCAGGACACCAAGCCGTACACCGTGTACACCATCACCCGCTTCGACCGCCCGTTCCTCGACTCCGGTACCTGGAAGGGGGACACGGTCACCCCGGGTTCGGCCTCGTCCTCCGCCGGCAGTGAACGCAGCGGCGCCTTCGTGCGCTTCGACACGACCAAGGACCGGACCGTCGAGGCGACCACGGCGATCTCGTACGTCGACGCCGACGGCGCCGCCCGCAACCTCCGGGCCGAGGGCGGACGTTCGTACGACCGTGTGGCCAGGGCCGCGCAGGCCGCCTGGGAGGACCGCCTGGGCGACGTCCGGGCGCAGGGGGGCAGCGAGACCCTGCGGCGCACCTTCTACTCGTCCCTCTACCGCTCGTTCCTCGCCCCGAACATCGGCAGCGACGTGGACGGCCGTTACACCGGGTGGGACCAGAAGACCCACCGGGCCAAGGGGTTCACCTACTACCAGAACTGGTCGCTCTGGGACACGTACCGCACCCAGGCCCAGCTGCTCTCGCTCCTGGCGCCCGCGGAGTCCCGCGACATGGCGATCTCCGTCATCAAGATCGACCAGGACAGCGGCTGGCTGCCCAAGTGGGGCTACGGCACGGTCGAGACGAACATCATGACCGGCGACCCGGTCACCCCGTTCCTCACCAACGCCTACCAGCAGGGCCTGCTCAAGGGCTACGAGGAACAGGCCTACCGCGCGCTGAAGAAGAACGCGGACGGAGTCCCGCCGGCCGGGTCGGCACCCGTGGGCCGTGAGGCCAACAAGGAGTACCTCGCCGAGGGGTTCGCGCCGTACATCAAGGGCCGCGCCCATGTGAAGCCGGGTGACTCCGACTACGACCACGGGGCGTCGGCGACGCTGGAGTACGCGCTCTCCGACGCGATGCTCGGACAGATGGCGAAGGAGCTGGGGCACAGGGACGACGCGGCACGGTATGCGGCGCGCGCCCAGAACTACCGCAAGATCTACGACAGTTCGACCGGCTTCTTCCGGGCGCGGGACGAGAAGGGCGACTTCACCGGACCCGCCGACCCCGCGCAGAGCGAGGGCTTCCACGAGGGGACGTCCTGGCAGTACCAGTGGCTCGTCCCGCAGGACCTGCCCGGCATGGTCTCGCTGATCGGCGGTGTCCAGGCGGCCAACCAGCGCCTCGACTCGTTCTTCGCCTACGAGCAGTTGCTCCAGGACCCGGCGAAGACTGCGCGAGAGGTGTGGGTGAACGGGCCGTACGCCTACTACAACGCGGACAAGTACAACCCGCAGAACGAGCCCGACCTCATCGCCCCGTACACCTACCTCTCGACGGGGCAGCCCTGGAAGACGACCGACGTGGTCCACGCCGCGCTCACGCTCTTCACCGACACCCCGACCGGCATGACCGGCAACGACGACCTCGGCACCATGTCCGCCTGGAACGTCCTGTCCTCCATCGGGATCTTCCCCGTCCAGCCGGGCACGGACACCTGGGGCCTTTCCACGCCCGTCTTCGAGCGCGTCGACCTGACGCTCGACCGGCGGTACTACCCGAAGGGGCGCCTGACCGTGAAGGCGCCGGGCACCACCGACGCGGCGCGCTACATCCAGTCCGCCCGCGCCGACGGCGCGCCGTACGGGAAGACCTACCTCACCACCGAGGACATCAGGGACACGCGGGATCTGACCTTCGAGGTCGGCACGTCCCCCTCGACGTGGGGCACCTCGGCCGCCGCGGCGCCGCCCGCGCTGAAGTGACGGACTGAACCGCCGGCTCCCGTCCGACCGCGGACCCGCCCCTCGTCGGAGGGGCGGGTCCGCGGTTCCGTGTCGAGGTGCGACCGCTCGTCGAAGCGCTTCGACCATGTGCCCCTCGATCATCGATCGACGCTCGTGGAGTCGCCCGGCTTTCCGAGTGCGAGCTGTGTTACGTCCTACCCGTTGACACCTCTGCGGTCGGGTGTCATCTTCGAAGCGCTTCAACGATCATGGCCGCAGGACACGGTCCTGGCCCCGACCCGAGGACGGACCGATGACGTTCTTCGACAATCCCGTGCTCCCCGGATTCAGTCCGGATCCGAGCATCTGCCGTGTGGGCGAGGACTACTACATCGCGACCTCCAGCTTCGAGTACGTGCCCGGAGTGCCGCTGTGGCACAGCCGCGACCTGGTCGACTGGCGGCTCGTCGGGCACGCCCTGGACCGGCTGACGCTTCCCGATGACGCCCCGGCCTCCTGCGGGGTGTACGCTCCGACGCTGCGTCACCACGACGGCCGCTTCTGGATGATCACCACGGTGGTCGCGGGAGCGGGCAACGTCCTGGTGACCGCCGAGGACCCCGCAGGACCGTGGTCGGATCCGGTGCCCCTCGGCATACCCGGCATCGACCCCGATCTCGCCTGGGACGACGACGGGACGTGCTGGTGCGTGTACTCCCACGACGGCATCCGGGGGGTGCGCCTGGATCCGGAGACCGGCGAACTCCTCGGCGAACCCGTGGCCATGTGGTCGGGGAGCGGTCTGCAGTATCCGGAGGGCCCCCACCTCTACAGGATCGGCGGGTGGTGGTACCTGCTCCTGTCGGAGGGCGGGACGGAGCGTGGGCACGCCATGTCGCTGGCCAGGGCCCGCAGCCTGCCGGGTCCCTTCGAACCCCATCCGGCCAACCCGGTGCTCTCCCACCGCAGCACCGGCCACCCGGTCCAGAACACCGGCCACGGCGACCTGGTCGAGGCCCACGACGGCACGTGGTGGATGGTCCTGCTGGGCACCCGGCCCCGCGGTGACACCCCGAAGTTCCACGGAATGGGCCGGGAGACCTTCCTCGTACCGGTGAGCTGGGAGGACGAGTGGCCCCTGCCCGGACCGCTGGAACTCCGTGCCCAGGCGCCTGCGCTCGCCCCGCACCCCTGGCCGCGCGAGTCGCCCCGCGACGACTTCGACTCCCCGGCACTTGCCCCCTGCTGGGTCTCCCTGCGTCACCACGACCCGGCTGCCGCGCGCCTGGACGAACGCCCCGGGCACCTGGTGCTGCATGCCCGCGCCGACGGTCTGGAGAAGCCGGGCGCGCTGTTCGTGGGACGCCGCCAGCGCGACACCGACTGCCGCGCGCGGACCCTGACCGACGTGGGAGAGGACGGGCGCGGTGGCCTCGCGGTGCGGATCGACGAGGCGCACCACTACCAGGTGGAGAGGGAGGGCGATGTCGTGCGAGCCGTCGCCCGGATCGGTCCGGTACGCCAGACGGTGGCGGAGCAGGCCGTCCCGCCGGGCCCTGTGACACTGAGGATCGATGTGACGACCGCCGAGGTGCTGCCCCCCACCGTCACCACACGCCCGGCCGACGGCGAAACGGACGTCCTCGCGGGCCTGCGCGTGGGCGGACCCGACACCCTCCGGCTGGGATACGAGAAGGACGACGGGGCGTTCGAGGTGCTCGCGGAGCTCGACGGCCGATACCTGAGCACGGAGGTCGCGGGCGGCTTCACCGGCCGGGTGATCGGCATGTACTCGACCCGGGGCGCGGTGGCCTTCGACTGGTTCGACCTGCGGCCGTCCTGACGCGGAGCCGTCCAGGCCCGTGGCTTCCCGCCGCGGGGCCGTCCTCACCGGCGGCCGTCGTGTCCAGGGCCGTCCTCACCCGCCGCCGGGGCAGGGACCTACCGCCCCGGACCGGTCGTCCGCCCGGCCCGCGCGAGGACGGCCCGCGCGAGGACGGCCCGCGCGAGGACGGCCCGTGCGAGGACGGCCCGTGCGAGGACGGCCCGTGCGAGGACGGCCCGTGCGAGGACGGCCAGGGCAGAAAGATCGTCACAGGTCTTCTGCGCCGGACCGCACGTTCCTACGATGGCGCGATGAACTGTGGGGGCGGGTGGGACGGGTGAGGCCTCGGGCGTCAGTCGTGGTGACGGTGCTGGTCTTCCTGCTGTCCGGCGTGCTGGTGGCCTGGGCACTAGACGGCGCCTTGGGGCTGTCGTTCACGCGGAAGGCCGTGCCCGTCGAGCGGTCCGGCTCCGCTCCGGCGGATCCACCGCGCCCGGCGCCCACGGTGCGTGCGGTGACCGGCATCGCGGGCACCCGGCTGCAGCTCGCCGGACAGGCGGTCGGCGAGGCACTCGCCGCCCGTGGCGCCCACGCCCCCACGCTCCGACCCGACCGCGACGCGAAGCCGGCCGGCGACGAACTGACCGTGCGGGTGGGCAGCCTGTCCGGGGCCGGATCCGCCGAACGCTACCGGCTGACCCGCACCGGGCACGGCTACGTCCTGGACACGGCGTCCGCGGCCGGAGCCGCCGCAGGCCTCTACCGGTTCGCCGACCGGGTCCGCGGCGGTGACGACGTGCTCGCCGACCGGGGGCGCGTGGTGTCCCCGCGTCTGGGCCTGAGGCTGATCGACACCGGCGCGGTCGGCCTGGACGACGACCCGGCCCGCTTCGCCGGCGGCGGTGACTACTCCCTGAACTCCGACGTCGTGGGGACGGCGTTGCTGCCGAAGGCCCCATGGGTCGACCCCGCGGGGGCGGCCCGGATCGGGGCACAGTTCCGCGCGCTGGTCCGCCATGCGCTGAGAGACGGCTACAACGCCGTGGTGGTGCCCGGCTTCCTGGAGTACGTCACCTTCTCCGGCGTCGGCGACGGCCGGGCGGTGTACCCGACGGGCGACGTGCACGTCGCCCGGGCCCGCGCCATGCTCGACGCGTTCGCGCCGGTGTGGCGGTACGCGCACGAGGCGGGCATGCGGGTCTACTTCCAGACCGACATGCTCGCGCTGTCCCCGCCGCTGCGCCGGTATCTGGAGCACGAGTTCGGCGGACTGCACACCGACGACCCGGACCTGTGGTCGGTGTACGCCGCAGGCCTCCGGGAGCTGTACGACGCCATGCCGTTCGCCTCGGGACTGATGATCCGCACCGGCGAGGGAGGTTCCGCCTACCGGCTGCCGGGATGGGACTACACCTCGGCGATCGAGGTGACGACGGCCGGGGCGGTCCGCGCGATGCTCCGCTCGCTGCTGGCCGCGACCGCCCGGGACGGCGGAGACGGGGAAGTGATCTTCCGCACCTGGAGCGTCGGCGTCGGCGCCGTCGGGGACCTGCACACCAGCCCGGCCTCGTACGCGAAGGTGCTCGACGGGATCGACGACCCGCGCCTGATCGTGTCGACGAAGTACTCCCAGGGCGACTTCTACTCGCATCTGCCGCTCAACCCGACCCTGCTGGGCGGCTCCCAGCGGCGGATCGTGGAGTTCCAGGCACGCCGTGAGTTCGAAGGGCAGGGTGCGCTGCCGGACGATCTGACGGAACTGCACCGGACCGCCCTGCGGCGATTCCTGTCCGCCAACCCCCACGTCGAGGGAGTCTGGACCTGGGCGCAGACGGGCGGGCCACTGTACGCCGGTCCACGCTCGCTCTACCTGCGCACCGGTTTCTGGCAGTTGTGGGACGTGAACGTGTACCTGACCGCCCGTCTCGCCCAGGACCCCGACACCGACGTCGCGCGCGCACGAGCCGCCTGGATCCGCCGCACGTTCTCGGACGACCCCGCCACCGTCTCCGCGGTCGAGCGGATCCTGGCGCTGTCCCGCCCGGTGATCACGCAGGGGCTGTACATCAGGCCGTACGCGGACACCTCCGCCAGAGCCCTCGGGCTCGAACCCCCGCCGATGATGTGGATCTTCGAGTGGGACATCGCGACGGGCGACAGCGCCGCCCTGTCCAGCATCTACGCCGCCACCCGCGCCGGGCTGCCCCAGGCGCTCGCCGACGGGCGGCGAGCGGTCGAACTCTCCCGCCGGCAGGAGCGCCTGCTCGCCGGGACGGACCCCGGCACCTGGAGCGACCCGCGGCTGCGCGACCGGCTCGCCGCCGCCCTCGCCTACCAGAGCGACCTGCTGACGGTGCTGGGCGACTACCGGGGCGCGGTGCTGTGGCACCAGCGGTGGCTGGACACCGGCTCGGCCGACGCGTCCACCCGATGGCACGCGGCCGAGAAGAGTTTCCGCGCGGCGGCCGAGGACCACCGGCGGCGGTACGGCTCCGATCTGGACCTGCCTGCCTACAACTTCACCGCGGCCGAACTGGGCCTGCGCAGGGCCGACCGCGACCCGGCCATGGCGTGGTGGGCGCGTGCCCTCCTGCTCGTCCTGCTGCTGGCCGCCGTGGCCGCCGTGACGCTGCGCGGAATGCCGGGAGCGGCGGGAGTGCGCGCCCTGTCGGCCGCGGCGCTGCGCCCGTGGCGGGTGGGGGCGCCGGCCGATCCGCCGGGAAGGCTGGACCGGGCCGTGGTGTGGCTGCTGCCCGGGCTGGTGCTCCTCGCGAGCCGTGCCGTGTTCACCTGGGCGGAGGCGCCCGCGCACCTGACGGTGACGCTGGGCGCCTGGGCGGTGTTCGTGGGCGTGCTGCGGTGCGCCGCCGGGCGTCACGGGTACCGGCTGGCGGCGGCCGTCGGTGGTGCGGCGGTGCTTCGGACGCTGCCTCTGCTGGGCGTCCTGGCCGTGCGCGGGCCCGGCTTCTACTGGTCCGGATTCTGGACCTCGGCGTCGGGCAGGTTCCTCTACGTCACCGTGGCGTGGGCGCTGTTCCTCTGGGTGTTCGCAGCCGCCTGGTGGGCCCTGCGCGCGGGCTACGGCCTGAGCGGCCGACGGGCGTGGGGGTGGCTCCTTGCCGCCGCCGGCGGCGCGGCCTCCGTGTGCGGCGCCCTCGTCTGGGCGACGGGCGCCGAGGCGTCCCTGAGCACCTGGAACGACCAGATGGCCCTGCTCCCGTGGGGACTCCATCGCATCCTGGGACTCACCGAGTACCTGGGAATCCCCGCGACGCTTCCGCGCACCTTCACCCTCACCGCCGCCTTCGCCGCGGTGACCGGCCTGCTGCTGCTCACCGTCCGCCACAAGGGCGCGCGGGCGAACCGGACCGGTGGGCCGGCACGGGAGAGCTGAGGGCCCACCGGCGACCGGTCCCGCCACGCGGGTGGCGACGGAATCCCTGCCGTCCGGGCCTCGTCCCATCAGCCCCGGTCCGTCCCGCACGCTCCGCGGCGGCCCCGCCCGGTGTGTGGCTCGACGTCGATCTCCCCGGCGACGTCCGCCGTCCGGGTGGAATCCGCCGCGACCCCGCCGTGCACAGGGCAGGCATGGACGCATCCGAGGTCCCCTGCACCGGAGGCGCCGTCGGATGCGGTGGCTGACAACCGGGCGAAAGGGGCACTCATGCTCGGTCCACGGGCGACGCGGGCAGGTACGGGGGGAGGTACCGGGGGTCTCGAGGAGGCGCCGCGTACGGCGGCGGAGGCCGCCCGGGCCGTGGAGGCCGTGCTCGGGGAGCACCTCGACACGAGAGTGCGGGAGGCGGCCCGGACGGACCCGGTGTTCGCCCAGGAAGTGGCCTCCAGGGTCGCGTCCTTCGCCCTGCGCGGGGGCAAGCGGCTGCGGACGGCATTCGTCTGGTGCGGATGGCTGGCAGCCGGGGCCACCGGAGACCACCGGACACCGTTGCGTCTGGGCGCGGCGCTCGAACTGCTCCAGACCTGCGCGCTGGTGCACGACGACGTCATGGACGAATCGCCGGTACGCCGCGGCGCCCCCGCCGTGCACATGGACTTCGCCCGCATACACCGCGACAGCCGCATGCGCGGTTCCGCCGCGTCCTTCTCTGCGGGCGCGGCCGTACTGGCGGGCGACCTGGCGCTGACATGGGCCGACGACCTGCTCACGGAGATCGCCCTCTCCGACCCCCACGGCCCGCGACTCCACCAGGAGTGGCGGGGGATGCGCTCCGAGATGATCGCCGGCCAGTACCTCGACATGCGGGCGCAGGCGACCGGATCGGCCGACCCCGCCCAGGCCAGGAACATCGCCGTGCTCAAGAGCGCGCTCTACACCGTCGAACGGCCGCTGGTCCTGGGAGCCTCCCTCGCGGCGGCCGACACCCGGACGACGGACGCGCTCCGCTCCGCCGGACGCTGCGCGGGACTCGCCTTCCAGCTCCGCGACGACCTGCTGGGAGCCTTCGGCGACCCGGCGGTCACGGGCAAACCCGCCGACGAGGACCTGCGTTCACGCAAGGTCACCTACCTCCTCACGGTGGCCCTCCGGCGCGCCGCCGAGTCGGGTGACACCGAAGCCCTGGCCGTACTCGGCCCAGGGACGGCCGCTGCGGACAGGGACACCGTCGCGGACATGCGAGCGGCCCTGCACCGCACGGGCGCGCGGGCGTTGGTGGAGGAGGAGATCACCGCGCTGTCGTCATCGAGCCTGAGCCACTTCGCCTCCTCCGGAGCGGAACGCGAAGCCCGCCGGGAGTTCGCCTCACTGGTCGCCCGGGCGCTGGGCACCGCACCGGCCGCCGACGTGGAGGACGTATGAGGACGGTCCAGGGGCCCACGGACCATGTCGTGGTCGTAGGAGCGGGACTGTCCGGTCTCTCCGCCGCGCTCCACCTCCTCGGGGCCGGCCGCAGGGTGACCGTGGTGGAACGCGACGCCGGACCGGGCGGCCGAGCGGGACGTCTGGAGGTCGACGGGTACCACGTCGACACCGGACCCACCGTGCTCACCATGCCGCACCTGGCCGACGAGGCCTTCGCCGCCGTGGGCGACAGCCTCCACCGCCGGGTCGAGCTGATTCCCCTGGACCCCGCCTACCGAGCCCGTTTCGCGGACGGCAGCCACGTCGACGTCCACACCGACGGGGACGCGATGGAAGCCGAGGTACGCCGGTTCGCCGGTGCGGCCGAGGCGGCCGGATACCGCAGACTGCGGACCTGGCTGGAACGCCTCTACCAGGCCCAGATGCGCCGCTTCATCGACACCAACTTCGACTCACCGCTCCAGCTCCTGCACCCGGACCTGGCACGGCTGGCCGCCCTGGGAGGCTTCGGCCGCCTCGACCCGCAGATCGGCAGGTTCCTCACCGACCCCCGGCTGCGCCGGGTGTTCTCCTTCCAGGCGCTCTACGCCGGGGTCGCACCCGCCCGCGCTCTCGCCGCCTACGCGGTCATCGCCTACATGGACACCGTCGCGGGCGTCTGGTTCCCGAAGGGCGGCATGCACGCCCTGCCCCGAGCGATGGCCGACGCGGCGGCGGACGCCGGAGGCGAATTCCGCTGGTCCTCCGAGGTGAGGGAACTCGAAGCCACCGCCGGGCGGGTACGGGCCGTCCTGCTCACCTCCGGTGAGCGGATCCCCTGCGACGCGGTCGTGCTCACACCCGACCTGTCCGTGGCCCACCGTCTGCTGGGCCGGGCGCCCCGCCGGCCGGCGCGGCTCCGGCACGCCCCCTCGGCCGTGGTCCTGCACGCCGGCACCGACCGGACCTGGCCCGAACTCGCACACCACACGCTGTCCTTCGGCGCCGCCTGGGAAGGCACCTTCGACGAGCTCACCCGGACCGGACGGCTGATGAGCGACCCCTCGCTGCTCATCACCAGGCCGACGACGCACGACCCCTCGCTCGCGCCGTACGGCAGGCACCTGCACTACGTGCTGGCCCCCTGCCCGAACACCACGACCGGCCCCTCGGCGACCACCTGGGGCGACCTGGGCCCGCGGTACCGGGACAGCCTGCTGTCCGTACTCGAGTCCAGAGGGCTCCACGGGTTCGAGGCGTCCCTGGAGCGGGAACTGCTCGTCACCCCCGTGGACTGGACCGCCCAGGGACACGCGGCGGGCACCCCGTTCTCCGTGGCGCACACCTTCGCGCAGACCGGCCCCTTCAGGCCCCGCAACCTCGTGCGCGGCCACGACAACGTCGTCCTCGCCGGATGCGGAACCACCCCGGGCGTAGGCGTGCCGACCGTCCTCGTCAGCGGGAAGCTCGCGGCATCCCGCATCACCGGCGGGCCCCGCACGCCCGGCCGCCGACGCGCCCCCGTCCCCGAGAGGCAGAGCCGATGAGCCGACGCGAACTCGACGCCGCCGGGATCACCGCGCCCGCGCTGCGCGCCGCCTACGCCAGGTGCCGGCGCCTCAACGCCCAGCACGGCAGGACGTACTTCCTCGCCACCCGGCTGCTTCCCGTCGAGCGGCGACCGGCCGTCCACGCCCTGTACGGCTTCGCCCGATGGGCCGACGACATCGTCGACGACCTCGACCGCGGACAGCCTCCCGCAGAACGGGACCGGCTGCTGCGGCGTCTGGAGAGCGACCTCGCCCATGGACTGCGGACCGGAGGCGGCGGCGAACCCGTGGTCCGCGCCGTCGCGGACACCGCCGCCCGCTACCGGATCGACCACGCGCTGTTCGCCGACTTCCTGGCGTCCATGCGCAGCGACCTCACCGTCACCGACTATCCGTCGTATCCGGAACTGCGGGCCTACATGCACGGATCGGCGGCGGTCATCGGACTGCAGATGCTGCCGGTGCTCGGCACGGTCGTCGACCGCGAGCAGGCCGCTCCGCACGCGGCCGCCCTCGGTGAGGCGTTCCAGCTGACGAACTTCCTCCGGGACGTCGGTGAGGACCTGGCACGCGGACGCGTCTACCTCCCGGCAGACCTGCTCGCCTCACACGGCGTCGACCGGCGCCTGCTGGAATGGAGCCGGCGGACCGGGCGCCACGACCCGCGCATCCGGAACGCGTTCGCCGACGCCGACGCCATGATCCGCACCGTCTACGCGTTCGCCGAGCCGGGGATCGCGATGCTCGAACCACGGGTACGGCCCTGCATCCGCACGGCGTTCGTCCTCTACCGGGGAATCCTGGACGCTGTCGCTGCCGACGACTACCGGGTACTGCACCGGCGTGCAGTGGTGCCACGGCGACGGCGCGCCCTGACCGCCTCAGGAGGGCTGGTACGGATCCTCGGCGCAAGGGCGAGACCCCGGCGGGCGGGCGCGGCACCGGAACAGACGGCCGGAGCGAAGGGAGCCCCGCGATGAGCGCCGCCCGGCGAAGGTGGTCGCCACCCCTGCGGGTGCGGAGCGCGCCCCGCTGGGCCGTCCAGCCCCCCACCTGGCGTCGCGCGCGACCTGCCCTGATCGCCGACGCGCTGCGCCGGGCCGGGACGCGGCCCTCGGGCAACTGGTACGTCGTCGGGGCCTCCCGGGAACTCGGCGCGAGGCAACGCCCCTACGGCCGGACCGTCGCCGGAGTGGAGATCGTCCTGTGGCGGACGCCCGACGGCACCCTGCGGGCCGGGCCGGGGGAGTGCCCGCACCTGGGAGCACCCCTCGGCGACAGCCGTGTCGTGTGCGGGACCCTCATCTGCCACTGGCACGGACTCGCCCTGGACGGCGGCCCGTTCGCCGGATGGGAGCCCTTCCCGCTCCACGACGACGGGGTGCTGGTCTGGGTGAGACTCGACGCGGCCGGTGGCGAACCCCCACTGGAACGCCCGGTCGTCCCCGTCCGGCCGGCACCCGACGGCGCGGTGGACGCCGTCTTCACCACGGCCGGCCGGTGCGAACCCGAGGACGTGGTCGCCAACCGGCTCGACCCCTGGCACGGATCCTGGTTCCACCCCTACGCGTTCGTCGGGCTGAAGGTGGTGGAGACCCCGGAGGACGCAGGGGCGGACTCCTTCGCCGTGGACGTGTCGTTCAAGGTCGCCGGACGGCTCGTGGTACCCGTCCGGGCGGTCTTCACGGCGCCCGAGCCGCGCACGGTCGTCATGCACATCACGGACGGGGAGGGTGAGGGGTCGGTGGTCGAGACCCATGCCACCCCGATCACCGCGCCAGGAGCCGCCCACCCCCGCACGGCGGTCGTCGAGGCGGTCGTCGCCTCGTCGGACCGGCGAGGCTTCGCCCTCGCCCGCGCCGCCGCGCCCGCTCTGCGCCCCCTGATGCGCCGGACGGCGGGCAGGCTCTGGCGCGACGACCTCGCCTACGCCGAGCGGCGCTGGTCGCTGCGGAGCACCGGGCGCTTCCCCGGCTGACCTCAGCGCCGCCCGGCGAGCCCCGCCAGCGCGCGCAGGGCCCGTGAACGCCCCGCACGGGGAACGGTCCGCAGGGTCTCGCCGCGCACCCCCCAACCGGCCAGCAGCGCGTTGGCCGCGAGGAAACCCGAGGTGGCGGCGCGCTCCATCAGAGCGACCGGGAGACCGGTACGCACCAGGTCACCCGCGAGCATCACGCGGGGGTGGGGGGTACGGATCCCCGGGCGCCGCCGGTATCCGCCCACCGGGAAGACCGGACAGTCGGCGCGCCACTCGTGACGTGCGTCCACCAGCCGGGCGTCCCTCGTCTCCGGGTAGACCTCGTGCATCCGGTCGAGCATCCTGCGCTGGACCTCCTTGCGTTCCGCCCGCTCGTCCACCGCGTACGCGTGGAGTTCGAGCACCGAACCGCCGGTGCGGGCGGCCCAGCGGGCCGACTCGCCCTCCCAGCGGTCCAGGACACTGATGTTGTCGAGCCCGTCGTACCCGCTGGTCCCGAGGAACCCGGCACGGCTCCCGTCCACCGGGCGGTCCAGCCACAGCCGGGAGACGAGGAACGGCGGGGCGGTACGCAGGGCGCCGATGTCCTCACGCCACCGCGCGTCCCCCAACCGCGGTGATCCGCCCACGACATGGCGCAGACCGTCCGTGTCGAGGGACAGGACGACGCCCTCGTACCGGCCGGTCCCGCCCTCGGCCTCCACGGCGAGGCCGCCGCCCGCCGCCGGACCCACACGGCTGACCGGGCTCCCGGTGCGCACCTCGGTGCCGAGTCCCCGCAGGTACGCCTCCAGCGGTTCCCACAGCGCCTGGGGGAACGGCTCGCGCGGTACGTCGAACAGGAGCCCTTCCGACGACCCCAGGAAGTAGATGTGGAACATCAGCAGGAGTTCGGCGGCCGACAGTTCGCGCGGATCGGCGAAGAAGCTGCGGGAGAACACCTCGAACGCCAGGTGCCGTGCCGCCTCCGGGAAGTCGATCCGCCCGAGGAAGTCCTCGGCGCTCATCCCGTCGAACCGCTCGTAGACCCCGGGGACGCGCACGTCGAGCAGCGGCAGCGCCTCACGCGGATTCATGGCGGCGAGGTCACGCCAGCCGAACGACGGGCTCAGGGCGACGAAGCCGAGCGCGCTCCACGGCGGTGTCCTCGGGACGCGGGCGAAACCGTCCGTCAGCCCGTTGGCGTGCCGGAGGGGGTAGTCCGGCAGCGGGACCAGTGCCGACAGCCCGGGATCGGCGCGGCGCAGCAGCGCCCGCAGGTTGTAGTACTGACGGAAGAAGGCGTGGAACCCCCGGCTCATGGTCGCCGCGGACCCGTCGGCGAGGGTGACGGGCCAGCCGGCGAGGCGGCCGCCCAGACTCTCCCCTCGCTCGTGGAGGGTGACGTGCACGCCGCGCTCCGCCAGACAGGCCGCCGCCGCGATCCCGGCGATGCCACCGCCGACCACCGCGACCGACGGTGCCTCTGCGCCGAAGCGGGCGCGGCCCGGTTCCGGCAGGATCACCTCGGCCCTGCCGTCCCGGCCGTGTCCGCCGGTCCGCTCGCGGGCCCTCATGCCGCACCGGAGCCGACCGGCCCCGCACCGTCGCCGGCCAGGAACGCATGCACGATGCCCGTCTGCCAGCCTCCGACCGGAAGCGTGCGCACGAAGGGGAAGCCCGCCCGGGCGATCCGGTCCGCGAAGAGCGGCGCGGTGTCGAACGCCAGGACGCTGCGCCACAGATGGCGGTACAGCTCGCGGTCGCCGGTCAGCGTCCCCGCCGGCACGATGACGCCTCCGCACACCGCGTTCCACACGGCCCGGTGCACGGGAGAACCGCTCAGGCTGTACTCGTGGACCAGCAGACGGCCCCCCGGGCGCAGGAGGGTGCGCACCGCTCCGAGCACCGCGTCCGGGTCGGCCACGTTGCGGAAGAGGTAGGCGGCGAACACCGCGTCGAACGAACCGTCGTCGTCGGTGGTGGACAGTTCCTCCGCCGACCGGTGCAGGAAACGGACGTTCGCCGGCCACCGCTTGGCGCGCGCCCGCTCCAGCATGCCGGAGGAGGCGTCGACCGCAGTGATCCTCGCGTACGGCGCCGAGCGCAGCAGCGCACGCGTCGACGCGCCCGTGCCGCACCCGAGGTCCAGCACCCGCAGCCCTCTTCCGCCGCGGGGGAGCCGCAGCCGGCGGGCCGAGCGGAACAGGTCCGAGCGGTAACCGGGGTTCAGCGCCGTGAGCCGGTCGTAGGTGAGTGAGGCGTGGTCGAAGGCCCGCGCCAGATCGCGGTCCCGCAGCAGGGTCATCAGGTGCGCTCCTCGGACGGGCCGGTCGGCCGACGGGTCAGGAAGGGGAGTTCGGCCGCCGTGCGGAGCATCGGACCCACCGGGGTCCGCAGGCCGATGCCGAACTCCTCCCAGGGTGAGCTCCCGCCGTCCAGGAACCTCAGAAGGCGCTCCATGGGCACCCGGCGGAACAGATCGGTGAAGAAGCGCGGGCCGTCCACGCGCCCGGTGTCCAGCGCCCTCAGCAGGACCGCGTCCATGGCGAGCGCACGGCGGCCGTGCGGCGGGGGGACGCCGGGGCGGCCCCGCTCCAGCGCCGCCACCACGGCGAGACTCTGGCGCCGCACCGCGGCGAAGGTGTAGCCCGTCGCCGGACGCGTGGCCCCGCCGGCGGTCCCGATCCGGAATACGGCGTGCCCGGCCCGGCGCGGGAACCGCGCGTCGGTCATGGGGATGACGCCCTGTTCGGCGGAGTCCACGGTGAACCGGCCGAGCCGCAGGACGCTCCCGGCGTAGTGCCGCAGCGCCTCGTCGTACGCCGCGGTCGTGAGCGGGGTCCGGGAGAACTGGGTGTACTCGATCAGCGCCCGGTCCGGTGCGAGCGGCAGCACGTAGCCGAACGCCAGCCCGTGGCGCGGCTGGGGCACCCGGAAGTCCATGAGGTCGGCGACCTCCGGATCGAACCGGGGCAGTGATGTACGGACGAACCAGCCCCGGAAGTGCTGCAGCAGCAGCGTGCGGTGCGGCGGTACCCGCCGCACGGGCCGGGAGTCGAAGACGAGGCCGGCGCGCAGGGTGAGCACCTTCCCGTCCGGGGTGGTGCAGCGCACCTCGGCGCCCCGGCGCGCGTCACTCACCTCATGGGCCGTCGCGCGCACGACCCGGGCGGTGCCCGACGCCGCCAGGCGGGAGTGCACGAGCCGTTCGAACGGGCCCGAACGCACCATGCGGTAGCGCAGCGGCGCCGGCTCCGACTCGACGACGCGCCCCTCGGGTCCCCGCACCCGCAGCCGTCGCCAGGATGCGGTGACGGCCTCCTCGAACGTGTCCGTGCCGGCCTCCCAGTAGCACCAGGTGCGCTCCGGGGGCCGCAACGGCCCGTCGGGCGCCTCGACCAGCGTCACCGTCCGGCCGGTGGTGGCGAGGCCGTGGGCCAGGCAGAGCCCCGCCGCGCCGCCGCCCACGACGACGATGCCGTCGGACGGCCTCCGGCCGCGGGCCGTCACGACCCCGGTGTCCGCACACCGGCCCGGTCGGCCAGCACCTCGCGTGCGGCCCTGCTGCCGGACGCCAGCGCGCCCTGTACCGAACCGGTCGCCCTGTGGTCCCCGCAGACGTAACGGCCCCGCGCGAACCGGGTCGTGCGGCTCAGGGGCCAGGGCGGGCGCATCGCCGGGAGGGCCCCCTCCACCGTACGTTCGGCGACCGTCTCCCAGGTGCTGGTGTCCGTGTCGTACAGCTCAGCAAGCCGGGCGCGGACCGTAGGCTCCCCGCCGGCCGGGCCCGTCCCCAGGACCGACGTCGACACCAGTGCCGTGCCCGGCGGCGCGTAGGTGGGGGCTACCTCGGTGAGGACACAGCTGTTGAGAACGGCGAGTCCGCTGTCCACGACCAGGGTCGGCTCGGTCAGAGGGGAACGGGCGGCGGCGTGGTAGTACGTCGTGACCGTCCGGCTGCCCGGCACCGGCAGCCCGGGCAGCAGCCGCGCGGCCAAGGCGGCGTCCGTGGCGACGACCACGACGTCCGCCGGCCGCTCCTCCCCGCCCGCGAGGAGGACCCCGTCGTCGGTCACCTCGGCCACGGCCGCTCCGAACCTGACCGTCCCCTCCGGAAGACCCGCGGCGAGCTGTGCGGGCACGGCGCCGATGCCGTGCGCCGGCAGGCAGAGGGTTCCCCGCGCCATGCTCCGCAGGACCAGGTGCATGAACCGTGCCGAGGTCTCCAGACCTTCCTCCAGGAACACCCCGGAGAGGAACGGACGCAGGAAGTCCTCCACCACCCGTGGTGACAGCCCTGCGCGGACGAGCGCCTGCGACGCCGTACGGTCCGGCCCGCCGGCCACGAGCCGGGCCGGCAGCAGGGCGTCACGGGCGGCGAGTGCGGCGAGGGCCGCCAGATCCCTCCCGGCCAGGACGCGCCCCGGGAGCAGCTGAGCCCCGTCCCGGGGGCGCCTGGTCGGGTCCGTCACCCGCACCCGGCCCGCGGGTGTACGGGCCACGAGCCCCGGGGTGAAGGGGCGCAGGCGCAGGGCGCGCAGATCGACACGCCTCTTCACCTGGGGGTAGGAGGTGTTGAAGACCTGGAAACCGCGGTCGAGGAGGAACCCGTCCCTGCGGTCGGTGCGCATCCGCCCGCCGACCGCGTCGGACGCCTCCAGTACCTCGACGCGCATCCCGGCGTCGCTGAGATCCAGTGCGCAGGCCAGGCCCGCCAGGCCGGCGCCCACGACGACGGCATCCGGCCGCGACGGGTGCTGTCGGTTCGTCATCCGTGTCCCTCGGCTCGCTCCCGTACGACCGACGGGTTGTCAACCCGATCACGTTCCGGGCGCCGAAGCCAGCAGCCGCCACGAGGATGGTCTCTTCGGGTGACCGGTCCTTCCGTCTCCGGCCGCCCGTCGGCCGGGACCGTCGTGGGCTTCACCCTCTTCCCGTGGCTCCTCCGGATCACCTCGTCGCCCTCGCACAGGCCGTCGTCCTCGGTCCCCACAAGGATCTCCTCGCCCGGTGCGGGGGCCGATGCGCCCCCCGCCGGCTTCGGGCGGATCTCCACGAGTCGCACCCCCCGGGCCGGGGAGGGGACTGTCGGGCCCGTCGGCGGCCGACCGTCGCGGAGCCCACCACCTGCCGGACCTCCTGGACACGGATCAGGTGGTCAGGTGGCTGAGCACGGCACGCAACGCCCCGCGCACCGCCTCGCGGGACTCCTCGGTCAGGTCGACCGTCTCGAAACCGTGGTGGCCGTTCGGCACGTCGATCACGTCGAGCGCGGCACCGCAGGCGGCCGCCGCCTGCTCGAACTCCTCGACCGTGGCCGCGATCTCGGCGCTCTCCAGGCCCGCCCGGACGAGCACCAGGGGGAGGGTGCCCGCCCGTGCGACGGCGTCCGAGGTCCGGAACCGGTCGCCGATCCGGCCCCAGTTGGGCAGTGCCGCCATGATCGGGTAGTTGACCGCCAGGCACCGCAGCCACCCGGGTGGCTTCCCCATCCAGTCCGCGGTCAGCGGACCGCTGCCCGAGAAGAACCAGAGCGCGACCCGGTCCGAGTCCACCCGCGGATCGGCCCTGACCCGCTCCACGGCGTCCGCCACGTCGGCCGCAGCCCGTTCGTAGTCGTTCAGGGAGTGCAGACGGTGGTCGAGGATCGCGCCCACCACCCCGCGACCGGCGACCGCGCGGGCGTATCCCTGGAGGACGGGCCAGTCGCGGGGGGTCGGCCGGGCCTCCGCGGGCACCGGCCCGCCGTGGACGAACACCACGGCGGGGTGCGGACCTCGAGCTGCGCACGGTACGTACAGGTCGATGTTGGTGGTGCGTTCACGCGGCACCTCCGGCACATCGATCGGGAACGGCCCCAGGTGCGCGGGCGGCCGCGCGGCGTCCGGAGCCGTCAGGCGGATGCCCTCGCCCGCCGAGGCCCGCAGCAGCGCGTCTGCCAGGGCGGCCGGTGCCGACAGCATCGGCCAGTGCCCCGTGGGCAGTTCGAGGAACGCCCACCCGGCGTCGAGCAGCGGCAGCAGAGTGGGCTCACCCAGATTCACACGAGCCTGGACGAGGGCGATGCTCGCACCGTTGCCGACGCACAGCACACCCGACCTGGGCAGACCGTCGGCCGCTCCGGTCAGACGGAGCGGCTGCAGCAGCGTTCCCAGAGGCTGAGGACGGGCGCGTTCCGTGAGCCGGTCGATCTCCGCAGCGGGGACATCCGCGGTGCTGCCCCAGAGCCGCCACTCCCCGCGCGACGGGGGCGGAAGGACGGCCCCCTGATCCCCTTCGGCAGCGCTGCGCAGCACACTCTCCCGGAGCCCCTGATCGGCCACCGCGGCGAGAGCGGGCACTCCGTCCTGGGGCAGTCCCGAGTCGAGGTACACGATCCGGGCGACCGAACCCGCCCGCCGGTCGGCGGCGCCCACGACGGGATGGATGCCGTAGTCGTGGCCCACGAGCACGATCCCGCCCGCGGCCGTCCGCGCGGCCCCGTCGATCGCCGCGACGACATCGGCGACGTGGGTCTCCAGGTCCACCACCCCCGCCGCCCCGGAGGCGTCTGTGGCACCACCGAGCCCGCTGAGGGCCACGGCGTGCACATCCGCTCCCGCCTCGGCCAGCCGTGCGGCCGTGCCGTCCCAGACATGCGGACCGGTGAACATGCCGGACACCAGAATGAACGTGGTCACTGATTCTCCTCGGTACGCGATTCGGAGCGGACCGGCCGGGTCGGCCGTTCCGTCGCCGGTACGGTAGGAACTCCCCCTGAGGGAGGTTCAAGTGGTGACGTCCTACGACGGGTTGTGGGGAATCGGCGAACTCGCCGAGCGTGCCGGAGTCAGTGTCAAGACGGTCCGGTTCTACTCCGACAACGGCCTGCTGCCCGAGGCCGGCCGAAGCGTCGGCGGCCACCGCCGTTACCGGTCCGGGGCCCTGGACCGCCTGCGGATGATCCGCTCGCTCCGGCAACTGGATCTGCCGCTCCCCGTGGTGCGCCGGGTGCTCGACGAGGAGGACGCCTCCGGCGGGGCGGCTGGCGCTCTGGAGGAAGCCGTGGCCGGGCAGTTGCGCGAGCTGGGCTCGCAGGCCAGGGCGCTTCGCTGGAAGGAGGCGGCCCTGCGCTCGGTGCAGGAGTGCCCGGCCGCCGAACGCGCGGACCGGCTGCGACTGGTCGCCGCACTGGCGGCCCCGCCGAGCACGGCCCCCCTGGTCCGGTTCTGGCGTGCCTGGCTGCCGCCGCGGATGCCGGCCCGGTCGGTCACCGCGTTCATGGACATCGCCGTCCCGCAGCCGCCGGAGCACCCGGAACCGGGACAGGTCCTGGCTTTCGCGGGGTTGAACGCGCTGGTCACCGGCAGTTGCGGCGGATCAGCACCGACCCAGCCGGCAGCTCACCGCACCGCCGACGCCCGGGCCTCCGCCGTGCTGTACGCCGGCCTGGCCGAGGCGTACGAGCTGGCCGGCGCCGAGATGCGGCGGGGGCGGCGGCCGGCCCCTGGTGAGGCGCTGGACGGATTCGTCGACGCCTACGCGAGCGCCGGCGCCACCGCGGACACCCCGGGCTTCCGCCGGGAGCTGTCGCGGCAGCTCGCCTCCGATCCCAGGATCGACCGGTACTGGGAGCTGACGGCCGAACTGACCGCCGTACACGGACGCCCGCCGGAACCGACACCCGGGTCGGCGCACGACTGGCTCGTCGCGGCACTGGACGCCGCATCGGGCCCGTAGGCGGACCTGAGGGCCTGCCGGTCGTCAGGACGACACCTTGACGACCGGCAGGCCCTCAGCACACCGCGTCTTTCGCGTTCCTGCCCCGGCGGCCCCACCACGGCAGGTGAGGCCGGCAGATCACCACGCCGGCCTCGGGGGCCTGTGGTCACCGGGACCTGCCGTCTCGGGGCCGGCGGTCACTGGGGCCGGCGGTCACTGGGGCCTGCGGTGACGCCTGCGGTCACTGGGACCTGCCGTCTCGGGGGCCTGTGGTCACCGGGACCTGCGGTCACTGGGGCCTGCCCAGAGCCCAGCCGGAGACGTCGGCCAGGCGCCCCCGCCACAGGGGGAGACGCAGCGATCCCGTGCCGCCGAGGACCAGGGTCGCGTCCCGCAGATGGATCCAGCGCGGCAGAGCGCCGCCGTCGTCGGCCACGAGCTCTCTGATCCCCTGGTCCACCGTCTCGGGGAACTCCGCGATCAGGTTCGCGCCCTCGCCCTCCACCTGGCGCAGACTCCTCGCCCAGTCCGCCTTCCACGCCTCGTGCCCGATCACATCTCCGTGGAGAACTCCGCCGGCCACCGCGAGCGTGATCGGCAGACCGGAGCGGAGTTCTCTGTCCAGCAGCTGGATGAGCAACTGGAGCTGCAGATCGGGTACAGGCTCCGTTATCACCGTGGCCGTCTCCGGCCGTGTCCCGACGGACTCGCTCATGGACCGCTCCCTTCACCTCACCTGACGAACGGCAGGTGCCAGCCCGTATGCCCCCGTGGGCAGGCGTCACACCCCGATGACCAGGGAGATCCGGCTCTCATGCCGGTGCGGAGCACGCATCCGGCGATCGCTCGCGCTTCACAGCCAGCGCCGGATCGGGATGACGGACGCCTCCCGCAGCCGCTGGACGAGCGGGCGGCGCTTCCAGCGTGCCCCGTCGATCAGGGTGCTGCGTTCGATGTCCTCGTCGAAGTGCCCGTCCAGAGTGACGGTGAACTCCCGGTCCAGGACGGCGAGCATGACCTCCTCGTCGTGGTCCATCGAACGGCGGTTGAAGTTCGTCGAACCGATGAGTGAGGCGACACCGTCCACCGTCAGAACCTTGGTGTGGAGCATGGTGGGCTGGTACTGGTAGATCCGCACGCCACAGGCGTTGAGCGCCTCGTAGTGGTTCTGGCCCGCCAGCATGCAGACCCGCTTGTCGGTGTGCGGCCCGGGGAGGCAGATCTCCACCGACACACCCCGACGGGCGGCGTCGCACAGCAGGCCGATGAAGTACTCGTCCGGCGCGAAGTAGGCCGTGGTCAGCCGGATCCGCTCCTCCGCGGACTCGATGACGACGCGCAACAGGGTCTGCATGTCCTGCCAGCCGAAGCCGGCCGACCCGCGGACGACCTGGACGACCGACTCACCGGGAGAGGAGACCTCGACGAACCGGTCGCGGTCGGTGAAGAGCTCGTCGTGGCACTCCGCCCAGTTCTGGGCGAAGGCGGCGGCCAGTCCGTCCACCGCGGGTCCCTGCACCTTCACATGGGTGTCGCGCCACTCGGTCTCGTCGCGCGCGTCACCGCACCACTCCTCGGCGATGCCGACCCCGCCCGTGTAGGCGGTCTCCTCGTCCGTGATCAGGACCTTGCGGTGGCAGCGGTGGTTCTGCTTCAGGGGCGAGAGGTACAGCGGCTTGCGGAACCAGGCCACTTCCACCCCGGCCTCGTCCATCAGCGCCAGCTGGTCCTTCTCGATCAGACGTGATCCGAACCCGTCGAGCAGGAGTCGCACCCTCACTCCGGCGCGGGCCCGCTCCGACAGGGCCTCCGCGAACTCGCGGGCTATGTCACCGCGCCAGTAGACGAACGTCATCATGTCCACGGTGTGTTCGGCGCTGCGGATCGCTTCCAGCATCGAGCCGAAGATCTCGTCCCCGTTGCGGAGCGGAACGAGCTTGTTCCCCTCGGTCGCGGCGATCCCGATCAGGCGCTCCAGTCTTCTGCGGAGGCGTTGTGCCCGTTCCGCGTGGAAGGCGTCGTCGGGTCTGCTGTGCGTGACTGCTGTGTCTATGTGGCTGGTCATCTTTCACCTGGTGGTCGGGGCCGCTGGGCAGGGGTGACTGTACTCCCGGGATGTGAAGACCCGGCCCGTCGCGGCGGGCGTCCGGCCGGTGCGCGCCGGTGGTGCCTGCCGCGTCCCGGCACCTCCCGCCCGCTCCGCAGGGCGTGTGAGCGCTGAGCGGGATCAGCCGGGGGGACCGGGCCACCTCGGGCAGGCCTGTGTGACGCAGACCACAGGAGACGCGGGAAGCGGGCGGTGTCCCGGTCCGGCTGCTCGACCGGCCGGTCACGGCCCGCTCATCCCCGCCCGGAGTGTGGAGCCCGGCCATGTCGGTCGAGCCGGCTGTCCGCCCTCCTGACGACGCCCCGGCACCGGTCGGCCCGAACCTCCGCATGCGCGGCGCCTGGTCGTCCCTCCGCCCACTGGTCCCGCGCCCGCACGTCTACGCAGGCGTGCTGGTCGCTCTCCGACGAGGACGAGACACGGCTCGCGCCGGCGGTACGGGACGGCGACCCCGAGCAGGCCGACCGCCTCGTACGAGCGCTCCGTCACGACGTCCGCCGGTCCGTCGCCTTCCTCAGCAGCGCGGACCCCAGGCCGCCGACGACCTCACCCAGGGAAGTCCTGCTCCGGGCGTTCACCGCCCTGACCGGCGTCGAAGGCACGTCCTTCGCGCGCACCCCGGCTCCTGGCCATCGCCCGCCGCACCGTCGCTGACAGCCTTCGCCGAGCGGCCGCCCGGCCACGGCTTTACGACGTGACGACCGGCAGCGCGCAGCGGAGCGGACCCAGTCACCCCACGTGCCGGGCCTCGACATGGGGATCCTGCTCGCCGATCTGCTGTCGGCGGTACAGCCGGGCCGTCGCGAGGCTTTCGTACCCGCCCGGATCCTGCGATCCCTCTACGCCGAGGCCGTCATGGTCGTCGGCTGCCCCGCCGGAACCGTCCGTTCACACGTGGCGAGAGCGCTGCGCATGCTGATGGCGTCGCTCGAGGACCCGGACGGACAGGTCCGGCGCGCGGCCCAGGACAGCCTCGACCGCCCGCTCGCCGGACTCCCGCTCGTGCAGGCGTGAGCCGGTGAGGCAGGCTTGTGGGCGGTCCGGAACACGGACCGCCCACAAGCTCCGCGGGTGTCACCTGAGGTCAGGAACACCCGCCCGCGGGACCGCGGGCGGCCGCACTTGACGCGTGCGGCCGCCCGTCAGGCCCCTGCGGGCACCACGTGCCCCGCCACCACCGGATCCAGGTTGCCTGCCTTGGCCTCCTCGACGATCGAACCGAACTGGTCGGCGCTCATCTGCACCCGCTGGCCGAAGTCGTCCGTGATCACGATCCTGCGGTCCGGGGACGCGGCCTCGTCCACGAACAGCTGGGGGCAACCGCAGTTGCACTGACCGCAGAACGTCGCCACGAGTGCAGGCCCACCAGGTTCGATGGAATCCGCCATGATGTCCGCCCTTTCCACGGCCCCCGAATCGGCCTTCAGGGGCGAATGGGAGAGGCATTCCCCACCGCTCGCCCTCCATGCGGGAGGCAACGGCGCATCGGGGGCACGCGCGTAGAAGCGCGTGCCCCCGATGCGCCCCACCGCGAGGGAATGCCGGAAACCGGGCAGGCCGGCCGGCGACAACCTGGGAGGGGACCCGCCTCCGAAGTCTGTGACTCCGGTGACGCCTGCCATTCCTGTGACGCCTGTGACCGAGGGGACGCCGGCATCGCGCCGGCCTCCCGACGGGGGTCACTCCCAGCAGAGGCAGAAGGGGTGCCCCGCCGGATCCGCGTACACGCGGAACGGGCGCCCGCCGCCCTGGTCGTCGAGGTCGAGCGGCGTCGCGCCCAGCGCCAGAACCTCCTTCTCGGCCGGGCCGATGTCCGTCACGTCGAAGTCCAGGTGCGCCTGCTGTGAATTACGGTCCCCCCGGGGCCACTCCGGTGGCCGGTGGTCCGTCGCTCGCTGGAAGGCGATCCTCGCGTTGCCGGGCAGGTGCAGCACGTACCAGTCCTCGTCCGAATTCTTGATCTCACCGCCCAGCACACCCTGGTAGAACGCGGCGAGGGAGGCCGGGTCCGGACAGTCGAGGGCGACGAGGTCGTAGGTGGCGATGGGCATCTGCGGTCCTTCCGTCCGTGGCGTGCGCGATCCGGCGCGCCTGTTCCGTCCCGCACCACCGGACCCTGCGGCTCCGGATGGCCCCGGCGGCGCTGTCGCCGTATTCCCCCGACGTGCTGAGCCAATCATCCTGGGGGACCGAACGGCGGGCATGTCGAGACCTCGGCTCCGAAGACGGCGGCGAGACGATAAATTCGAACAATGAGTTCCCTTCTAGCGGTCAGCGATATCCACGTGGGGATCGCCGACAACCGGCCCATCGCGGACCGGCTCCTCCCGTCCTCGGACGACGACTGGCTCATCGTCGCGGGCGACGTGGCCGAACAGGCGGAGGAGGTCGAGAGGACACTGGAACTGCTGGCCGGACGATTCGCCCACGTGGTGTGGACCCCCGGCAACCACGAACTGTGGACGGTCGACAAGGATCCGGTGCGCCTGCGCGGCCAGGCGCGGTACGACCATCTCGTACGGGTGTGCCGTGAACTCGGGGTGAGCACGCCCGAGGACCCCTATCCCCAGTGGTCCGGAGAGGGCGGGCCGGTGGCCGTAGCCCCTGTCTTCCTGCTCTACGACTACTCCTTCAGGGCGCCGGGGACGACGACCAAGGAGGAGTCGCTCGCCCGCGCCCGCGAGGCGGGCGTCGTCTGCACCGACGAATACCTGCTGCACCCGGACCCCTACCCGGCCCGTGACGACTGGTGCCGGGCGCGGGTGGCGTACACCGAACAGCGGCTCGCCGGGCACGACCCCTCGGTACCCCTCGTGATCGCCGGACACTGGCCCTTGCTGCGCGAACCCACCTCGGTGATGTGGTATCCGGAGTTCGCCCAGTGGTGCGGCACCGAACTCACCGCGGACTGGCACCGCCGGTTCAACGTCGCCGCCGTCGTCTACGGGCACCTCCACATCCCCCGTACCACCTGGCACGACGGCGTCCGGTTCGAGGAGGTGTCCATCGGCTACCCCCGCGAATGGCGCAAGCGCGGTCACCCTCGCGGGCTGTTGCGCCAGATCCTGCCGTACACCGGTGGCGAGCCCGAGAGCCCGAAGGGGGATCCCTCGTGATCGAGCGCCTCCTTCCCGGGTACGTCGCGTGCGCGGAGACCCACGAGAAGGAAGCCCCCGCGGGAAGCCTGTACCCGGAGGAGGCCCGGCTGGTGGAGGCTAGCGTCGAACGCCGCAGGGACGAGTTCGCGTCCGTGCGCGTCTGCGCGCGACGGGCGATGGCCGTCCTGGGCATCCCCCCTGCGCCTGTGCTGTCCGGGCGGCGAGGCGTACCGCTGTGGCCCGAAGGCACCGTCGGCAGCATGACGCACTGCGACGGATACCGCGCCGCAGCGCTCGCCAGAGCGACCGAAGCGCGGGCGGTCGGCATCGACGCGGAGCCCAACGAGCCGCTTCCGTCCGGGGTGTGGGACCTGATCTCGCTGCCCGCCGAGCGGGCCAGGCCGCCTCTTGACGCGGACGGCCCGGTGATCCACTGGGACCGGCTGCTGTTCAGCGCCAAGGAGAGCGTCTTCAAGACGTGGTATCCCCTCACCCGGATCGAGCTCGACTTCGGCGAGGCCGACATCACCTTCCGGCGCACCCGGGCGCCCCTCACCGAGGGCACCTTCACCGCGGAGCTCTCACGGACCGCGCCCGGGATGCCCAGGGTCTACGAAGGCAAGTGGCTGATCGAAGACGGGTTCGCCGTGACCGCGATCGTGCTCCCCGCGAACCCCGGGTCCACCGTCTGACGCGGGGGAGCGGCGGGGTTCCCGGCGTACGGCGGGGTGTCACGCCGGTGGAACGACACCCTCGGCGGTGCGGCACCCCGGGGGCGGTACACCTCGGAGGAGCGGCACCCCGGGGGCGGTACACCTCGGAGGAGCGGCGCCCCCGGCTGAGGCGACATCCGGACAGCCGGGTCATCCGAACACCGTCGGACCACCCGCGCGGGGCCCGGTCGTCCGCGAGCCGCCGGACCACCGGCACGCTGCGGGTCCGTCAGGAGTCAGGCCGGCCTCCGCCGCTCCCCGGCACCGGACGTGCCCAGCACGTCGCCCGCCATCGCGTGTGCGAGCCGCAGATGGGGTGCCGCCTCGGCGTCCCGGCCCTGGCGCTCCAGGGTGCGCCCGAGCATCAGCCGCGCGTACTCCTCGACGGGATCGCGCTCCAGGACCTCGCGCAGCTCGGCCTCGGCCCTGGTGAGCCGAGCCGAGTGGTAGTAGGCCCGGGCGAGCAGCAGTCGCGGGGCGACCTGCTCGGGCATCTCCTCCACCAGGCCGCCCAGGATCCGGGCAGCCGTGACGTACTCCTTCGCCTCGAAGAACATCCGGGCCCGGTCCCAGCGGTCCGCCGGCGTACCGAACTCGTAGTAGGTCTCGTCCACTTCTCCTCCTCGGCAGCAGAGCCTGTCAGGGAGGTGAACACCCAGAGGTTGTTAAACATTCCACTAAATATTCGACGTGGAAACGGGCGCGCGACGGCCTTGCGGGAATAGGTTGGGCGCCATGAGCAATCTCGATCGACAGGCCGCGCCCGCCGTGTGCGGCGGGCGCGGCTTCGTCGTCGCCGAACCCGTGCGCGAGCTCCTCGCCCCCCGCCGTGTCCGCCTCGGGGAGTCCACCGAGGTGCGCAGACTTCTGCCCAACCTGGGGCGCCGCATGGTGGGCGCATGGGCCTTCGTGGATCACTACGGTCCGGACGACATCGCCGACGAGCCGGGTATGCAGGTGCCACCACACCCGCACATGGGGCTTCAGACGGTGAGCTGGCTCCACGAGGGAGAGGTCCTGCACCGCGACAGCCTGGGCAGCCTCCAGCGCATCGGCCCCCGTGAACTGGGCCTGATGACCTCAGGCCGGGCGATCAGCCACTCGGAGGAGAGCCCCAGGCCGCACGCCAGGTATCTGCACGGTGCTCAGCTCTGGGTGGCCCTGCCCGAAGCGCACCGGCAGGTCGAGCCGGCTTTCGAGCACCATCCCGATCTTCCGGTCGTCACCGCGCCGGGTCTCACCGCCACGGTCATCCTCGGAGAGCTCGACGGCGCGGCCTCACCTGGCAGGACCTACACCCCGATCGTCGGTGTGGATCTGTCCCTGACCGCCGGTGCGGAAGCCAGGCTGCCGCTCGACCCGGACTTCGAGTACGCCGTGCTCGCGATGTCCGGCGAAACGGACGTGGACGGTGTGCCGGTCCTCCCCGGTTCGATGCTCTACCTGGGCTGCGGCCGCACCGAACTGCCCCTGCGCGCCACCTCCGACGCGGCGGTCATGCTGCTCGGAGGTGAGCCGTTCGCGGAGGAGATCGTCATGTGGTGGAACTTCATCGCTGGTTCGCACGACGATATCAGTCGCGCACGCGAGGACTGGATGAAGGGGGTCAGGTTTGGGGACGTGAACGGGTATGAAGGGGGGCGCCTGTCCGCTCCTGAACTGCCGCCCGGATCCTTGAAACCGCGGGGTCGTACGCGCTGAGCAGGAGATCTTGCGCACGCAGAGGGCGGGGGTGGTGTGCGTGTGACCTGGACCTGCACGTTGTAGGTGATTCGCATTTGCACGTTTGCAATGAAGGGCGCTTGCGTCCTGCCGGCAAGTGCAGGTGTCGCCAGGTGTGGCCAGGTCTAGCCGGACCAATGCTGACCCAATGCTGACTTTTCTGATGGATCATCAGTTTCTGGACTCCTGGACTTGATGTGTGTCCGGGCTCATGTCGACGGGTGTCCTGGAGCCTGGATGAGGCTGGTGTCCGGCAGTCGGCGGTTTGCGGGCGCGAAAGCTCTGCGGCGGGACCGCTCGCCATGTAGGTGGTGTTACGGCTTTGGAGGGATTCCACAACGGGGCCTCGGTGGCTGTGAGTGCGCTTGCGCGGACAGGACCCGGGGCGGGCAACTCTTACTCGGTGTCATACACCTCTTCTTGCGCGGAGAGGACGGCCGCTGCTCCCCACGGACAGGTTCATGAGAGCCGGACCTCCGCGTCGGCGGGGAAGACGACTCGACACCTCCGCGAAAATGTCCGTGGTCGGACCCCCCGTCGGCGGGGAAGACGCGGCGAGGAGTTCGACCTCCGCGACCACTACCGGAACACCCCCGCGTCGGCGGGGAAGACAGCACCAACGAGGACCGTGCACCCGTCGAGAACGGAACACCCCCGCGTCGGCGGGGAAGACCAGCAGCTGAGCCCGCACACCCCGAGCACACGCGGAACACCCCCGCGTCGGCGGGGAAGACCGTGCGGTCCGCTCCATGGAGGACATGCAGTCCGGAACACCCCCGCGTCGGCGGGGAAGACAAGATGCTGCCCGCGCACCTCGCGGCCGGCCTCGGAACACCCCCGCGTCGGCGGGGAAGACCCCACCGCACCGGCCAAGCCGAAGGCCCCGGCCGGAACACCCCCGCGTCGGCGGGGAAGACCTCGGCAAGGTCATGCGCGGGCTGTCCCCTGTCGGAACACCCCCGCGTCGGCGGGGAAGACTGGGCAGCCCGGACAGCACGCCGGCAGCGTGGCGGAACACCCCCGCGTCGGCGGGGAAGACCGCACCCTCGGCCAGACCCTGGACGCCCTCGGCGGAACACCCCCGCGTCGGCGGGGAAGACTTCTCGAAGTCGCCGCCAAGGCCGCCGAGGGACGGAACACCCCCGCGTCGGCGGGGAAGACACACCCACACCGTGCCCCAGTTCGTCACCAAGCGGAACACCCCCGCGTCGGCGGGGAAGACACACGAAGCGATCCGACGTGAACGACATGCTGCGGAACACCCCCGCGTCGGCGGGGAAGACGGCGTCTCGATGTCGCGCACGGTGCCGTCCAACGGAACACCCCCGCGTCGGCGGGGAAGACGAGCGGCTCGCTGTACTGCATGGCTCCCCCTACGGAACACCCCCGCGTCGGCGGGGAAGACCCGGACTCCAGTTCTGGACCGACTGACGGCAGCGGAACACCCCCGCGTCGGCGGGGAAGACGTCACCGAATCCGCACGCCTCGGCATGAAGAACGGAACACCCCCGCGTCGGCGGGGAAGACACTTCCTGACCTGCGCCTCAAGAAGGGCTTTGCATTATCTTTACCATTCCTGATGAGGTGAGGCGCTCGGGGAGTCGCATGGCATCACCTTATCCAGCCTGAGGCTGACAGGGTTGCCGAGACGAGCGCGGATGCCCGCGTAAGTGCCCGGAGGTACGGCCACCGGAATCCGAGTATCGGCGTCAATGTCAGTGCTGAGTGCTTGGATTGGCTGCGTTTGGTAGCGGCGCTACTTGTACTGCTGGGTAGAGGCCGAGTTGCCGAGTGGAGGGGGTCTACGTGCTGTGCAGCCAGAACGTGCCGGATGAATCTGTGTGGGGGAAGTCCCGCGGGCTGGATCCGGCACTGCCTCCTTACCCGTTGGTGAGACATCTTCTTGATGCGGCTGCCATGGCGCTACATCTGTGGGATGTCTACCTGGCGGACAACCAGAGGATGTGTGTAGCTGAAGGGATGGATCTGGCTGGGGAGCTGGATCGTGCTCGTGCGCTCGTCGGGTTGTGTGCCGGCCTGCACGACATCGGGAAGCTGTCGGGCTTCCAATTCTGTTCACCGCGGGCTGCGCAGTTCCTCAGCAGTGAACTGGCTGTAAGCAGTCAGCAGATGGCCACCGTAAGGGCCGGGCATGACGTGGCGGGCATGACGGCCACGGCCGAGGTGCTGGAAGTGCTCGGTTTCGAGGACGATGGCGAGATGCGCGCCACGGCTCGCGTGGCAGAGATTATTGGCGGTCATCACGGCCGCTTCCACCGCCTGGACGACGGTGTCTGGAAGGCGTTCCTCGGTGACGCAGCGTGGGCCGGGCAGCGGGCTGCGCACGCCACGGCGGTGTACGACGCGCTGGGGGCTCCTGCGGCGCCTGGGGCGTTCAAGGCCCCGGCAGCCGTGTTGGCGACGGGGGTAGTGATCCTCGCGGACTGGCTGGTGAGCCAGGAGAGTTACCTGAAAAAGCGTCAGCTCAAGCTTGAACCGTCACTGACCGAGCATTTCCGGCGCTCGCAGGCGGACGCTGTCGCCTTGCTGCGGGAGGCCGGGCTGACGCCGGTGGGCCTGAAGCGCAGGGACTTCGCCGAGGCATACGGAATCGTGGGGGAACCGAATCCCCTGCAGCAGTCGGTCATGGATGAACTGCCCGCAGCGGCGGGTGCCGGAAGGCATGGAGGCGTCATGCTGGTGACGGCTGCTCCAGGTGACGGTAAGTCGGAGACCGCGCTGGAGGCGGAGCGGATCCTGTCGAAGATCTTCGGTACGTACGGGTACGCGTTCCTGCTGCCGACGATGGCCACCAGTGATCAGATGTACGACCGGGTTGCCAGGACGCTGCGGAATCAGTCGGGGGAGGATGCCGGGCTGACCCTGGTGCACAGCATGGCGTGGCTGAGCAGTGCCTATGCCGACGAGGGCCTGGTTCGCGAGGCGGTGGTGACCTGCGACGGAGATGAGGCTCCGGCGGGGCGCGGCCGCTGGGAGGCCGACATGCGGCCGGGGCGGTGGCTGCGTGGATCGAAGCGGCCGCTGCTGGCGCAGTTCGCGGTTGGGACGATCGACCAGGCGCTGATGGCTGTCCTGCCTGTGCGGCACAACGCTCTGCGCATGCTGGCTCTCTCGAACAAGACCTTTATCGTGGACGAGGCGCACGCCTACGACCCCTACATGCAGGTGCTGCTGGGACGGTTGTTGAACTGGCTCGGCTTCTACGGGGTGCCGGTCGTGCTGCTGTCGGCGACGTTGCCGGGTTCGGTCAGCGACCGTTTGATCAAGGAGTACCTACAGGGTGCAGGCCACAAGTCGACGGCGCTGAAGCGGCGGACCTTCCCGGCTCCTTACCCGGGCTGGCTGTACGTGGACGGCGAGACCGGCAGCTGCACTCAGATGTCTCGAGCTCGTCAGGTGGAGCAGGCGCTTATGCGCAACATGCGGCTCAGGGTGGACGTTGAGCGAGTCGTCCACGGGGACAAGGGTGGGGTGGCGCACCGGATCGCGGTGATCAAGCGACTGCTGGAGCCGGTCGCAACGCGTTGCGGAGGTACCGCCTTGGTGGTCTGCAACACGGTTGGTGAAGCGCAGGAGACGTACCGGCAGCTCAGCGAGGAGATCGACTGTCGTTCCCATGAGGTGGGGGGCGATGTGCAGCTGTTGCACGCCCGCTTCCCTGGAGACGTGCGGGAGGAGCGTACGGCCGATGTCACCGCGGGGCTCGGCCGAAACGGTCCGAGACCGGCCAGGAGGATCGTGGTGGCTACGCAGGTCGTCGAACAGTCTCTGGACCTGGACGCGGACATCGTCATCAGTGACCTTGCCCCCCTTTCCTTGTTGTTGCAGCGGGCGGGTCGCTGCTGGCGGCATGAGAAGCACTGGCAGAACCATGGGTACCCCGACGGCATCGGCCGGCCAGAATGGGCGGATGAGCCGCGTCTCGTCGTCCTCGATCCCTTGTCGGGCGGTGGGCGGATGCCGGTGCAGTGGGGCGAGGTGTACTCCGAGCACCTGCTAGGCAAGACCTCGCGAAAGCTCGCCGAAATCGAAAGGGCTGGCATCGCCATTCCGGGCGACGTGCAGGAGTTGGTCGAGGCTGTCCACGGTGACAGCGAGGACTTCGCCTGGAACGCTCCGGGCAGCCGAGAGGCGAAGAACTGGGCAGAGCACAAGGGCAAGGAGACGGCAGAGCGGAGCATGGCTGCTCTGTGCGCCGTTCGCCGTGCCCGGCAGATCGCCGAGCTCCACGACCTGCATGACATGGAGGGCGAAGAGGATGAGTGGGAGGTGTCGACTCGTCTGGGCGCGGACTCGGTACGCCTTCTGTGTGCCTACGCGCAGGAGGACGGCCTACTGACCTTCGATGTCGAGGGCACGTTGCCGCTGCCTGAAGCGACCACCGAGGGAAGGATGCCGTCAGCAGCCGTACGGCAGGTGATGCGCCGAACGATCCCAGTCCGCGCCGACTGGTTCCGTGACGCCGAGCCGGAGAGCTTTGCTCCGCCCACGTCATGGGCCGAGCACCCCATGCTGGGAGACCTTCGAGTCCTCCGTCAGCCGATCAGCCGAGGAAAGGCCCAGGCCGTGAAGGTCGGCGACAAGGCATTGCGCCTGGATCAGGACCTGGGCCTCGTCCGCGAATAGGCACCCGGGCGCAGCCCACGTGGAGCACTCCCGCATCGGCGGGGAAGGCGTTGAGCTGTTCTCAGCCCCGCTGAAACACCTCGCATCGGCGGGAAGGACGGTGGCGTCCCGGTAAGACCACTGCCTGCCGCGAGGCTGCTGGGGGAAGCCGCGGTACGCCTTCCCGGCCCCAGCCAGAGAAGCACGCACGACCCGACGGTGGACGGGGCAGGCCTGAAGGTGATGACGATGATGGCGATCACCAGCACCCAGGGTGCCGACGAAGCGCAGGGGGTGGGTGCGATCGGAGCTCGGCGCGCGAGGTCTCCTCGGGTCAACTCCAATGCGTTGGGCGGAGGTTCTGCCGGGCTCTGAGCCTAGGGCGCAAATCGATCAAGAACCCCTCCTCCTACTCCGTCCCACGATCTCCAAACTTCCTTAATCTGGATGAATGCAGCACAAAACGGTGCTCTGCTGGAACGGCAGCACGAAATGGGCCCCCTGTGTCAGTGCTGGCTGCTTCAATGCGAAGCGCGACGCAGTGGTCTCTGGGGGCTTTGCCGTGTTGCTTCGCGCTGACCATGTTCGAAGGGGGCTGTTTGATGTCTGGGGGGTTCGACCTGCGGGACGAGCCGTGGATTCCGGTGCGATTACTGACTGGGGAGTCGGTACGGATCGGACTGCGGCAGTTGTTCAAGCAGGCCCACGAGATCGATGACCTGGAGCTGCCGGTGCCGCCGGCAGCGGCAGGGCTGATGCGGATCCTGGCAGCGATCACCGCCAGGGTTGCCACCGATGGAGACGAACGTCTCGATGACCTCGACGTCGCCGAGAACGTCGATGACTGGCTCGATCTGCGTCAACGGGTTCTACGGGCCGAGCGATTCGATCCGGAGGCCGTGGACAGGTACTTCGACAAGGACGTGCCGTCAGGCAGGTTTGACCTGTTCGACGCGGACCGGCCGTTCCTCCAGGACCCGCGGCTGCGTACGGAGTGTGTGGACGCCAAAGGCGCGCCGAACCCGTCGGGTGTGAACAAGCTGGTGATGGGACGGCCCACCGGCATCAATGGTGCAGTGCTTTTCGGGCACTTCACCGACACCGCTCCTGTTCCCGTGCCAGCCGCGGAGGCGGCCTGGCATCTGATCGCCCAGCTCTACTTCGGGCCATCCGGCCAGTGCACACCCCGGCGCATCACCGAGGACCGAACCGGCAGTAGCGATGCGGCACCTCTGCGGAAGTCGGTCTCGTACTTCCCGTGGGGCCAGGACCTGTTCACCTCGCTGATCCTGGCCGTACCAAGGCTGCGGGACGAGGAGCTCGGTGAGGATGAGGACGTCTGTCCGTGGGAGGGGGAACTTCTCAGCCCGTTGAAGCCCCTGACTCCGGTGATCTGGCCGGGCGGGGTGCTGACAGCCCGGTTCCGGCATGCGGTGCTGCTCCTTCCCTCGCCGGATGGTCGGCAGGTGACGAACGCGTACATCACCTGGTCCACGCACGCACAGCCCCAAGTGGTGCGGGACCCCTACCAGATCCTCGAACGGCGCAAGGACGGGAACTTTCAGCCTCGTGAGGCCGACGGTGCCCGTGCGCTGTGGCGTGATCTGGACGCCCTGCTGCTCAAGGACGACCGGCAGGACACCCAGAGGCCGCCTGCTCTTGGCGCACTCCCGAAGAAGCTGCTGTCTACGCTGCGCGTACGCGCCTACGGTTTCGATCAGGACGGCCAGCAGAAGGACAGCGTCTGGTTCGCGTCGACAACTCCTCGGGTCCTGAGCTGGCTGGAGGAGAACGATGAGGGGATGGCGCACCACATCCAGCGCTGCCATGGCTCAGCGGAAGACGTGAGCGACCGGCTGGATTTCGCTGCCAGGGTCGCCTGGAAGGTTGCCACGGATTCTCACGTCGATCCCTCGCCGAAGGCGAAGGTCAAACTTGATGCCCGTAAACCCGGCCCCTGGGCCTCAGTCGCCCTGACCCGGTACTGGCCGAAGGCCGAGACCGAGTTCTGGCAGCTGACCAAGTCTGAGCGGCGGACGGACCGCCCCCTGGAACCGTTCGTCCATGCGGCCTTGTCGGCGCTGGACGAGGCGATCGGCCCGTCCAGCCGGGCAGACATCAGGGTGGCGCGCGCCCGCCACCGCGCGCGCTCCATGCTCCACGCGCTCCTGATCCCCAAAGCCGGCTGAGCCGGCCACAGCCTTCCAGTGCACGCCGACCGCATGTCGGCGATCTCACCCATTCCCCGCGCCAGGGATGCCTCATGACCGATTCCACGGTGGCCGCCGCGCCGCCGAAACACGACAGGTTCATCTCCCATGTCCACGACCTGTGTCAGGACAACCGCACCCGTGCCGAGCTGCGCAGAGGTCTGGGCTTGCCGGTCGAGCGGTGCAACTACATGCACCGATACCTCGTCCCCTGGCTTCACCGGCACGACGACGTCAGCTACCCGGATACCCGCCGGGCCTACTACGGGGTGACCTCGCTGATCGCGGCGCGCCCGCGCGTCGCCCGGCAGACCGAGCTGGCCAACACCTCGGCCACAGCCTGGTATCTGCGCCCGAACCTGGGCTCCGCGCTCGGCGAGGCCGTCAGGAAGGACGTCATGAAGCCGGGCACGGCGGAGAGCGCCTTGCACCTGATCTCCCGGCAGAGCAGCGATGCGGTTCACCGGACGCTCCCGTCCCTGACACGGCAACTCCTGAGCGGTGGCATCGCGGTCGACTGGGCGGTCCTGCTGAAGGACCTGTCCTGGTGGACCCAGGACCGCGACTCCACAGCCACCCGCTGGCTCGACCAGTACTTCCGTCGCTCCAGCCACCCCGGTCTCACCGACCCCACCATCGATCTTCCCGAGGAGAACGAGCGATGACTCTGTACCTGGACCTGAACGCCCTGCAGTCGGTGCCGGTGGCGAACCTGAACCGCGATGACCTCGGGTCTCCGAAGCAGGTGCGCTATGGCGACGCGCTGCGTATCCGAGTTTCCAGCCAGTCCTGGAAGCGGCCCATCCGCCTTGGTGTGGAGCAGGACCTCGGGGAGAAGGCGGCCCGAACCCGTCTCGTGCCGGCGAAGGTGCAGCAGGCGCTCGAGCGGGCGGACTGGCCCACCGACCTGGCCGAGTTCGCAGGAGCCCAGGTGGCGGTGAGCGCCGGCAAGAAGGGCATTGGTCTGGAGGCCGCCGGTCATACCTCGGTGCTGCTGTTCCTTCCGGAGGCGGCCATCGAGGAACTCGCCACTGTATGTGCTGAGCACCGCGATGCACTGGAGGCCGCCATGGCGAAGACCGCGAGCGCCAAGAAGGGCAGCAAGGCCCCGCAAGTACTGCCCCCGAACACGATCGAGAAGATCCTCAAGCGGCGCACCGCCTCCATCAGCTTGCTGGGCCGCATGCTCGCCGAGCTACCGGACGCCAACGTCGACGGCGCCGCGCAGGTCGCGCACGCCTTCACCACGCACGCAGCGGAGCCGCAGCGAGATTACTTCACCGCGGTCGACGACTGGCTGGGGGAGTCCGAGACCGGCAGCGGACACCTGGACACCGCCGAATTCGCCGCCGGCGTCTTCTACCGGTACGCGACCGTAAACGTCACCGACCTGCTGAAGAACCTCGAGGGCGACGCCAAGGCCGCCCGCACGGTACTGACCTCGTTCGCCGAGCACTTCCTGATGTCGTTGCCGCAGGCCAAGAAGAACTCGACAGCACCGCACACACTGCCGGACTTCGCATACCTGGCGGTGCGTGAGCACCGACCGCTGTCGCTGGCCGCCGCCTTCGAAACTCCCGTGACCGCCGACCGGCAAGGAGGCTTCTCCAAGCCGTCCCGCCAGGCGCTCGACACGTACACCGTCAACATCAACCGGCTCACTGGCGACCGCTACCGCCCCTTCCACGGGCACACGGTCATCGACCCGCAGGAGAAGCCCGCGGGACTCGGCGCCGCCCACGATTCCTACCACCAACTCGTCGAGGCCGCCGTCGAGGCCGCGATCAGCGCCGTCGACAGCACGGTCGCGGGAGCCCAGCAGTGAGTGGACTGCTGCTGCGCCTGGCCGGTCCCCTGCAGTCCTGGGGTGAACGCTCGGCGTTCACCCCAGTGCGGGAGACCGCCTTCTTCCCGACTCGTTCTGCACTCGTGGGGATGTTCGCCGCGGCTGAAGGCATCACCCGCGCCGACGTCGCCGGCCTCAAGAAGTACGAGCAGGTGCGGCTCACGGTGCGAGTCGACCGACCCGGCATACTCCTGGAGGATTACCACACCGTCGGCGGGGGCTTCCCCAAGGAACGCACTGCCGCCACCAGCGGCGGCAGCAACAAGGACGCGGCCGTCATCACCCGTCGCCAATACCTGTCCGATGCGGTCTTCGTCGTCGCCGTCACCGCCCCCGACCGTCTGGCAGAGCAGATCGCGTCAGCACTACGGCGCCCCTGCTGGGCGCCGTACCTGGGCCGACGCTCATGCGCACCCGACGAGCCTTTCCTTCTGCGCCGCCACGTCGACAACCCCGAGGCGGAGCTGCTGACCGGAGTGCCGCTCACCGCCCCGGAACCCCGTGAGCACGAAGCGGAAACGATCGCAGTGCAGTTCCTCCGGGAGAGTCCCCTTCCGGAAGGCCGCCCCGGCGCAGCCGCTGACGTCATCGAGATCAACGACATGCCGGTCAGCTTCGCCCAGCACGGACGGGCCCATACCGGCCGCCGTCTCTACCGCACCATCGAGCCGGTCAGCCGCGCCCTGACAGGACCACGGAAGACCCTGCTCACGCGTCTGATCGACTACACCCACGCTGAGGAACGCGCATGAAAGACGAGCCGGTGATCGCCCGGATCCGCCTCAATCCGCACAGCCGCGACGTACAGAGAGATCTACGCGACGCCACCGAAATGCACCGCACGGTGATGCGCATGGTGCCCGACGGCCTCGGCGACTCCCCCCGCAGCCAGGCGGGCCTGCTCTACCGCCTCGACGAGACCGACAACTCCAGCACCCTCCTCGTCCAAGCGAACCACCTCGACCCGGCCCGACTCCCAGCCGGATACGGGAAGGCAGATATCAAGAGCCTCACCCCCATGTTCACAGCCCTGCGCAAAGGGCTGGCTGTTCGCTACCGCATCGTCCTCAACCCCTCCAAGCGCGAGCGCCTCACGCTGGAGGCAAGGGGCAAGCGCGGTCGGATCCTGCCTCTGTCCGGGGCTGACGCCGACCAATGGTGGCTACGCCGGGCTGCTGACGCGGGCTTGCAGATCCACGTCCTCACCCCCACCAACATGCCGCCGATCCGACCCCGCAGGCAGGATTCCGACGGCATGAGGCACAGCCTGATCCGCTACGACGGCACCGCGACGGTCGCCGATCCGGGCGCCCTCCACGACGCCGTCCGGACTGGCATCGGACGGGGGAAGCCGTACGGAGCCGGACTGCTCAGCCTGGCCCCCGCACCGGCCGCATGAGCGCACCCAGAAGGGGAGGCGACGCCCGGCGGCGCCTCGCCTCGCCCACCCTCGCCATGCTGCCCCGCGTCGCCGACTCCCTGTCATTCCTCTACCTGGACATGGTCCGCGTCGTACAGGACGACACCGGAGTCTGCGCCCAGATCCAGGTGGATGCCCAGCGCACCGACCTCGTCTACATCCCCACCGCGGCGCTGTCGTGCCTCCTGCTCGGTCCGGGCGTCTCCATCACCACACCTGCCCTGAACACCCTGGCCCGCCACGGCACCACCGTCGTCTCCGTCGGATCAGGCGGAGTACGCGCCTACGCCGGCATCCTCTCCGACTCCCTGACGACCCACTGGCTGGAGCAGCAGGTCGCCTGCTGGTCCGACCCCGGACGACGCCTCGACGTGGCCGTCCGCATGTACCGCATGCGCTTCCAGGACGCCGAACTTCCCGAAACCGTCACCCTCGACCAACTCCGAGGCCTCGAGGGACAACGGATGAAAGCCTTCTACAAGATCCTCGCCCAGCAGCACGGCATCGGCCGCTTCCGCCGCAACTACCACCCTGACCAGTGGGACTCCCAGGACCCCGTCAACCTAGCCCTGTCTGCGGCCAGCGCCTGTCTCTACGGCATCGTCCACGCCGCACTGCTCGCACTCGGCCTCTCGCCTGCCCTCGGATTCGTCCACACCGGAAAGCAGCACTCCTTCGTCTACGACATCGCCGACCTCTACAAGGCCGAGACGACCCTTCCCTTGGCCTTCGCCCTCCACAACTCAGACAACCCCGAACAGGAGGCCCGTCGCCGCTTCCGTGAAGACCTACGACTCCTCAAGCTCCTCCCGCGCATCGTCCGGGACGTCCAGAGCCTCCTGACGCCGGGTTCGACGGATGCCACCGACGAAGACGAACCGCAGGAGAAGCGCGACGTACAACTGGTCCACCTCTGGGACCCCCAGGCCGGTGCACTTCCTGCCGGCATCAACTACGCGGCCCGAGGTGAATGATGCCGTCCATGCTCGTGATCGCCACCACGGCCGTACCTGATCACCTCCGCGGTGCACTCAGCCGCTGGACCAGCGAGGTAGTCCCAGGCATCTTCGTCGGGAGCGTCTCCGCCCGCGTCCGTGACCAACTCTGGAAAGCCGTCACCGAAACCGTGGGCAATGGCGCCGCAGTCCTCGTCCACCCTGCCCCGACCGAACAGGGCTACGCCGTCCGAACCGCCGGCACTCGCCGCCGCGTCCCTGCTGACTTCGACGGGCTTACCCTGATCCGCATGACTGCCGCACCAAAGGCAATGGAAATGCAAAGCCCCTTCTAAGATGCAGGTCAGGAAGTGTCCTCCCCGCCGACGCGGGGGTGTTCCGTCGCAGCGCGGCGTCGGCATCTACATGGACGGGTCCTCCCCGCCGACGCGGGGGTGTTCCGCTCATCCGGGCATGCGCCCTCACCCCGCACAGGTCCTCCCCGCCGACGCGGGGGTGTTCCGGCGCTTGGCCTAGGATCTGCCCACTTTGGCGGGTCCTCCCCGCCGACGCGGGGGTGTTCCGCTCATCCGGGCATGCGCCCTCACCCCGCACAGGTCCTCCCCGCCGACGCGGGGGTGTTCCGGC